>JBKJSF010000235.1:0-48805 GCA_046595895.1 Caulobacter sp. | reverse complement strand
CATCGCGGCGCCGCCCAGTCGGTCACCTTCGTCACCGGCCACGCCGCCCACGGCGACCCCGACCTCGACTGGCCCGCCCTGGCCCGCCCCAACCAGACCGTCGTCATATACATGGGCCTGACCACCGCCGGCCTGATCGCGGAGCGGCTGACCGACGCGGGCCGCGAGGCCTCGACGCCGGCTCTGATCGTCGTCAACGCCAGCCGCGCCGACGAACAACGCATCCCCACCACCCTCGGCAAGCTGGCCGAGACCGCCGCCGACCTGTCCGGCCCCGCCCTTCTCATGGTCGGCGAGGCCATGGCCCTGGCCCAGGCCAGTGAAATTCCGGACGCCGTCCTGGCGCGGGTGCCCCCTCCACCCCGCGCCTATGGCGCGCGGTCCCCCTCCCCCGTCGCTGCGCGACAAGGGAGGAACGCATGAAGGCCCTCACCGCCAACCGCCTGATCGACGGCGAGGTCGTCTTCTGGCAGGCCGGCCAGTGGGTCGAGCGCTTCGTCGACGCCCAGCTGTTCACCGCCGACGACCCGGCCGGCGAAGACGCCGTCGCCACCGCCAAGACCCAGCCCACCGTCATCATCGAGCCCTACCTCATCGACCTGACAGAGGGCCCCGCCGGCCTCGCCCCGGTCAGCTACCGCGAGCGTATCCGGGCGCTCGGCCCGACCAACGAACCGACCCACGGCAAGCAGGCTGAAGGCGGCGCCGCCATCGCCGCCCTGCAGGCCGCCACCGGCGCCGCCCGCTCGACCGGCCGCGTCGATCTGATCCGCAGGAAGTAGCCCCATGTACAGCTACGGCATCATCGACAAAGAGTTCATTGAGGACCGCGCCGCCGAGTTCCGGGGCCAGGTCGTCGCCCGCCTGGCCGGCGACATCACCGAGGACCAGTTCAAGCCCCTGCGGCTAATGAACGGCCTCTACCTGCAGCTCCACGCCTACATGCTGCGCGTCGCCGTCCCCTATGGATCACTGAACCCGACCCAGGTCCGCGCCTTCGCTCACATCGCCCGCACCTGGGACAAGGGCTACGGCCACTTCACCACCCGTCAGAACATCCAGTTCAACTGGGTGAAGCTCGGCGACACGCCCGACATCCTCGACCACCTGGCGTCCGTCGATCTTCACGCCATCCAGACCAGCGGCAACTGCATCCGCAACGTCACCAGCGATCCCTACGCCGGCGCCACCGCGCAGGAGGTGGATGATCCCCGTGTCTGGTCCGAAGTCCTGCGCCAATGGTCGACCCTGCACCCGGAATTCAGCTACCTGCCGCGCAAGTTCAAGATCGCGGTCACTGCCTCCGACACCGACCGCACCGCCGCCCGCGCCCATGACATCGGTCTGAAGGTGCTGCGGGACTCGGACGGCGCCCTCGGCTTCGAGGTGATGGTTGGCGGCGGCCAGGGCCGCACGCCCTATCTGGCCCCGACGATTCGGCCGTTCCTGCCGGCCAGCCGGCTGATCAGCTACCTGGAAGCGGTCCTGCGCGTCTACAACCGCCACGGCCGCCGGGACAATTCCTACAAGGCCCGCATCAAGATCCTCGTCGCCAGCCTCGGGGCCGAAGAGTTCGGTCGTCAGGTCGAGGAGGAATGGCTGAAGATCGGCGAGGGCCGTGACCTGCCCGACACCGAGCTGGCCCGTATTCGCGGCAGCTTCATCAAGGTTCCGTTCGAGACCGCTCCCCCGCGCTCCGACGTCTTCGACGCTGAACACGCCGCCGACCGTAGCTTCGCCCGTTTCGTGCGCAACAACGTCAAGGCCCACAAGCAGCCCGGCTACGCCATCGTCGAGATCAGCCTGAAGGCCCCCGGCGCCACCCCCGGCGACGCCAGCGCCGAACAGATGGACGCCGTCGCCGATCTGGCCGAACGTTATGGCCTCAGCGACATCCGCGTCACCCATGAGCAGAACCTCGTCCTGCCGCACGTCAAGCTCGACGACGTCCCCGCCGTCCACCGCGCCCTGCAGGCGGTCGGCCTCGCCACCTCCAATATCAGCCTGATCAGCGACATCATCGCCTGCCCGGGCCTCGATTACTGCGCCCTGGCCAACGCCCGCGCCATCCCGGTCGCCCAGTCGATCCAGGCGCGCTTCGCCGACCCCGACCGGGCCGAGGAGATCGGCGAGCTGAAGATCAAGATCAGCGGCTGCATCAACGCCTGCGGCCACCACCACGTCGGCCACATCGGCGTGCTCGGCGTCGACAAGAAGGGCGAGGAATTCTACCAGCTCAGCCTCGGCGGCTCGGGCGCGGAGGACGCATCGCTGGCCTCGATCCTCGGCCCGGCCCTGCCGGCCGACAAGGTGGCCGACGCCGTCGATCGCCTGGTCGAGACCTATCTGGGCCTGCGCCAGAAGGACGAGCGCTTCCTCGACACCTTCCGCCGCGCCGGCATGGCCCCGTTCAAGGAGGCCGTCTATGCCGACGCTCATTAAGCTGCAGGACGGCAAGTTTTCCGCCGCCGAGGACGTCTTCACCGACGTCGCCGACGAGGACGACATTCCGGCCGGCCCGGTCATCCTCAGCCTGACCCGCTTCCAGGCCGAGGGCGACGCCCTGGTCACTGCCGGCCGCCCGGTCGGCGTCCGCATCCAGACCGACGAAGCCGTCGAGGACCTGGCCTACGACCTGCCGCGCCTGGCGCTGGTGGCGGTGGTCTTCCCGAAATTCCGCGACGGCCGCACCTTCACCACCGCCACCCTGCTGCGCGAACGCTTCGCCTATGCGGGCGAGGTCAGGGCGGTCGGCGACGTGCTCACCCAGCAGGCCATGTTCATGGTCCGCACGGGGTTTGACAGCTTCGCGCCGGCCGACGGCGCCACACCGGAACAATGGGCCAAGGCCGCCGGCGTCTTCCGGCATGTGTACCAGCGCGCGGCCGACCACCGCCCGCCGGCCTTCGAGGAGAGAGGCTGATGGCCTTCGACCAACTCGAGCGCCCCACAACCGCGGCCCTGTTGGACGCGGAACTGCGGAACGCCCACCCGACCACCATCATCGAGGCCGCCGTGGCGACCTTCGGTGAACGCCTGGCCCTGGTCTCGTCCTTCGGGGCCGAGAGCGCGGTGCTGCTGCATCTGGCCGCCCAGGTGAAGCGGGACATCCCCGTCCTCTTCCTCGACACCGGCATGCTGTTTGGCCAGACCCTCGACTACCGCAAGCAACTCGCCCAGCGCCTCGGCCTGACCGATGTGCGCGACCTGCGCCCGCGCTTCCAGGACCTTGCCGTCGGCGATCCCGACGCCAACCTGTGGAAGAGCAGCACCGACGACTGCTGCAACATCCGCAAGGTCATCCCGCTCGACCTGGCGCTGGGCGGCTTCGACGGCTGGCTCACCGGCCGCAAGCGCTTCCACGGTGGCGATCGGCTGCGCCTGGCGGTGGTCGAACAGGCCGACCACCAGATCAAGTTCAACCCCCTGGCCAACTGGGGCAAGGACGAGCTCGACGCCTACATCGCTGTGCACGACCTCCCGGCCCACCCCCTGGTCGCGCAAGGCTACCCCTCGATCGGCTGCTGGCCTTGCACCAGCGCCGTGGAAGAGGGCCAGGACGTCCGCGCCGGCCGCTGGGCGGGGCAGGACAAGACGGAGTGCGGCATCCACGTCGCCCGCGCCAACGTTGCGCCGACGAACGTGGGCGGGGATATCTGACCTTCGGGAAATCGCCGAGGACTAGCATGGCTGACCAGGACGGCAGGCAATCGCTCACGGGCGTCTGGCACGGCCTCTACATGTTTGACGAGAACCATGAGGTGGAGAGCTTTGTGGCGACCCTGATGGAGACCGGTCCGTTTCTGACAGGGACAACCCACGAGGACGCCATCTGCGACGACGGTGTCCGTCGCCGCCTGCTGGCGACCGTCGATGGCGAACGCGAGGGGGCGGCGGTCTACTTCGACAAGACCTATGACGGCACCGCCGGCTGGAACCACCTGGTCCGCTATCAGGGCGCGCTGAACAGTGACTGGACCGAGGTCGAAGGCCGCTGGACGGTCCCGGGTGCTTGGTCCGGCCGGTTCCTCATGATCCGGTCCGGCTCCAAGACCCTGGCCCAGGCGAGGGCGCAGCTTGTCGGGGTCTGACCTGCATTGCCAGCGCGACCGGATCGCCCGCCCCCACGAGTATGGGCGGCGACGTCTAGGTCGAGAGGTTGCGGAGAATTCGCTCCGCGAACGGTTCGTAGTCGCCATGGTGAGCGGCGCGGGATGCGTCGATCCAAGCCTCGCGCTCGAAGGCTTCGATATGCAGTCGCCAACCAGCCCTTGCCGCCAACTGCCTGAGATACTCTGTCTGGGTCCGACCGTTCCCGTCCCGGAAGGGATGGGCGTAGTTGAGATCGCCGATGATTTCGGCCGCCGCCCTTGCGAATTGCGGTGCGGCAAAGCCAACGAAGAATCGCCCCTCGACGATGCGTCGATGGATATCCGCGAGACCGACCGGGATAAATCGGCAGAACTGGAACTGGCTGCCACCTTTAGAAATTTCGATGGTTCGAAACTCACCGGCCCAGTCGTAGACGTC
This sequence comes from Caulobacter sp., assembly GCA_046595895.1. Taxonomy (GTDB): domain Bacteria; phylum Pseudomonadota; class Alphaproteobacteria; order Caulobacterales; family Caulobacteraceae; genus Caulobacter. The sequence continues at coordinate 44,275 of JBKJSF010000235.1, read as the reverse complement.
CTGGAAGAGATGCCGGTGAATGGCCTTCAGGTGGGCTGCGTCAAACGCGCCGCGCGGGATGACTTCCAGCCGTCGCTGAACGACCAGAACCCGTTCCAAGGCGTCCAGCGTCGCCTGTTTGCGAATGTCGGCCTTGTTCCGGAGTACCGAGCTTCCGTCGTAGCAGTACGGATCGACAAAGCTCACTCGGCTGCGGGCGCCAAGGATCGCGCCCAGATGTAGGCGCGCCGCCGTTCGCCGTCCCAGCCCTCCCGCTCGAACATCCTGAACATGCGGACGTCGGCATCGGAGAGGGGGTTGTTCTCGATCTCCTGGCCGCCCATCGCCTCGAGCAGCCTGACGGCTTCCGTCCGCTCAGCGTCGAATTTCGCGTCGGCATCGCTCATGCACAAATCTTACCACGAGTTGGGCCGGCTGGGCAGTCGCCTACCGCGCCGTCGCCATCCGCTGCCCGGCCTTCGGGCAGCCGGTGAAGGTGCCGGCCTTCATGACCGCCACCGTCTTGGTGTTGATCTTCATCATCTGCTTCATCGAACCGCGGCCGTGGCCGGTGAAGAGGTCGATGTGACTGCCCTTCACGCCGCCGCCGGTGTCGGAGACGTACCAGTAGCCGTCGTGGGTCGAGCCGTCGGGCATGGTCATGCCGACCGTGTCCGGGATGAAGATGATCGAGCGCTTGGGGGCGACCCGCGGGTCGCTGGCCGCCGTGCGCATGGCTACCGTCGGACAGCCGAGAGAGTCGCGCGGACCCGCGCCGCCGCCGCCCGAATGGTAGAGCGTCACGCGCATCTTCCAGTCGGCGTCGCCGGGAACGGCTTTGGTTTCACCCGCGTTGTCAGGGGGCAAGATGGCGTCGTCCGGGATGGGCGACATGGTCCCACGGAGTCCGGCCTTGACGGCCGGCGTTTCAGCGGGGATCTGCGCGATAAGATCCCCAATGGGATCCTCATTGGCGCTGCCCAGACTCTGGGCGGACGATGAACTTGCAACCAGCAAAAATGCCAGTGCGGCGAGGCATGTTGAGGTACGCTTCAACAGCGATCCCCCCTTTGTTGCTCGACGACAGGTGGGCGCTTGTTAACGGCCCGAGGCCGACATGGCAACCCACCGGGTTGTCGCAGGGAGAAAATCCATGAGTATCACGGTGTTTGGCGACAGCATCTCCGGCAACTGTCTCAAGGTGAAGTGGACCGCTGACCGAATCGGTGTGCCGTATCGTTGGGTTGAAACCGACGTGCTGAAGGGCGAAAGTCGTACCGCTGATTTCATGGCGCGCAACCCGGCCGGTCAGGTTCCTCTGGTTGTCCTCGAGGATGGTCGCGCTTTAGCGCAAAGCAATGCAATTATACTTCATCTTGCTGAAGGCTCCGAACTGGTCCCCAAGGACTCGTACGAGCGTGCCAAGATGTTCGAGTGGCTGTTCTGGGAGCAGTACAGTCATGAGCCCTACGTGGCGGTGGCCCGTTTCCAGATGGCCTATCTGGGCAAGGCGGCGGCCGATCTTGACCCCAAAATCGTCGAGCGCGGGAAGGCCGCCCTGGCCCGCCTGGAGACGGCGCTGGAGGGCTCGCCCTTCCTGGTCGGCCATGACCTGACCCTGGCCGACATCGCCCTGGTCGCCTACACCCGCGTCGCCCACGAAGGCGGCTTCGACCTCAAGGACTACCCCGCCGTCCAGACCTGGATCGGCCGGGTGGAAACGGCGCTGGGCATTTAGGAAACCACTGCAAGGGCCATACACGACCCCCACCAAAAACATACGCCTAGCTTACGGAATTGGGGCCCGATCATAATCCTTAAGTTATCGAAATTATTGAATAAAACTTGCGAATTCGCTGTTATCCCAAGTTCCCCCCGGCAAAACGGCTATAATGGTCCGCCGCTTCGATAAGCCGCCGCCATTTTCAGGCCGCCGCTTACCGGCTAGGGTTCCCCCCCATCCGGAGTTCCACCCTTGCGTCACCGTCCCTTCGTCGCCATCGCCGTCGCCGCACTCATCGGCGGCGTCGTGGTCACCCAGGCCCTGGCCTGGGGCGCGAGCGGTCACCGCCTGATCGGCCAACTGGCCATGGAGGCGCTGCCGGCCGAGATCCCGGCCTTCCTGCGCGGCAAGAAGGCCGTCGCCGCCATGGGCGAGCTGGCCCGCGAGCCCGACCGCTGGAAGGGCTCCGGCAAGCTGCACGACGCGGATCGGGAGGGCGCCCACTTCGTCGACATCGACGATGACGGCAAGGTCTTCGGCATCATGCCACTGGGCGACCTGAAGACCACCCGCGCCGAATACGAAAAAGCCCTGGCGGCGGGCGGCAAGGACGGCTGGGACGCCGGCTGGCTGCAGTACGCCATCATCGACGGCTACCACCACCTGGTGACCGACTTCCGCCACTGGCGCGTCCTCAGCGCCGCCGAGAAGCGAGCGAAGGGCCCGAAGAAGGCCTGGTACAGAGCCGACCGCCTGCGCCGGGAGCAGCTGATCCTGCGCGACCTCGGCGAGCTCGCCCACTACGTCGGCGACGGTTCCCAGCCCCTGCACACCTCGATCCACTACAACGGCTGGGGCGACTATCCGAACCCCAAGGGCTACACCACCGAACGGATCCACAGCGCCTTTGAAGGGGCCTTCGTGGCCCGGGCCGTCACTATGCCAGGGGCCCGCGCCGCGATGCCTGCGTTCCAGGACTGCGGCTGCACCATCGAGCAGCGGACGGTGGCCTATCTGCTTACCACCAACAAACAGACCGAGCCGCTCTACGCCCTCTGGAAGGAGGAGGCCTTCAAGAACAACGAACCCCGTGCGGTATCCTTCGCCACCGATCGCGTCGCGGCCGGCGGCGGCCAGTTGCGGGACATGGTCGTTCTGGCCTGGCGGGCCAGCGCCACGGGAAAAGTCGGCTGGCCGGCGGTCAGCGTCGAGGACTCCGTCTCGGGCAAGGTCGATCCCTGGGAATCCGTGCTGGGCAAGGACTGATGCTGGAGTTCGGCCTCCGCGATCCGGAGAAAGCCTACCGCCTCCGTCCGGCCGCTTTCGGCATCTGCGAGCGGGACGGGCTGATCGCCTGCGTCCATGTCACCCGACCCGACGACCGCAGCTACCACGACCTGCCCGGCGGCGCCGTCGACGGCTACGAGACGGAAGCCCAGGCTCTGATCCGCGAGTTTGGTGAGGAAACCGGCCTGATCGTTGAAACCGGCTCCCTGATTCTCCGGGCCAGCCAGCTGTTCCTCAAGAGCAACGGCGAGCCGGTCGAGAACGAGGGCGGGGTCTATGAGGCGCGACTGACCGGCGAGGACGCGTCCCTGAAGGTTGAGGACGACCACACTCTGGTCTGGCTCAGGCCCCAGGAGGCGATGCTCAAGCTCCGCCACGAAAGCCATGCCTGGGCCGTGGCGCTGTGGCTGAGAGCGAGGGCTTAAGCCCACTGGGAAGACTGGACGCTCCGGTCCAAAATCTGCAGCCTCTCCCCATGACCAGCTTCTACGACCGCCACATCATGCCCAAGCTGATCGGTTGCGCCTGCGGGGCCAAGCCGATCACCTACCAGCGCCGCAAGGTTGTTCCACGCGCGGCCGGCAGGGCGCTGGAGTTGGGCATTGGCGGCGGCATGAACCTGATCCACTACGACCCGGCCAAGGTGACCAGCGTCTCTGGTGTCGATCCCTCGGCCGAACTGCGCATCGTGGCCGAGGCCGCTCCGCGTCCCGAGGGGCTCAAGGTCGAAATCCAGGACGGAACCGCCGAACTGCTCCCCTATGCCGACGCCAGCTTCGACTGCGTGGTCTGCACCTTCACCCTCTGCTCCGTCGCCTCGCCGCCGGCCGCCCTGGCCGAGGCCAGGCGGGTGCTCAAGCCCGGCGGCCGCTTCCTGTTTTGCGAACACGGCCTGGCCCCCGACCCCAAGGTCGCCAGCTGGCAACGGTTCATCGAACCCCTCTGGAAGCGGATGGCGGGCGGCTGTCACCTGACCCGTCCCGTCGGCGCGACCATCACCGCCGCCGGCTTCGCCCTGACTGAGCTTTCGACCATGTACCTGCCCAGCACGCCCAAGTCCGTCGGCTGGAACGAATGGGGCGAGGCGCGGGTCAAGTAACGCGTTGACGCTCACCATACAGACCGTCAAAACTTCCCCCCGCCCGCTTCGGAGGCGTAACGAGGCTTAAAGGCCAGCGATGCACGATGCGGCCTTCTTCAATGGGCTCGAGCAGACCCGGGGCCTCGTGGATCGGCGCCTGGCCCAACTGCTGCCGCCCGAAGGCCAGGCCCCGGCCGGCCTGACCGGGGCCGCCCGCTACGCCCTTCTGGCGGCCGGCAAGCGCTTCCGCCCGATGCTGGCCATCCTGACGGCGCGTGACTTCGGCGGCCCCGATGGCGCTGCCCTTGATGCGGCCTGCGCCTTCGAGATGGTCCATACCGCTTCCCTGATCCTCGACGACTTGCCGTCCATGGACGACGCGCACCTGCGCCGGGGCATCGCCACCACCCACCGAGCCTTCGACGAGGCCAGCGCCATCCTCGCCGCCGTCGCCCTGCTCAACCGCGCCTACGGGGTGATCGCCGACGACGCCGGGCTGGCCGATCCGGTCAAGGTCGAGCTGACCGCCCGCCTTTCGGAATGCATCGGCTTCCGCGGCCTGGTCGCTGGCCAGGCCCGCGACCTCGACCGCCGGGGCGGGACCCTGAGCAACGACGAGATCGACCTTCTCAATCACCAGAAGACCGGCGTGCTGCTGATCGCCCCGGCCCAGGCCGGCGCCCTGATCGCCGGGGCCGACGGTGCGCGCCTGGCGGCGATCGGCGAGTTCGCCCGCCGCCTCGGCCTCGCCTTCCAGATCCGCGATGACATCCTCGACGCCGAAGGCTCGAGCGCCGAGGGCAAGGACCTCGGCAAGGACGCCGGCATGCCGACCCTGGTCACCAGCCTGGGCGTCGCCGGCGCGCGCCGGGCCATGGACGGCTACCTCGACGCCGCTCGCGACGCGCTGGCCGAAGCCCGTTGCGGCGACCACGCCTGGCGCTACGCCAGCGCCCTGTTCGGCCCCCGCAAGGCCGCCGCGTGACTGACAACCGGCCGATCCTCAACATCTGGGGCGCCGAGCTCAGCCTCGGCTCGCGCAAGATCCTGCGCGGCGTCGACCTGACCCTGCGGCCCGGCGAGATCTACGCCCTGCTCGGTCCCAACGGTTCGGGCAAGACCACCCTGATCCAGGCCATCTGCGGCCGCATGAAGCTCAGCAAGGGCGACATCGCCCTGGAGGGCCAGAACCCCTGGTCCACCCCAGTCTGCCGCGCCGCCCTGGGCCTCGTGCCGCAGGACATCGCCCTCTATAACCACATGACCGTGCGCGAAAATCTGCAGACCTTCGGCCGCCTGGCCGGGGTCAAAGGCAAGGCCCTGGGCGATGCGGTGGCCCGCGCCACCCACCTCTGCCGCATCTCCGACCGCGAGAATGAGCCCATTGGCCGTCTCTCCGGGGGCTTTCGCCGGCGGGTCAACATCGCCTGCGCCATCCTTCACTCCCCCCGCCTGCTGGTCCTTGACGAGCCGATGGTCGGGGTCGATCCCGAGGCCCGCGAGGCCCTCGACGGAGTGATCCGCGACCTGCGCGACACCGGCGTCTCGGTGCTGATGGTCACCCACGACCTCGACCAGGCCGGCGATCTGGCTGATCGCGTCGGCTTCCTGCGCGAAGGCAAGAAGGTCATGGAGGGCTCGCCCCGCCACCTGATCACCCAGGCCTTCGGGGAAGAACTGGAAATCCTCGTCCAGCTCGACGAGGACCCCGACAGCGGGGATGAAATCGTCCTGGCCGGCGCGGGCCTGGAGCGGCGCGGCAAGACCAACATCTGGACCACCCTTGACGCCGGCGGCTACGCCACGGCCGGCCGGCTGGACGCAACCCTGCGCCAGGCCGGCGTCACGCCCCGCGAGATCCGCGTCCGCCAGCCCTCCCTGCACAACCTCTTCACCCTCGTCGCCGACTGGCGTGACGCCGCATGATGTTCGCCATGTTCCGGGTGATGCTGCTGCGGCTGCTGCGTGATCGCGGCGCCCTGGCCATGACCTTCCTCCTGCCGCCGCTGGTCTTCGTGATCTTCGCCACGGTGTTCGCCGGCTCGACCGGCGAGAGCATCAAGCTCAAGCTGATTATCGCCGACCAGGCCCAGACCCCGGCCTCCGGCCGCCTCGTTGCCGCCCTGCTGCAGGACGGTCACCTGCGGGCCCTGACCGCCGATCCCAACACCACGAAGACCGTCCGCCGTCAGGTCCGGGCCGGCAAGGCCGATGCCGGGCTGATCATCCTGTCCGACCCGGCCGGCGCGGGCACGCCCTTCCTGATCGTCACCGACACCACCCGCGCCATGGCCGCCCCGATGACCCAGGGCCGCATCCAGGCCGCGCTCAGCGAACGCCTGCCCGACATCATGCTGGAAAAGACCCTCGGCATGGTCGCGCCGGTCTACGCCCCCCTGACCAGCGGCCAGAAGGCGCAGGCCAAGGCCATCGTCGAGACGGTCCAGGACGACGCCAAGGCCGGCCGCGCCGTCCCCGCCGCCCAGGACCTGTTCGCCGTCGAGGCCATCTCCGGGGCCGGCAAGGGCCGGGGGGCGATCACCTACTACGCCGGGGCGGTGACGATCCTGTTTGCCCTGTTCTCCGCCGTGAGCGCCGCCATGACCCTGATCGAGGAGCGCCGGTCCGGCGTCTCCGACCGCATCCTGGCCGGCGCCGCTGGCATGACCCCGGCCCTGAACGGCAAGTTCCTGTTCATCGTCCTGCAGACGGTGCTGCAGGCCGGGGCCATCTTCCTGGTCGCCCAGCTGCTCTACGACACCCAGGTGCGCAGCCACCTTGGCGCCTGGCTGGCGACCAGCGTCTGCGTCGGCGTTTGCGCCGCCGGCATGGCGCTCGGCATCGTCGCCCTGACCCGCACCCGTGACCAGGCTCAGCTGGTTTCAACCTTCCTTATTCTGATCCTGGCGGCGGTCGGCGGCAGCATGGTGCCGCGCTTCCTGATGCCGCCCTGGCTGCAGTTCCTCGGCCTGTTCACCCCCCACGCCTGGGCCATCGACGCCTACCAGGCGCTGCTTTGGCGAGACGCCGAGTGGACTTCGCTGTATCCTGCCTGGGGGATTTTGGTCGGCACGGGTCTGGCGGGCCTGTTGCTGGCCCATATGTTGGCCGGTCTGGTGCGTCGATGATTGAAGCTCTGGCGTTTGTCGCCCTCTACCTCGCGGCCGTGGTCTTCATGGAAGGCTTCGCCTGGGTGACGCACCGCTATGTCATGCACGGCTGGGGCTGGGTCTGGCACAGATCCCACCACGAGCCCCGCACCGGCAATTTCGAGCTCAACGACCTCTTCGCCGTGGTCTTCGCCGCGCCCGCCATCGTCGCCATCTACTTCGGCGTCCATGGTACGCCCTGGCTGCTGCCGGTCGGGTTGGGAATAACTAGCTACGGGGCCATCTACTTCCTGTTCCATGATGGCCTGGTCCACCGCCGCTTCCCAATGCCCAGGGCCAAGAGCGCCTACTGGAAACGCCTGATCCAGGCCCACCGCTTCCACCACGCCGTCCACACCAAGGAGGGCTGCGTCTCGTTCGGCTTCCTTGTGGCCCCGGACGTGCGCAAGCTGAAGGCACAGCTTCAGGCGCAAGGCGTCACCGCCGACGAGGCTTGACCCCAAGGCCGCCGACGGCCATTCCTCCGCTCGGATCAGATGGCCGGGCGATCGCGGCGTGCAAGCGTCGAGGAAAGTCCGGGCTCCACGGTGACAAGGCGGCGGGTAACGCCCGCCGGGGGCGACCCCAGGGATAGCGCCACAGAAAGTAAACCGCCCTCCGAAGCCTTTGGCGAAGGAGGGTAAGGGTGAAAGGGTGGGGTAAGAGCCCACCGCGGGGCTGGTAACAGTCCTGGCACGGCAAGCCCCGCCTGGAGCAAGACCGAATAGGGATTCCGCGCCTGACAAGTCGACCTCCGGGTCGATACTTCAGGCAGGACCGTCACCGGTCCGAGGCGTCCGGGTTGGTCGCGAGAACCGTCCCGCGAGGGGCGGTCCAGAGGAATGATCGTCACCGGCCGTTCGCGGCCGGGACAGAACCCGGCTTACAGGCCATCTGATCCGCTTCCCGTCGAACGGGCGCCCGGCGTTAATGCCTTATCACCGCAATACTTAACAGGTTCCATGTATGTTCTGTTGATCGTTCAACTTCATTAACCAAACCAAGGAAAAATGCCGTTGAATCCACACTGAATCTTGCGTTGAGGCATTCGGTCCCATTGCCGCCCAATTCGACCCATGTTAACCCATACACACTCGGCGCGGGGTGGTTCGGCGACCGATGGGCGGGTTTTGAAACAGGGCAGGGACGCGGTGTTCTTCTCGACGTTCGAGAAACAGTTGGACGCGAAACGGCGCCTGGTGGTGCCGATGGAATTCCGCGCCGCCTTGACGGGCCTGTTCGACGGCGTCTTCTGCTTTCCGTCCATCGAGTTCGACTGCATCGAAGGTGGTGGCAAAAGCCTGTTCGACCGTTACCAGTCGGTGATCGAAGAACTTCCCTTCGGCGATCCGTTGCGGTCGGATCTGGAGCTATCCGTCAACGGCGGCCTGGCGAAAATGAGCTTCGACGACGCCGGCCGTGTCACCCTGCCGCCGCAGCTCTGCGACCAGTTCGGCCTGACCGACTGGGTGGTGCTGGTGGGTCTCGGCGAGCGTTTTCAGATCTGGCCGCGCGAGGCCTTCCAGGCCCGCCGGGCCGCAGCCCGCGAAGGGGCCCGCGAGGGCCTTGCCGCCTTGCGCGCCGCCCAGCGCGCCCAGAAGCTCGGACAGCCCTGATGAGCAGTCCAGAACAGCCTCACATCTCGGTCATGCTGCCCGAGGTGCTGGCCGCCCTGCGCGCCCTGCCGGGCGAGACCATCGTCGATGGCACCTTCGGGGCCGGCGGCTACAGCCGCGCCATTCTCGAGGCCGGCGCCGCCGTCATCGCCTTCGACCGCGACCCCAGCGCCCGCAAGTTCGCTACCCCTCTCGAGGAAACCGGTCGCTTCCGGCTGATCGACGACCGCTTCTCGGCCATGGCCGACACGCTTGGCGAGGCCAGCCTCGACGGCGTCGCCCTCGACCTCGGGGTCTCCTCGATGCAGCTGGACGAGGCCGACCGCGGCTTCTCCTTCATGCGCGACGGGCCGCTCGACATGCGCATGAGCGCGGACGGCCCCACCGCCGCCGACCTGGTCAACACCCTCGAACACGCCGACCTGGCCCGCATCTTCTACGTCTATGGCGAGGAGCGGGAGAGCCGCCGGGTGGCCAGCTTCATCCTGCGCCGCCGGGAGGAGACGCCCTTCACCCGTACCCTGGACCTCGCCGAGGTGATCGAACGCGCGCTCGGCGGCCGTCGCGGGGCGAAGACCCATCCCGCCACCAAGTCCTTCCAGGCCCTGCGCATCGCCGTCAACGAAGAGCTCAGCGAACTCGAAGCCGGCCTGCTGGCCGCCGAGCGCGCTCTGAAAGTCGGCGGCCGCCTCGCCATCGTCACCTTCCATTCGCTGGAAGACCGCATCGTCAAGGCCTTCCTGGCCGAACGGGCCGGCAAGACCCCCGGCGGTTCGCGCCACGCCCCGCCGCGGGAGGCCGGCGCCCCGGCGTCCTTCGAGCTGATCCATAACGGCGCCAAGCAAGCCTCCGACGCCGAGTCAGCCGTCAATCCCCGGTCCCGTTCCGCCAAGCTGCGGGCCGCGGTCCGGACGCCCGCGCCTGTGTGGAGGACCGCCGCATGAGCCTGCTGGGCCACCGCACCCGCGGTTTCCGGACCATCAACGTCGTCTTCTGCGCGATGCTGGCCGCGACGGCGGTGACCGTGCTGCTGGCCAAGGCCTACGCCGGCCGCGAGGTGCGCGACATCGCCCGCACCGAACGGACCATCACCGAGGAGAACAAGCGCATCCGTCTGCTCAAGGCGGAGGTCGCCCACCTTGAGCAGCCCGAGCGTCTGCAACGGCTGGCCAAGGCCCTGCTCGGCATGGCCCCGCTGGCCGCCACCCGCGAGGGCGACATCAACAGCCTGCCGGCCATCGCCGCCGGCTATGCGCCGCCGACTCCCATCGCCACCCCGACGGCGCCCGAGGTTCCGCTCGATGAAGTGCCCGGCATCGAGGTCCCGGCCCCTGCTCCGGTCGCGGCCGAAGTTGGCGCGCCTGTGGCCCCCAACCCGGCGGAGGCCGGTCAATGAGCCTGGCCGATCTCACTCCCCACCGTTATCCGCGCCCGGTCCGCTGGGCCATCGACTGGCTCTGGCGCATCGAGCACGCCTTCGAGCGGGCCAAGGCGTCCGGTCGGCCGGAAGACGACGCCCGGGTCCGCATCCTGGTGGTGCTGGCCTTCTTCGCCGTCCTGTTCGGGCTGATCGGCGGCGGGGCCATCTTTGCCGCCGTGTTCAGCGACGCCGGCAAGAAGGGCTCCATCGCCTCCCTGCCGCTGAGCGCCAAGGCCGACCTTGTCGATCGCAACGGCCAACTTCTGGCCGCCAACCTGACCCACTACAGCCTGTTCCTCGATCCGGCAGATGTCTGGAATCGCCGCGAGACCCGCAAGGAACTGCTGGCCCGCGTGCCCGGCCTCAAGCCTTCGAAATTCAACGACGTCATGAACAAGGGCAAACGTCGGGTCCTCGTCGAGGGCCTCACCCCCGAGGTCCGCGCCAGCATCCATGACCTCGGCCTGCCGGGCCTCAGCTTCGAGGAAAGCCCCCGCCGGGTCTATCCGATGGGGCCGCTGGCCGCCCACCTGGTCGGCTTTTCCGATCCCGGCGGCCAGGGGCTGCAGGGCGCCGAGCGCGGCCTGATGGACTCCATGCGGGCCGGCTACATCAACGGCGAGCCGGTCGCCCTCTCCATCGACGTCCGCGTCCAGGCCGCCCTGGAAGAGGAGCTGGCCGCCGCCGTCGAGGAATTCCACCCGATCAACGCCGTCGGCCTGGTGACCAACGTCCACACCGGCGAGGTCATCGCCATGGCGTCCTTGCCGGAGTTCGACCCCAATCGCTTCGGCAAGTTCAGCGAGGCCGAGCGCAAGAACCGCGCCTCGGCCCAGCTCTACGAGATGGGCTCGACCTTCAAGACCTTCACCGTGGCCGCCGGTCTCGACACTGGCGTGGCCTCGATGGACTCCACCTTCGACGCCCGCTCGCCGCTGAAGATGGGCTACCGCACGATCAACGACTTCCACGGCACCAACCGCATCCTGACCCTCGGCGAGGTGTTCAACCACAGCTCCAACATCGGCACCGCCAAGCTGGCGCTGGGCATCGGGGTGGACCGGCTGAAGCACTATTACGACGCCATGGGCCTGACCCGCCGGCCGAAGCTGGAGCTGTTCGAGACTGCCACGCCGCTGGTGCCGAAAATCTGGAACGACGACGCTCTGGCCAGTGTTTCCTTTGGACACGGCATCAACGTCACGCCCCTGGCCATGGCCCAGGCCATGGGCGCCCTGCTGAACGGCGGAAACTTCGTGCCTGTCACCATCCTTAAGCAACCGCCCGGCTACCGGCCGCAGGGGCATCGGGTTTTCTCCGAGGACACCAGCCGCGCCATGCTGCGCATCATGCGCGGCAACGTGGTCGGCGGCACGGGCCGCAGGGCCGATGCGCTCGGCCTGTCGGTCGGCGGCAAGACCGGCACTGGCGAGAAGTATGATCCGACCATCCGCGCCTATAGCAGCACCAAGCAGGTGGCCTCCTTCGCCGCCGTCTTCCCGACCGAGGGGCCGCTGGAGGCGCCCCGCTACTTCGTACTGATCCTGCTGGACGAGCCGACCGGCGGGGCCCGCACTGGCGGCTTGGTCGCTGCCCCGGCCGCCGGCCGGGTGATCGATCGCAGCGCCCGCTTCCTGGGCGTGCCGCGGCTGATGCAGCGTCCGCAGTTCGACATCGCCGCCGTCCATGGGAGGCCCAACCTGTGACGTTGCTGAGCGCCACCGTCGGACAGGCCGTCGAAGGCGACGTCGAAATCACCGGCGTCACCGCCGACAGCCGCAAGGTGAAGCCCGGCTTCCTGTTCGCCGCCCTGCCGGGCAGCAAGGCCGATGGCCGCGCCTTCATCGCCAAGGCCATCGAGTCCGGGGCCGCCGCCGTGCTGGCGCCCGAGGACGTCACCGGACTCTCCGTGCCCGTCGTCCACGCCAAGGACATCCGCCGTGCCTACGGCCTGGCCGCCGCCAAATTCTGGGGACGCCAGCCGGCCGTTTGCGTCGCCATCACCGGCACCAACGGCAAGACCTCCATCGCCGCCTTCTGCCGTCAGATGTTCCGCACGCTTGGCCGTACGGCGGGCAGCATGGGCACGCTGGGCGTCGTTGTCTCCGCGGCGGGCAAGGACGACGTGGCCCTCACCCCGCCCGGCCTGACCACCCCCGACGCCGCCGATGTCGCCGAGCTGATGGCGACGATGGCCGACATGGGCGTCACCCATGTGGCCCTGGAAGCCTCCTCGCACGGCATCGACCAGCGGCGGCTTGATGGGGTCAGGCTGACCGCTGCCGGCTTCACCAATTTCACGCAGGATCACCTCGACTATCACGGCACAATGGGCGCCTACCGGGCCGCCAAGCTGCGGCTTTTCGAAATCCTGCTGCCGACAGGCTCCACCGCCGTGCTCAACGCCGACAGCGACCAGTACGACGCCTTCGCCGCGGCGTGCGTGACCCACGGCCACACCCTGATCTCCACCGGCGAAGCCGGGCAGGGGATCAGGCTGCTCGACCGCATCCTCACCCCCGACGGCCAGACCCTGACCCTCGACTACCGGGGCGCCCACCACATCATTCGCCTTCCGCTGGCGGGCGGCTTCCAAGCCGACAACGCCCTGGTCGCGGCCGGCCTCTGTATCGCCGCCGGCGAAGACCCCGCCGCCGTCTTCGCCGCCCTCGAGCAGCTTGACGGCGCTCCGGGCCGTATGCAGCGGATCGGCACAGGCCCCAGGGGCGGCGAAGCCTACGTCGATTACGCCCACACCCCGGACGGCCTCGAAACCCTCCTCACGGCCCTGCGCCCGCACGTGCGCGGCAAGCTGATCGCCGTCTTCGGGGCCGGCGGCGACCGCGACGCCGGCAAGCGCCCGCTGATGGGCGAGATCGCCGCTCGGCTGGCCGACGTCGCCATCGTCACAGATGACAACCCGCGCTCGGAAGATCCGGCCGCCATCCGCGCCGCCATCCTCGCCGCCGCCCCGGGGGCCCGCGAGATCGGCGACCGCCGGGCCGCCATCCGCGCCGGCGCCGCCCTGCTGGAAGACGGCGACGTGCTGGCCGTGGCCGGCAAGGGCCACGAGCAGGGCCAGCTGGTCGCCGGCGTCAACCATCCCTTCGACGACGTGGCCGAAACGGCCGCCGCCCTCGGCCTGAGGGAGGCGTCATGAGCCTCTGGACCGCCGCCGAAATCGCCGCCGGCACGGGCGGGACCATCACGGCCCCGTTTGCCGTCGAAGGCGTCTCGATCGACAGCCGCTCGGTCGAGCCCGGCGATCTGTTCGTCGCCCTCGCCGGGGTTCGCGATGGCCATGAGTTCGCCGCCAAGGCGCTTGCCGACGGCGCGGCTGGCCTGCTCGCCTCCAAGCTCGTTGCCGGCCCATCGGTTCAGGTCGCCGACACCCTCAAGGCCCTGGAACGGCTCGGCATCGCCGCCCGCGACCGATCTTCCGCCCGCCGCTGCGCCGTCACCGGCTCTGTCGGCAAGACCAGCGTCACCCAGGCCATCGCCGCCGGCCTGGCCCTGGCGGGCCCCAGCCACACCTCGGTGAAGAGCTACAACAACCACATCGGCGTACCCCTCACCCTGGCCCGCATGCCCGAGGCGACCAAGCGCGCGGTCTTCGAGATCGGCATGAACCACGCCGATGAGATCACCCCGCTGTCGCGGTTCGTCCGCCCGCACGTCGTGGCCATCACCACCGTCGGCCCGGTCCATATCGAGAACTTCCCGGACGGCGAGGCCGGCGTCGCCCTGGCCAAGGCAGAGATCTTCGACGGCATCGAGCCGGGCGGCATCGCCGTTCTCAACGCCGACAACCGCTGGTTCGAGCTGCTCGCGGACCGCGCCAAGGCCGCCGGCGCAAAGGTGATGTCGTTCGGGTCGGGCGAAGGCTGCGACGCCCGCCTGATTGGCTTCGACGTCGAGGGCGCCTGCGCCACCGTCTCCGCCACCCTGCACGGCCAGCCGCTCCGTTATGGCCTGCTGCAGACCGGCCACCACTGGGGCCTCAACAGCCTCTGCACCCTGCTGATGCTCGAAGCGATGGACGTGAACCGCCCCACGGCGCTCGCCGCCCTGGCCGCCTTCGAGCCGTTGGCAGGGCGCGGGGCCGAGAAGGCCGTCGCCAAGTCCGGCGCGGCCTTCACCCTGATCGACGAATCCTACAACGCCAACCCGATCTCGATGATCGCTGGCTTCCGCACCTTGGGGGCCCGCAAGGTGGCGGGGCGGCGCATCGTGGCGCTGACCGACATGCTCGAGCTCGGCCCCGCGGGGCCGGCCATGCACGCATCCCTTGCCGGGCCTATCGACGAGGCCGCCATCGACCTGGTGTTCGCCGCCGGGCCATTGATGAAATCGCTCTGGGAGGCCCTTCCGGCGACTCGCCGGGGCGGCTACGCGGAGTCAGCGGCGGCGCTCGTGCCGCTGATCGCACAGGCCGTAGAGCCTGGCGATGTGGTGATGGTCAAAGGGTCCAACGGTTCGCGCGCCGGCGTCATCGCCGCTGCTCTGGCCGCGCTGGGCAGCGCCGGAGGAGACGCCTGATGCTGTATCTTCTCTATCAATGGCTGACGGACGAGAACATCACGTTTCCGCTCCTCAACCTCTTCCAGTACCAGACCTTCCGGGCCGGCATGGCCTGGGCGACGGCCTTCATCGTCGCCGTGGCCATGGGCAGCCGCTTCATCCGCTGGATGCGCGCCAAGCAGGGCAGGGGCCAGCCGATCCGCGAGGACGGTCCCGCCCGCCACGTGCTTGAAAAAGCCGGGACCCCGACCATGGGCGGCTTCATGATCCTGGCCGGGATGATGGTCGCCACCCTGCTGTGGGCCGACCTCTCCAGCATCAAGGTCTGGGTGGTGATTTTCGTCACCGGCGCCTACGGCGCGCTGGGCTTCCTGGACGACTACGCCAAGGTCACCAAACAGACCACGGCTGGCATCTCGGGCCGGATGAAGCTGGGCATCCAGACCCTGGTGGCGGTTGTCGCCGTGCTGATCCTCATCCTCTACGGCCAGACTCCCAATGAAGCGCCGCATCTGACCACGTCGGTGGCCTTCCCGTTCTTCAAGACCCTGATCATCGACCTGGGCTGGTTCTACCTGGCTTTCGGAGCCTTCATCATCGTCGGCGCCTCCAACGCGGTGAACCTGACCGACGGCCTCGACGGCCTGGCCATCGTGCCCGTGATGATCGCCGCCGCCGCCTTCGGCATCATCGCCTACCTGGTCGGCAACGCGGTGTTCGCCGGCTACCTGCAGGTGCCGTTCGTGCCGGGCTCCGGCGAGCTGGCGGTGTTCTGCATGAGCATCATTGGGGCCGGCATGGGCTTCCTCTGGTACAACGCCCCGCCGGCCAAGATCTTCATGGGCGACACCGGATCCCTGGCCCTCGGCGGCTCGATCAGCGCCGTCGCCGTGGCCGCCAAGCATGAGATCGTGCTGGGCATCATCGGCGGCCTGTTCGTGGTCGAGGCGCTTTCGGTGATGATCCAGGTCGTCTACTTCAAGCGGACCGGCAAGCGCATCTTCCTGATGGCGCCGATCCACCACCACTTCGAGAAGCTGGGCTGGGCGGAATCGACCGTCGTCATCCGCTTCTGGATCGTCGCCATCATCCTGGCCTTCATCGGCCTGGCCACCCTGAAGCTCAGATAGGGGAGATGCACAGGCCATGATCCCCGTTCCCGGTTTTGAAGGGCGCACCGTCGCCGTGTTCGGCCTCGGCCGGACCGGCCTGACGGCGGCGCGCGCCCTCATCGCCGGCGGGGCGCAGGTGGCGCTGTGGGACGAGAACCCCAAGGGTCGGGAAGCCGCCGAGGCGGAGGGCCTGCCGCTGGTCGATCTAGAGAAGGCCGACTGGTCCGACTTCGCCGCCCTGATGCTGTCGCCGGGCGTGCCGCTGACCCATCCCGTGCCGCACTGGACCGTCACTCGGGCCCAGGCCAACGGCGTCGAGGTGCTGGGCGATATCGAGCTCTTCGCCCGGGCGGTCAACGCCGCGCCGCCCCACAAGCGGCCGAAGATCGTCGCCATCACGGGCACCAATGGCAAGTCGACGACCACCGCCCTGATCGGCCACATCCTGCGCAGCGCCGGTCGCGACGCCCGCATCGGCGGCAACATCGGCTTTGGCGTGCTGGGCCTGCCTGACATGCATGGCGGCGCCGTCTATGTGCTTGAACTCTCCAGCTACCAGCTCGACCTGACCAGCTCACTGCGGGCCGACGCCTCGGTGCTGCTCAACCTGTCGCCCGACCATCTGGACCGCCACGGCGGCATGGAAGGCTACGTTACCGCCAAGAAGCGCATCCTCCTGAACCAGGGCAAGGGCGACACCGCCATCATCGGGGTGGACGACGCCTGGTGCCAGCGCATCTGCACCGAGATCACCGCCGCCAACCGCCGCACCATCCGGCCGATCAGCGCCGGCAAGGCCATGGGCAGGGGCGTCTATGTGCTATCCGGCGTGCTCTACGACGCCACCGGCGAGCGCACCCAGGAGGTCGCCGACCTGACCATGGCCCGCTCCCTGCCGGGCAAGCACAACTGGCAGAACGCCGCCGCCGCCTACGCCGCCTGCCTGGCGCTGGGGGTCAGTAGCGAGGACGCCACCGACGGCCTGATGACCTTCCCGGGCCTGGCCCACCGCATGGAAACCGTGGCCAGGTTCGGCCGCGTTCGCTTCGTCAACGACAGCAAGGCGACCAACACCGATGCCGCTCGCCAGGCGCTGTCGAGCTACCCGAAGGTCTACTGGATCGCCGGCGGCCGGGCCAAGGACGGTGGCATCGAGGCCCTGGCCGACCTCTTCCCGCGCATCGAAAAGGCCTATCTGATCGGTGAGGCCGAAGACGCCTTCGCCGCCACGCTGCAGGGCAGGGTCCCGGTAGTCCGCTGCGGCCACATGGAGGCGGCCGTCGCCGCCGCCTGGGCCGACGCGCAGGCCGGCGACGACGAGGTCATCGTCATCCTCTCGCCGGCCACCGCCTCTTTCGATCAGTACGCCGACTTCGAGGCTCGGGGCGAGGCGTTTCGCGCCGCCGTCCTGGCCCTTCAGCGGCCCGCCGCCCGCGAGGCCCGCGCATGACCACCGCCGAGATGCCCACCGGCAATCACCAGCACATGGTCTCGCGCGCCAAGCGCACGGCCCTGGCCAATTGGTGGTGGACCGTCGACCATTCGCTGCTGGCGGCGACCGGCATCCTGATCGCCATCGGTGTGCTGCTCAGCTTCACCTCCAGCCCGGCCGCGGCGGTCCGCCTGCGGCTGGACGATCCGCTGCATTTCGCCATTCGCCAGACGCTGTTCGGCTTCGGGGCCTGCGGATTGGTGCTGGCCGTCTCCATTCTCTCGCCGAGGGGGGTGAAGCGGGCGGCCTTCTTCATCTACATCGGAGCCATCGTCTGCATGGCCCTGCTGCCGTTCCTGGGTCACGAGGCCAAGGGCGCGACCCGTTGGGTCAGCTTTGCCGGCTTCACCTTGCAGCCCTCGGAATTTCTCAAGCCGGCGCTGATCGTGCTGGTCGCCTGGATGTTCTCGGAGGGCCAGAAGGGGCAGGGGGTGCCCGGCGTCTCCATCGCCTTCGTGCTCTATTTCGTGGCTGTGGGCCTGCTGATCATCCAGCCGGACGTAGGCCAGACCATCCTGATTACCATCGCCTTCGGGGCCGCCTTCTGGATGGCCGGAGTGCCGATCAGCTGGATCCCGATCATGGGCGGGGCGGCGGCCGGCGGGCTTGGCCTGATCTACGTCTTGCTGCCCCACGCCCGCAGCCGGGTCGATCGCTTCCTGTCGCCGGAAGGGGCCGATACCCATCAGGTCGACAAGGCCGCGCAAGCCATCGCCAACGGCGGCCTGTTCGGGCGCGGCCCTGGCGAGGGGGTCATGAAACAGGGCGTCCCCGACCTACAGACCGACTTCATCTATTCGGTCGCCGCCGAGGAATACGGCCTGGTCTTCTCCCTGGCCCTGATCGGCGTCTTCGCCTTCTTGATGGTGCGCGGCCTCTACAAATCCATGCGGCTGCAGGACAGTTTCGAGCAGGTGGCGGCCTCGGCCCTGTTCGTGCTGGTCGGCCAGCAGGCGATCATCAACATGGCGGTCAATCTCAACCTCGCCCCGACCAAGGGCATGACCCTGCCGTTCATCAGCTACGGCGGCTCTTCGATGCTGGCGATGGGCCTGACCATGGGAATGGCGCTCAGCCTGACCCGCAAGCGGCCCGGGGCCTATGAGCCGGAGAGCAGCAACGCTCGCGCCTTTGCGCCTTGAGGCGCGCACCCGCACAGCCCTCTGGTAGTCACTTCCAGCCATCCGTGCCAAAAGCCCGCCCACCGCGAGTCCGTTAGAGAGGTTCCGCCATGGCCGCCCGTCTGGCCATCATCGCCGCCGGAGGCACCGGGGGCCACATGTTCCCGGCCCAGGCCCTTGCCGAGGCATTGACCCGTCGCGGCTGGCGCATCGTGCTGGCGACCGACGAGCGCGGCGCCCTCTACGCCGACAAGTTCCCGGCTGACCTGCGCATCACCCTGTCGGCGGCCACCGCCAAGTCCAGCGACCCGATCGGCATGATCAAGGCCGCCTGGGCCGTGCTGCAGGGCGTCCTGCAGGCCCAGGCCGCCTTCAAGCGCATGGACCCGGCCGTCGTAGTTGGCTTCGGCGGTTATCCGAGCCTGCCCAGCCTGCTGGCGGCGCTGGGCCAGAAGCGCCCCACCGTCATCCACGAACAGAACGCCGTGCTTGGCCGCGTCAACCGCTTCTTGGCCTCCCGGGTCACCGAGGTCGCCTGCGCCTTCCCGACCTTGGAAAAAGCCCCGGCCAAGGTGAAGGCCCGGGCCCGGGTCGTCGGCAATCCCGTGCGCCCCGAGATAGCCGCCCTGTTCGACAAGCCGTACGAGGCTCCCGTCGATGGCCAGCCGATCCGCATCCTGGTGACGGGTGGCAGCCAGGGCGCCCGGCTGCTCAGCGAGCTGGTCCCCGCGGCCATCCTGCGCCTGCCCGAGGAGACCCGACAGCGCCTCGAGATCCAGCAGCAGACCCGCAAGGAGTCGATGGACATCGCCCGCTCGACCTACCTGAACGCCATGGTCAAGGCCGAGGTCGCCCCCTTCTTCCGCGACATGGCCGGCCGCCTGGGCGCCGCCCACCTGGTCATCGGCCGGGCCGGGGCCTCGACGGTCTGCGAACTGGCCGTGGCCGGAAAACCGTCGATCCTGATCCCCCTGAAGATCGCCACCGACAACCACCAGCGCTTCAACGCCCGCCTGCTCGAAGACGCCCAGGCCGCCGCCGTCTGCCTGGAAGAGGAACTGACCGTCGACAGCCTGGCCGGGGCGCTGAAGGCGCTGCTGGAGGACCCGGCCTGGCTGGCGAACATGGCGGCCGGGGCGCATGGGGTGGCGAAGCCGGATGCGGCGGAGGACTTGGCGGACCTGGTCGAGCGCACGGCCTACCGCTGATGGCAATTCGGTTGGTTGGCTTCGATCTGGCCGCCCACGCCGGCCTCGTCGATCCGCTGGCCCAGCTGTGGCTCGACAGCTGGCGCTCGACCGGCACGGCCAATGAGGAAGTGGTGTTGGTCGAGGACCTGGCGGCCCGCATCCGCGAGGAAGCCGCCTCCGTCTGGGACCTCACCCTGGCCTTCCAGGACGACGCCCTGGCCGGCTTCATGGCCCAGCGCCCGAACGATGACTGCCTCGACCAACTGTTCATGGCCCCGAGCGCCAAGGGTCAGGGCCTCGGCAGTGCCCTGATGGACCTCGCCAAGCAGCGCCTGCCCGGCGGCTTGTGGCTGCGCACCGCCGAGGCCAACCACCCGGCCCGCGCCTTCTACGAAAAGCGCGGCTTCCACCACTACGACACCGACCAGCACCCGACCCTGGGCTACACCCGCGTCTTCTACCGCTGGCCCTGACGTCCCTCCCCAAATTTGGGGAGGGCAGACGCGCGTTGCGCGTCGGGTGGGGAAGTTGGCCACAGACTCCCAGAGCCTGGTAATTATCAACCAACACCGGCGGCGGTGGTGACCCGCTTCCCCACCCGGCCTTCGGCCTGCCCTCCCCAATTCGGGGAGGGAGGTTAGTCGGCGTCGCCCGTCGGTATCCATCGCCGTCCCGCTGTCACGGCAGCCTCTACCCCTTCCACATCCGCCATCCCCAGCGGGGACGCCCCGTCACAAACCACCTTCGCCGCCTCATCCTCAATCCCGCCCGGCGCAATCGCGGCCATCTCGCCGCCGCCCCCGGTCACCGGCCCCTCGACCCCATCGGCCCGCACACTGGCGAACCCCACGCCTCGCGCCGTCCGCGCCGCGCAGTTCACCTCGAACCAGCGCCAGCCGCCGACGTAGGCCACGCCCCCCGCCGTAAACCCGCTCTCCGTCACCTGCAGCACCCGGAACCTCGCCACCGCCCCAGTCCGCTCGATGCTGTCCAGGTCGGTGAACATCGCGAATGCCCCCAGTTGGGTCGGGCGCAGCCTGGACGCATCGGCCCCGAAGGCTGGCCCGCCCGCCACGAGCGCAGCGACCACAGCCAGGCCATTCCCCCACCGCCTCAAATCCTCTAATCCGCGTCTCATGATCGCCCGTCGTCGCCCCGTCCCGTTCGAACTCGGTCCCGTCCACTTCATTGGCATCGGCGGCATCGGCATGAGCGGCATCGCCGAGATCATGATCCGCATCGGTTACACCGTGCAGGGCTCCGACATGAAGTCCAGCGCCAATACCGAGCGCCTGGAACAGCTGGGCGCTCGCATCTTCATCGGCCATGCCTCGCCGCAGGTCGAGGGGGCTTCGGCGGTCGTCTACTCCACCGCCGTCAAGCCGGACAACCCGGAGTTCATGGCCGCTCGCGAGCGCCGCCTGCCGCTGGTCCGCCGGGCCGAGATGCTGGCCGAGTTGATGCGGCTGCAGTTCTCCATCGGGGTGGCCGGCACCCACGGCAAGACCACCACCACCTCCATGGTCGCCGCCCTGCTCGACGCCGGCGGCCTCGACCCGACGGTGGTCAACGGCGGCATCATCAACGCCTATGGCGCCAACGCAAAGGTCGGCGAGGGCGAGTGGATCGTGGTCGAGGCCGACGAGAGCGACGGCACCTTTCTCAAGCTCAAATCAACCTGCGCCATCGTCACCAACATCGACCCCGAACACCTCGACCACTACGGAACTTTCGACAACGCCCGCCGCGCCTTCCAGGACTTCGTCGAGAACATCCCCTTCTACGGCTTCGCCGCCGTCTGCCTTGACCATCCGGAGGTCCAGGCCCTTGCCGCCAAGGTGGAGAACCGTCGACTGGTCACCTACGGCGTCAACCCGCAGGCCGAGGTCCGCGGCGTCAATGTCACCATGGGGCCGGAGGGCGCCAAGTTCGACGTCATCTTCTCGCCTCGCGACGCCGAGCCACGCATCCTCCAGGGCCTGCAGCTGCCGATGGCCGGCGACCACAACGTCGCCAACGCCTTGGCCGCCATCGCCGTGGCTCGCGAGCTGGGGGTCGATGACGAGTCGATTCGCAAGGGTTTGAAGGGCTTTGGCGGCGTGAAGCGGCGCTTCACAACCACGGGCGTGGTCGGCGGCATTCGCATCGTCGACGACTACGGCCACCACCCGGTCGAAATCTCTTCTGTGCTCAAGGCGGCCCGCGCCGTGACCCCCGAGGGCCGGGTCATCGCCGTCGTCCAGCCGCACCGCTACAGCCGCCTGCGCGACCTGATGGCCGAGTTCTCCGCCTGCTTCAACGACGCCGACACGGTCATCGTCGCCGACGTCTACACGGCCGGCGAGGCCCCCATCGAAGGCGTCGACCGCGACCATCTGATCGAAGGCATGAAACGCTTCGGCCACCGCCGTGCGCTGCCGCTGCACAGCCCCGCCGACCTGCCGGCGATGATTGCCGAGGAGGCCCGCTCCGGCGACCTCGTCGTCTTCCTCGGGGCCGGCGACATCACCAGCTGGGCCTATGCATTGCCGGGGCAGCTGGAGGCGCGGACTTGACCCCCGTCGCCTTCCTCCGCGACGTCGAGAGCGAGTGCCGCCGCCGGCGGATTCCGACCAAGCACCTGCCTCAGATCGACAAGGGCAGGGGCCTGACGACCGGCTACTGGCTCGACGTCCACGAGCACCCGACCCAGCGCTTCGAGATGTTTCACTGGGAGAAGAATGTCCGCACGCCGGTGTTCGAGACCTACGACCCCGCCGAGGCCGAGCGCCTGATCCTCTGGCACGCGGATACCGCCGCCCGCAAGGCCGGCCGATGACTGACCTCCCCGCCGTGCGCGGCAAGTTGCTGCGCGATGAAGCCCTGGCGCCCTTCACCTGGTTTCGGGTCGGCGGACCAGCCGAAGCCCTGTTCCTGCCGGCCGACGCCGACGATCTGGCGCAGTTCCTGAAAGCCCTGCCGGCCGAGACGCCGGTGATGGCGCTCGGGGTCGGCTCCAACGTCATCGTCCGCGACGGCGGCCTGCCGGGGGTGGTCATCCGTCTCGCCGGTCGCGCCTTCGCGGGAGTGAGCGTCGAGGGCGACCTGATCACCGCCGGGGCCGGGGCGCTCGACGCAGCCGTCGCCCGGGCGGCGAGCAACGCCGGACTGGCGGGGCTGGAGTTCTACGGGGGCGTTCCGGGGACCATCGGCGGCGCTCTGACCATGAACGCCGGCTGCTATGGGGCCGAGACGAAGGACGTGCTGGTCAGCGCCTGGGGCTACGACCGTTCGGGCGAGAAGCGCACCTTATCGCTGGCCGAGTTCGGCTATACCTACCGCCACAGTCAGGCGCCCGAGGACATTATCTGGGTCGAGGCCACCTACCGCGGCCGCCCCGACGAGCCCGAGGCCGTCAAGGCCCGCATGGCCGAGATCACCGCCCGCCGCGAGACCACCCAGCCGATCCGCGAAAAGACCGGCGGCTCGACCTTCAAGAACCCACCGGGCCATTCGTCATGGAAGCTGGTCGACGACGCGGGCTGGCGCGGCAAGCTGCACGGCGGGGCCAAGTTCTCGGAGCTGCACAGCAACTTCATGATCAATGCCCAGGAGGCGACGGCCGCCGACCTCGAAGGCCTGGGCGAGGCGGTGCGCGCCGATGTGCTGGCCAAGACCGGCGTCCAGCTCGACTGGGAAATCAAGCGGATCGGCCGGCCGTAGCTGCCCGGTGACTGTCTCGCGAAGCGTGACTGTCACCGTCGGCGAGTTCGAGCGTGCCGCCGGACGGTGACAGTCATCCGGCTGCGCCGGAGGACAGTCACCGGCGATGGTCATCACCCCAGCATCTTCCCACTCTCCACCACCCGGCACGTCGCCGTCGCCTTGGCGACCATCACCCCGTCCGCGTCCCACAGCTTTCCTTCCAGGAAGCCGATGCTCTTGCCGATCTGCACCACCTGTCCCTCACCCACGAACCGTCCGGGCCGCGCCGGGGCCATGAACGACACCGCCATGTCGATGGTCGGGCTGAACTGCCGGCCCTCGCTGTGGATGTAGGCGGCGGGGCCCATCACGTCGTCCAGCATCGCCGCCAGGAAGCCGCCCTGGATGTAGCCGGCCGGGTTGCGAAATTCAGGGCGGCCTTCGAAGGCGATCCTGATCCAGCCGCGCCCCGGATCGGCGTCGAGAATCTCCCAGCCCAGCAGCTCAGCGCACGGCGGGCGGGGCAGGCCATCAAGGGCGTGGGGCGGCATGTCGAGACTCCTTGCATCGTCCAGCGCAGCCTCGCACACCCCTGCCGCCACCCCGTGGCAGCAACTGCACACACCCTTCACTTGACTTGCCGCGCGCGGTGTCGCACCCGGCCAGACATGAAGAGACAGCTCATCGCCCTCGTGGCCGGTTTCGCCCTTTTCGCCAACGCGGCCATCGCTCAGACGAGCCTCGCGCCCGTCAAGCGACAGCCCACCTACGAGACCGCCGCCGCCCTGCGCGACAAGGCGCTCGGCGACACCACGGCCTGGGACCTGACCGCCGACCTGACCACCAGCATTGGTCCGCGCCTCGTCGGCTCGCCGGCCATGGCCCGCGCCAAGGACTGGGCGGTGAAGACCTTCACCGACCTTGGCTTCACCAACATCAAGGTCGAGGAATTCGCCAAGCCCAGCTGGACGCGCGGCGCGGAGTCGGCCTCCATCGTCGCCCCCTACGACTGGCAGATCGCCATGATCGGCCTCGGCGGCTCGGTCCCGACGCCGGCCAAGGGCATCGAGGCCGAGATCATCGTCTTTTCCACCTACGCCGACCTGCTCGCCGCGCCGGAGGGCTCGCTGAAGGGCAAGATCGCCGTGGTCACCGCCCCGATGACCCGCACCCTCGACGGCTCGGGATATGGCGCCGCCGGCATCGCCCGCCGCGCCGGTCCCAGCGAGGCCGCCAGGCGCGGCGCGGTCGCCTATCTGGTCCGCTCCATCTCCACCTCCGACTTGCGCAGCCCTCACACCGGCGGCACCAGCTATGCCGAGGGCGTGGCGAAGATCCCCGCCGCCGCCATCGGCGTGCCGGACGCCGAGCTGCTGGAGCGCCTGGCCGCCAAGGGCCCGGTCAGGGTCAAGCTGAACATGGCCTCCAGCGTGGATGAGAAGGACGTGGCCTGGAACATCTCCGGCGACATCGTCGGTTCCTCGAAGCCCGACGAGGTGCTGGTCATCGGTGGTCATCTGGACAGCTGGGATGTCGGCACCGGCGCCATCGACGACGCTTCGGGCATCGGAATCACCACTGCCGCCGCCAAGCTGATCGGCGACCTGCCGCGCCATCCGGCCCGCACCATCCGCGTCGTCATGTGGGGCAGCGAGGAGCGTGGCGGTTCCAGCGAGGCTTTCGCGACCACCCATAAGGACAAACTGGAGAACTTTATCGTCGCCGGCGAGAGCGACCTGGGCGCCGACGTCATCTACCGGATCGCGCTGCCCAAGGGCGCCGTCGCTGATCCCCGTATGGGCGACCTGCCGGCCTTGATGGCCCCGTTGAAGGTGATCGTTTCGCGGGATCCCGCCGCCTTCGCCGGCTCGGACACCGAAGGGCTTCAAACCGCCGGCGTGCCGGTGATGCAGATCAGCCAGAGCGCCCTGCGCTACTTCGACCTGCACCACTCGCCGGACGATACCCTCGACAAGATCGACCCGCGCCAGATGGCCCAGAACGTCGCCGTCTGGGTCTCGCTCCTCTATGTCATCGCCGACAGCGACATCGACCTGCGCACCGTCGGAAATGCCAAATGACCGGCAAGCTTGCCGGTCATCACGTCGCCGTCCTGCTGGGCGGCCTGTCTTCGGAGCGCGAAGTCAGCCTGGTCTCCGGCGCCGCCTGCGCGGAGGCGCTGGACCGGCTCGGCGCCAAGGTCACGCGCATCGACGCCGGCCGTGACCTGGCCCAGGTCCTGGCCGCCCTGAAGCCCGACGTCTGTTTCAACGCCCTGCACGGCGAATGGGGCGAGGACGGCTGCGTCCAGGGCATCCTGGAGACCCTGGCCATCCCCTACACCCACTGCGGCGTGCTGGCCTCGGCTCTGGCCATGGACAAGGCCAAGGCCAAGGCGGTGCTGGCCGCCGCCGGCGTCACCGTGCCCGGCGGCGGTCTCTACAATCGTCATGAGGTGGCCCGCGATCACGTCCTGCCGCCGCCCTATGTGGTCAAGCCGAACGCCGAGGGCAGTTCGGTGGGGGTCTTTATCGTCATGGAGGGCGCCAACCGCCCGCCGACCGAGGTCGGAGCCCAAACCTGGACTCATGGCGAAGATGTGATGGTCGAGCCCTTCATCGCCGGCCTGGAGCTGGCGGTGGCGGTCATGGACGGGGTCGCCCAGGCGGTCACCGAGATCGTTCCGACCAGTGGCTTCTACGATTTCGAGGCCAAATACGGCAAAGGCGGCTCGCGGCACCTGATCCCGGCCCGCATGCCGACGGAAGATTACGACGCCGCCCTGCGCCTGGCGGAGCGGGCTCACGCTGCGCTTGGTTGTCGCGGAGTTACCAGAAGTGATCTTCGTTATGACCCTGTTAAGCGCAATTTGGTTCTGTTGGAGGTCAATACACAGCCCGGAATGACGCCCACCTCCCTCGCACCGGAGCAGGCGGCACACCAGGGTGTGTCATTTGACGACCTGGTGTTCTGGATTGTGGAGGACGCGTATGCCCGCGGCGGTGCGGGGGGGCGGGCGCAGCAGCGCCAACCCTCGGGGCAAAAGCCCCAGTAGTCCGAAGTCGCGGCCCGCCGCTCCCAAGGGGGGGCAGGCGGCCATGAAGCTGCGCGCGGCGCGCGGCGTCGGTCTTTCCCCGACGATCGCGGTCGGCGCGGCCGGCGGAATTCTCATCCTTGGCCTGGTCGTCGCCCTGGCGACCGGACATCGCGGCGCGGCCCTGGCCGACTCCATGACCCAGGCCCTGGCCGACAAGACCACCGGCATGGGCTTCACCGTTCAGGAGGTCCACGTCACCGGCGCGACGCCGGCAGGCGAGGAGGCCATCCGCGCCGTGCTGGCCCCGACCAAGGGCCAGGCCATCCTCGGGCTCGACCTGAACACCGTCCGTCAAGGCGTCGAGAACGTTGGCTGGGTCGAGAAGGCCAAGGTCGTGCGGCTGCTGCCCAACACCCTGATGGTCGAGGTCCGCGAACGCGGCGCCCTGGCCGTCTGGCAGAAGAATGGCCGTCTGTTGGTCATCGACGGGGCCGGCCGCACCATCCCTGAGGCCGACCCGGCTGCCTTCCCGCAGCTGCCGCTGGTGGTCGGGCAGGGGGCCGAGACGGTCGCCGCCGACATTCTGAAATCCGTGGCCAGCCGGCCACGCCTGAAGTCTCGCGTCGTGGCCCTGGTGCGCGTCGATGAGCGCCGCTGGGACATCCATCTGAAGGACGGCTCGATCATCCTGCTCCCCGCCGTTGACGAGGAGAGCGCCCTGATCGAACTGGACCTGCTGGACCGCCGCGATGCGATCCTCGAGGCAGGCCTCGAGCGCATCGACCTGCGCGAGCCCGGCGCCCCCGCTTTCCGCCGTCGCCAGACGGCCCAGGTTTCCGCACCGGTCGAGGGTGGCGTTTGATGTCGAAGGTGTTTTGTCCGTGCTGAAGACCGCGCCCCGCAATGAAGGCAAGGGCCGCCAGGCCAAGGACACGCTGAAGGCGGCGCTGTCGCGTCAGCCGCTGATCGCCGCCGTCGATCTGGGGGCTTCCAAGGTGGCCTGCTTCGTCATGAAGCCCGAGGGCGTGCGCAAAGCCGACCGGACTCTCACCGCCGCCGGTGTTGGCTATGTGCAATCGCGCGGCGTCAAGGGCGCGGCCATCGCCAGCATGGACGACGCGGCCGAGGTTATCGCCCTGGCCGTCGAACGGGCCGAGGGCGTCGCCGGAGCCGCCGTGCAGGGCGTCACCGTCGCCACCGCCGGCGGCCAACTGGCCTCTTGCCGGGTTTCAGCCCGGGTCTCGCTCGGGGCCCGGCCGATCAGTGACAACGACTGCTCCCGCGCCCTGGCCGCCGCCCTGGCCGAGATCCGCCTGCCGGGTCGCAAGCCGATCCATCTGCTGCCCGTCGCCTGGCAGGTCGATAACCAGAAGGGCGTCCGCGATCCGCGCGCCATGTTCGGCAAGAGCCTTGGGCTCGAACTGCTGGTCGTCTCCATCGCCGAGAACACCTTCCAGACACTCAGCCACTGCGTCGAGCGCGCCCACCTGGAGTTCGAGGGCGTCGTCGCCGCGCCGTTCGTCTCGGCTCTGGCCGCCCTCGAAGAGGACGAGATGGAGCTGGGCTGCGTCTGCATCGACATGGGCGGCGGCTCGACCTCGGCGGCGGTGTTCGCCAACGGCAGCCTCATCCACATCGACAGTCTGCCGGTCGGCGGCGAGCACGTCACCCAGGACATCGCCCGCGGCCTCTCCACGTCCCGAGCCGGGGCCGAACGCATCAAGACCCTGCACGGCAGCGCCATCGCCTCGGCCAACGAGGACCGTGAGATGATCGAGGCCCCGCCGCGCGGTGACGACCCCGGCGCCGGCCCGGTTATCGCCCCCAGGTCGTTGCTCAAGGGCATCATCGCCCCGCGCGTCGAGGAGACCCTCGAACTGCTGCGTGACCGCCTGAAGAACGCCGGCGTCATGATAGAGCCGGGCGCCAGCGTCATCCTGACCGGCGGCGCCAGCCAGCTGGCGGGCGTTCGCGAAGTCGCCGTCCGCGTTTTCGACCGTCCTGTCCGTCTCGGCCGCCCGCGCCGCGTGCCGCATCTGGCCGACGCCGTCACCGGCCCGGCCTTCTGCGCCGCCGCCGGCATCCTCCACCGCGCCGCCTTCGGCCCCCGCGAGGCGGTCTCGGCCAAGCTGCTGGCGACGATCAAGAAGCCTCGCGCGCCGATCGACCCGAACGCCTCGGGCATCGTCAAGACGCTGAGCTGGCTGCGCGATAACCTTTAGGCCGCGAAGCAGCGCCAGAAGTGAATCGCCCGCCCCGGCCCGGGGCGCCCGATTTGCATTCCGGTGACTCACTTCCGACTCAACTATCCCCGAAAACGCGACATCACCCACACCTGTGAATCCCTGCGACGAGCCGTCGCGATTCGCGCAAGCCCTTATGTCGCAACATAAATCCTCAGTTCACGGCTGGCCTCCGGGCCGACTCACGGTAAGCCAATTAACCGCCGATTAACGATGCAGGCGCTCTAGTTAACGGGTCGTAAGGCATATCAGCGGGTGGGTCGCTGGTGGCCATGGCCAACGACTTCACCAGGACGCGGGGTCCAGACTATGAAGCTTTACGCTCCTCAAACCACCGAACTGAAGCCGCGTATCGTGGTCTTCGGCGTCGGCGGGGCCGGCGGCAATGCCGTCAACAACATGATCGAAGCCGGCCTCGAGGGCGTTGAGTTCGTTGTTGCGAACACAGACGCGCAACAGCTGGCCTTCTCCAAGACAGCCCTGCGCATCCAGCTCGGCGTGCAGGTCACGCAAGGGCTGGGCGCCGGCGCCCACCCCGAAGTCGGCATGAGCGCCGCCGAAGAGAGCACCGTCGAGATCGGCGAGCACCTCGACGGCGCCCACATGGTCTTCATCACCGCCGGCATGGGCGGCGGCACTGGCACCGGGGCCGCCCCGATCATCGCCAAATGCGCTCGCGAGCGAGGCATTCTCACCGTCGGCGTGGTCACCAAGCCCTTCCACTTCGAAGGCCGCCACCGCATGCGCCTGGCCGACGCCGGGATCGCCGAACTGCAACGCTACGTCGACACCCTGATCGTCATTCCGAACCAGAACCTGTTCCGCATCGCCAACGAGAAGACCACCTTCGCCGAAGCCTTCGGCATGGCCGACCAGGTACTGCACTCGGGCGTCCGCTCGATCACTGACCTGATGGTGCTGCCTGGCCTGATCAACCTCGACTTCGCCGATGTCCGCACGGTGATGACCGAGATGGGCAAGGCGATGATGGGCACCGGGGAAGCGACCGGCGAGGACCGCGCCCTGATGGCCGCCCAGAACGCCATCGCCAACCCTCTGCTCGACGAGGTTTCGCTCAAGGGCGCCAAGGCCGTGCTGGTCAACGTCACCGGTGGTCTGGACATGACGCTGCTGGAGGTCGATGAGGCCGCCAACGCCATCACCGAACAGGTCGACCAGGACGCCAACGTCATCTTCGGCGCCGCCTTCGATCCGAACCTGGAAGGCGTCATCCGCGTCTCGGTGGTCGCCACCGGCATGGACGGGGCCTCGATGGCCGCCATCGAGCCCTCGCGCCTGCGCAACACCACCGCCAAGCCGCTGATCGCCGGCGACTTGCGTCCCTCGGAGCCGGCCCCCGTCGCCCGCGCCGAGCCGGTCGTCGCCTCCGTCCCGGAAACGGCTCAGCAGTACTGGAGCCAGCCGGCCACGGCCCCGGAAATCGAGGCCGTGCGCCCCGAGCCAGTGACCATCGCCGGTCCGGCCATGATCGAGTCCGAGCCCGCTCAATCGGCCGACTACGGCCTGTTCGACGAGCCGGCCCGCCAGCCGGAAATCCGCACCGCAGCCACGGCGCAGCCGCAGCAGCGCACCCTGATCGTCGATCCGCTGGTCGACGAAGCGCCGGCCGATGAGGACTTCGCCATCGACCCGCACTTCGAGGCTCGCGAAGAGCGCAAGACCGGCTGGATGAGCCTGTTTGGCGGTCGTCGCCAGCCGTCGGCCTATGAACAGTCCCCGCCACCCCAGGCCCGCGCGGCCTTCGGCGGCGGCGCCCGCCCGGCCCCGCAGCCGGTCGAGGACATGGCCCAGGAGGAAGAAGGGGACGACCTGGAAATCCCCTCGTTCCTGCGCCGTCTGGCCAACTAGCCAGCGCCGACTAAAGTCTGGAGAGGCCCCGGCGTCCGTCGGGGCCTTTTCCTTTTTGGAGCCTGCGATGGAACCCCGCCTCGGCGTCGGCGCCTGTATCATCCGCGACGGAAAGTTGCTGCTGTTTCGCCGCCTGCGCGCGCCGGACAAGGGCTGCTGGAGTATTCCCGGGGGCAAGGTCGATTTCCTGGAGCCCGTCGAGGTCGCCCTGCGGCGCGAGGTGGTCGAGGAGACGGGACTGACGCTGGGGGATCTGCGCCTGCTGTGCGTCACCGACCAAATCCATACGGAGACGCCCGAGCACTGGGTTGCGCCGACCTATCTGGCCGAGAGCTTCACGGGCGAGCCGGTGCTGCTGGAGCCCGAAAAGCACGAGGGGCTGGACTGGTTTGCGCTGGACGCCCTGCCATCTCCATTGTCGATGGCGGTGAAGGCGACCCTTCCCGCCTTGAAAAAGGCCGTCGGCTGACGGTTTTCAGGCCTTCGCGCGAGGGGTGAAAGATTAACAAATTCAGCCTCTTCGCCGCGTAACAATCCGAAACAGCTCTTGCTTTGCTGCATTGCGAAGTCCCGCCTACAAAGACGACGGGGCGTGATGCGGCCAGTCCGGCCGCGCAGCATTGGTTCAAAGGTCGGTCTTGTCCGTTTCGGCATACCATCAGCACACCGTCGGCGGCCCCGCGATTTTCGCGGGTCTGGGCCTGCACACCGGTGAGCACGTTCGGGTGTCGATCCGTCCGGCCGCTCCGGATGCCGGCATCGTCTTTGTCCGCACCGATGTGCGCGACCGCGACAACGCCGTGCGTGCTTCGGCGCAATCGGTGGTCAAGACCCAGCTGGGCACGGTCATCGGCAACGACGCCGGGACCACCGTCTCGACCATCGAACATCTGATGGCGGCCATGGCCGCCCTCAGCATCGACAACGCCGTTGTCGAGCTCGATGGTCCGGAACTGCCGATCCTCGACGGCTCCTCGCAGCCGTTCATCGAAATCCTCGACCGCGTCGGCCGTCGCCGCCAGGAAGCGGCCCGCCGCTACATCGAGATGCTCGACACCGTTGAAGTCATCGAAGGCGACAAGCGCGCCAGCCTGTCGCCGGCCGAGCAGTTCGAAGTCGCCTTCGAGATCAAGTTCGACGCCGCCCCGATCGGCACACAACGTGTCGACCTGGTCGTCGATGAAGAGTCGTTCCGCGAGGAACTGGCCGACTGCCGCACGTTTGGCTTCGTCCGCGAAGTGGAGGCCCTGCGCGCCATCGGCCTGGCCCGCGGCGGTTCGATCGACAACGCCGTCGTCCTCGATGGCGACCGTATCCTCAACCCGGAAGGCCTGCGCCGCCCGGACGAGTTCGTGCGCCACAAGGCGCTGGACGCGGTCGGTGACCTGTACGTGCTGGGCATGCCGATCCTGGGCCGTTTCGACGGCCTCTATGCCGGCCACGGCCTGAACAACCTGGTCGTCCGCGCCCTGCTGGCTAACCCACAGGCCTGGCGGGTCCGGACCTGGACCCAGGAACTGGCCCAAGCCGTTTAATTCCGGCCGGCCAACCCCCAATCGCCACATTTGCGCCCGACGTCGCGTGGTGTAGATACCTCTTCCAACGGCGCGGGGGCGCCCGCGTTGGATTTCGATTGTGAGGGTTCGTGCTGCCTCTTTCCTGGAGCCGTAAGGCCATCTTCGCCGCCGCCGTTGCGACGGCCCTGGTCGTTACCGGCTGCGCCTCGCAAAAGCCCAAGCCGCGCCTGGCCTACATTGAGCGTCCGGTCGAGCTGCTCTATGCGACCGGCGCCGAGCGGATGGACAACCGCCGTTGGGCCGACGCCATCGCCTATTTCGAGGAAGTGGAGCGTCAGCACCCCTATTCGGAATGGTCGCGCCGGGCGATTCTGATGACCGCCTACGCCAACTACCAGGCCAACAACTACGCCGCCGCCATCGAGAACGCCGACCGGTTCATCAACCTGTATCCGGGCAACCCGTCGACCCCCTACGCCTATTACCTGAAGGCCATCTGCTATTTCGAGCAGATCGTCGATGTCGGCCGGGACCAGGCCGCCACCGAACAGGCCCTCATCGGCCTCAAGGACGTGCAACTGCGCTTCCCCAAGAGCGAGTACGCCATCGACGCCCAGTACAAGCTGGACATGGTCTACGACCAGCTGGCAGGCAAGGAGATGGAGGTCGGGCGCTGGTACCTGCGCGAGGGCCAGACCATCGCCGCCATCGGCCGCTTCCGCACCGTGATCGACAAGTACCAGACCACCAGCCATGCGCCCGAGGCGCTGTACCGCCTGGTCGAATCCTACCTGACAGTCGGCCTGATCGGCGAGGCGCAGCGCACCGGCGGCATGCTGGGCTACAATTTCCGCGACGACCCCTGGTACGGCGAGGCCTATACCCTGCTGACCGACAAGGGCCTGCAGCCCGCCATCGCCCCCCTGACACCCGGCGCCAAGCGCAGCCTGCTGCAGCGGATCACCGGTCGCGGCAAGGGCCAGGCGATTGCCCCACCCGCCGAGACGGCGGCTCCCGCCGGCGCGCCGATCGAAACCCCGGAGCCGAAGCCGCCAGTGACCCCGCCGGGGACCGAACCGCCACCCCCGACTTCCGATCCGAGCGCCGAGACGGTGACGCCGCCGACCCGCTAGGGCCGGCCCGACGGGCGGATTTGTTCTCGTCCCGTTCTCCTGCTATGGTTCAGCCTGCTTCGTGCCACGCGAGGCTTCGAGCGAACCTGATTCGAGACGATGCTGACCGCATGCTGATCGGCCTCACCATCCGCGACGTCGTGCTGATCGAGCAGCTCGACCTCAATTTCGGGCCCGGCCTGACAGCTCTGACCGGCGAGACTGGGGCCGGCAAGTCCATCATCCTCGACGCCCTGGGCTTGGCCACGGGAGCCCGCGCTGACGCCGGGCTGGTGCGGCGCGGGGCGGCTCAGGCGGCGGCGACGGCGATGTTCGCCCTGCCGGCCGATCATGCGGTCTGGGGTCTGCTGGAAGACAAGGGCCTCGACTATTCGCCCTATGAGGATCTGGTGCTGCGCCGCCAGCTGTCGGCGGATGGCCGCTCCCGCGCCTTCGTCAACGACCAGGCGACCAGCGTCGCCACCCTCAAGGACATCGGCAGCCTGCTGCTCGAGGTCCATGGCCAGCATGAGACGGTCGGCCTGCTCGACGGCCGCACCCACGGTCGGCTGCTCGACGCCTACGGCCAGGTGTCCACCGAAGCCGTGTCGGGAGCCTGGAGCGGCTGGCGGTCGGCCCGCGAGGTACTCAAGGGCCTGCGCGACAAGGCCGACAGTGCGGCCGCCGAGATCGAGGAAATCACCCTGCGGCTGTCGGAGCTCGACCAGCTGAGCCCCCGCCTCGGCGAAGAGACGGAACTGGCCGAGGAGCGGGCTCTGCTGGGGGCCGCCGAGAAGGCCCTGGCCGACATTGCCGCCGCCCGCGAGGCCATCGAGGGCGGCCAGGTCTCCAGTCGCCTGGCCCAGGCCTTCCGCGCGCTGGACCGCGCTCGCGAGCGGGCCGTGCAGGCTGGAGCAGGCGAGGGAGGCGCGGCCCTGTCCCGGCTGATCGCCGCCCAGGAGATGCTCGACCGGGCGGCGAACGAGGCCCAGGAAGCCTCGGCCGCCATCGACGCCGCCGCCGCTGCCTTCGACCTCGATCCGCAACGGCTGGAGCAGGCCGAGGAACGGCTGTTCGCCCTGCGCGCCATGGCCCGCAAGCTGTCCTGTGCTGTTGAGGACCTGCCGGACCTGCGCGTTCGCTTCGCCAAGGACCTGGCCGCCATCGAGAGCAACGCCGACGCCCTCAAGGAGGCCGAGGTCGCCGAGGACTGGGCCCGCGACGCCTACTTCGCCGCCGCCCGACGGTTGTCGGCTGAACGCCGCGCCGCCGGCGACCGGCTGACGGCCTCGGTGATGGCTGAACTGAGCCCCCTGAAGCTGGAGAAGGCGCGGTTTCAGGTGGCGGTCGATGCGCTGGTCGAGGACCGGGCCGGTCCGTCCGGCCTGGACCGGGTGGCCTTCGAGATCAGCACCAACCCCGGCGCCCCGTTCGGGCCCCTGGAGGCCATCGCCTCGGGCGGCGAACTGGCCCGCTTCGCCCTGGCGCTGAAGGCGGCGCTGGCGGGGCGCGGGGATGGCCCTCAGCCGCTGATGATCTTCGACGAGGTCGATCAGGGAGTCGGCGGCGCCGTGGCTGACGCGGTTGGCCTGCGGCTCAAGCGTCTGGCGGCCGGGGCGCAGGTGCTGGTGGTGACGCACAGCCCACAGGTGGCCGCGCGAGGCGACGCCCACTGGCGGATCGCCAAGGCGGGGGACGGGGAGAAGGTCCGCACCGCCGTGGAGACACTAGCGCCAGAGGCCCGCGAGGAAGAGATTGCCCGCATGCTCTCGGGCGCGGCGGTGACGCCGGAAGCACGGGCGGCGGCGAGGGCGTTGATTGGGGCCTGACCTCCCTCCCCGAATTGGGGAGGGCAGACGCGCGTTGCGCGTCGGGTGGGGAAGTCGGCCACAGAACTCAGACGGCGGGAGCCTGCTTCCCCACCCGGCCTTCGGCCTGCCCGCGCCATTCGGGGAGGGAGGGGCTCGCGCCTCGAAAATCGAACGGCTAGAACCGCTCCCATGACTCCCGTCGCCGACCTCACCGAAGCCCAAGCTGTCGAAGAGCTGACCCGTCTCGCCGACGAGATCGCCCGCCATGATCTAGCCTACCACCAGAACGACGCGCCCGAGATCAGCGACGCCGACTACGACGGCCTCAAGCGCCGCAACCTCGAGATCGAGGACCGCTTCCCGCATCTGATCCGCGAGAACTCGCCGTCGCTGCGGGTCGGGGCGCCGCGGGCCGAGCAGTTTTCACCGGTGACGCACGGCACGCCGATGCTCAGCCTCGACAACGCCTTCTCGGACGAGGACGCCCTGGAATTCGACGCCCGTATCCGGCGGTTCCTGAAGCTCGACGAGACGCCGATCGCCTACACCGCCGAGCCCAAGATCGACGGGCTGTCGGCCTCGATCCGCTATGAGAAGGGCGTGCTTGTCCAGGGGGCGACGCGGGGGGACGGCCGGGTCGGCGAGGATGTGACCGCCAACCTGCGGACCATTGCCGACATCCCACACCGACTCTCCGGCTCCGGCTGGCCGGAGGTGATCGAGGTGCGGGGCGAGGTCTATCTGGGCCACGCCGAGTTCGCGGCATTGAACGCGGCGGCGACGGAGGCCGGCGACAAGACCTACGCCAATCCGCGCAACGCGGCGGCCGGCTCCCTGCGCCAGATCGACAGCACGATCACGGCCAAACGGCCGTTGAAGTTTTTCGCCTACGCCTGGGGCCTGCTCAGTGAGAAGTTCGCCGATAGCCAGTGGGAGGCGCTCGAAAAGCTCAAAAGCTGGGGCTTCCAGACGACGCCGCAGTCGACTCTGGTCCAGGGTTCCGAGGGTCTGCTGGCTGCCTATGCCGCCCTGGAGGTGGACCGGCCGGGCCTCGGCTACGACATCGACGGCGTCGTCTACAAGGTCGACAACCTCGACTGGCAGCGGCGGCTGGGGCTCGTCTCCCGGGCCCCGCGCTGGGGCATCGCCCGCAAGTTCCCGGCCGAGCAGGCCCGCACCGTGCTGGAAGCCATCGACCTGCAGGTCGGCCGCACCGGGGCGGTGACGCCGGTGGCGCGATTGAAACCCGTGACGGTCGGCGGGGTGTCAGTGACCAACGCCACCCTGCACAACGGCGACGAGATCGCCCGCAAGGATCTGCGAGTCGGCGATACGGTGATCGTCCAGCGGGCCGGCGACGTCATCCCGCAGATCGTCGCCCCCATTCTGGAGGCGCGGCCCAAGGGCGCCGAGTCCTTCGCCTTCCCGGACCACTGCCCCTGTCCGTTGAAGACGCCGCTGGCCCGCGAGACCACGGCCAGGGGGGCCGAGACGGTGGTGCGGCGCTGCACCGGCGAACTGGCCTGTCCGTTCCAACGAATCGAGCACCTCAAGCACTTCGTCTCCCGCCGGGCCTTCGACATCGAGGGGCTCGGGGAAAAGCAGCTGTCGGCCTTCTTCGAAGACGGGCTGATCAAGGAGCCGGCCGACATCTTCACGCTGGAGGAAAACGACAAGCTCTCGCTGAAGAAGCTGAAGGACCGCGACCGGGCCGGTGAGACCAGCGTCGCCAACCTGTTCGCGGCCATCGAAGGGCGGCGGAGCATTCCGCTGGACCGATTCATCTATGGGCTGGGCGTCCGCCACATCGGCGAGCAGACGGCGCTGGTCATGGCCCGGGGCTATGGCACGGCGGCCGAGTTCCTGGCGGCCATGGACAAGGTGGCGCTGCGCGACGAGGAGGCGGTGGCCGAGCTCGACGCCCTGGACCAGATCGGCGATGCGGTGATCGAGGCGGCGGCCGCCTTCTTCGCCGAGGACCACAACCGGGGCATGGTTCAGCGCCTCTACGACCAGCTGACTGTCCAGGACGCCGAGAAGCCAAAGACCGACACGGCGGTGGCCGGCAAGACGGTGGTGTTCACCGGCGCGCTGGAACGCATGACCCGCGACGAGGCCAAGGCTCAGGCCGAGGCGCTGGGGGCCAAGGTCTCGTCATCGGTGTCGAAGAAAACCGACCTGGTGGTCGCCGGACCCGGCGCCGGCTCCAAGCTGAAGACGGCGACCGAGCTGGGCATCGAGGTGATGACCGAGGATGAGTGGCTGGCGATGGTGGCCGGCTAGGCCCGCACCCATCAACTGAACGGGCGGTTGGGGGTGGGATACCGATCTCAGAACGGACGTTCAAAATGTTGGGGATGGGTGGAAAGCGAACATTGACCTCTGTAATGTTTCTACAACCAATGGGCGACGCGGAGTGCCTAGGCCCTCCAGTGCGGCGGGGAGGTAGTCAATGATGACGCGGATCTGGGCAGTCGGTGTGGTCCTCCTGACAGGTGGATTGGCCGCGAGCGGCGCCCAAGCGCTCGAACCGCCAGATCGGTGCGAGATCAAACGCGGCGCTTGGTGCATTTTGCGGGACGACGTGACAGTTACAAAGCGGCTGCCGACTCCAGGTTCAGGAGAAGTCATTTGGTCCGTCAGGGACCCTTTATGGAAATCTGATTTCGTCATAGTGGAAAGCCGCGGATGTGATCAGGTGTTGTCTAAAGACCCGAAAATAACTGGATACGTTGAGAACGCGTCTTGGGGCGGAGATACCTGGAACGAAGTTAATATCAAGTTAGATATCGGCGGCGTCTGCTCGCTTCGGTTACTATCCAAATCTGGCCCTGCTGATATTCACCGGTCAGACTACGTATCGAAACTCGGGCTTCTGAGAATGTGCGTAGACAAAAACTGTGGCGGCGAGACGATCTTAAAACGCTTTGGGCTGGGGCCTTTATCAAGCGATTGAGATTTCCAATTCCAATTGCTGTACGCGCTCGATTCAGGTGACGCTCGCGAGAGTCGACCTGAGAACGATCCGTGAGCGTAGCCGCAAGGCACATCCGCTATGGGTCGTGATCGTCCATGCTCCGAACTTATCCGGCCCCCGATCCCTCGCAAACGGACCCTTCGGGGGTCGGCGTGGGTTGGCTAGCGGACGCGACGCGGACTAACTTACTCCCATGCTGTCCCAGCACGCTTTTTGGACCCGAGCCGCTGAAACCCTCGGCATTCGGGTGGAGGCTCCGGCGCTCATTACCGTCGATGGCCGGCCCGTCGAGTTTGCGGCCTTGCTTCCCGATTTTGGAGCGCCGAACGGGATGGTCGCTCATCCAGATTGGACAGACTTGGAGCCGTTCGTCGAGGCATTGACCGCCGCTGGTTTCGGCTTTTCGTGCGTAACCATCGAAGAGGCTGGCGATCTGCGAGAAGTGCTGCGCGATTGGGGATGGTCGGCAACCTCGCCTCGACCCCGTTGGCTCTAAGCGTTGGTCCGCATTGGGTCGAAAGGTGGCATCGGTCCTGGACCTAAGCAGAGGGTCCCTTTCGGGCTGTAGCGGACCGGGACAGTTTCGGTTCAGGCTGGGAGGCGTACATTCGGGGCGATAGGCTGAAGACCGAACGGGACGCGTCAGATGCGAAACATGCAGGCTTTCAAGGGGGCCGTCGTAGCTGCGGTTGGCGGCCTTGCCGTCGCCACAGCATTGCTGCTTGTGCAGAACCCCAGCTACGATTTGATGCTCATTCACCCTCTCGTGCTCATCATCTTCTATCTTGCGCTTTACGGCGGTGGCTTTGCCGTCTTGGTCGGTTTCGCAATGACGGCTCGCGCGATCACCAGACGCTAGAAATGCCCCCTTATGATCGAAGGCGGAATCTAGCTCGCACACCGCAAGCGGCTGTTCCTGGCTTGTGAGTACACACCCTAGGCGGGGGCGGCCTTGGGTCTTCCGAGGTCGGCCAGGGCGGCGAGGGCGACGACCACCAGGTAGACGATCAGGGCGGTGCGGCCGTAGGCGACGGTGGAGCCGGTCGGCACGGTGAGGCCGGCGACGATCTGCAGGGCGACCAGGAAGGTGATGAAGATCAGCGCCGGCCAGGGGGAGCGCGACCAGGCCCCGCGGCTCCACAGCCAGGCCCCGCCGGCCAGGGCGATGAGGCCCATCTCCAGGGTCTTCTCGGCGTCGGGATAGTCCCACCAGCCAAGGCCGACCTTGGGGCCGCCGAACCAAAGCTCCAGGTCGGGGCGGTGGACGAGGAAGTCGAGCGCCCAGTGGCTGAAGACCACCAGCGCGACGGCGACGCAGGCCCCCCAGGGCAGGCGCAGAACCCAGCGGCAGAGGACCAGGGCGGCGATGGACCAGACGAGCACGGCCGGCAGGCTGTGGGTCCAGGGCATGTGGTAGAGCTCGAGCGGGCTGCCGGGCAAGTCCGGATTGAAGCGGACCTTCTCGACGCCGGCCATGACCAGGCCGGCCCAGCCGATGTCGATCAGTTGGGCCCCGGCAATCAGAGTCCAGAGCGGGGCGCGGGGCTCGACGGCCTTGGCGGCCAGGGCGGCGGCGTAGTGTCCGACAAACATGGCTTGGGCCCCCCGATGGCCAGGCCGCTATCGAAGCGGCTGGGTATTATACCGCAGATTGGCGCGGGAAGGTCAAAACTGTCGACATGGATCGATTAAGCGCTTGAATTAGTAGGTAATTTGTATGGATGGCGTGTGGGGTTCGGGTCGGCATGGCATAGGGGTTTGATTGAGGTCGGGTTGTGGTTGTGTGGGGGTGGATAGGGGTTTTGGAGGCGTTGCTTGGCGAGGCGAACTCACTGGCTACTGTTGTTGCTGCTGCTGCTGTTCTTCCCTGAACGCGTCCACGCCGCGACGGCGGGCGCCGCGGAAGGTCGGTCTTGGCAGGTGGAAGAACTCCGGTTCGGCGACGGCCGTCCTGGCCTTGGTGACGGCCACATCGACAGCCAGCTGGCTGTCGCTGTGGCCCTTGTAGACGCCGCGCGAGGGCGGGACGTCGGCGTAGTCGCGGCCGATGGCGACGCCGACGTGGCGATCGCAGGTCAGCATGTTGTTGGTCGGGTCGAAGCCGACCCAGCGGTGGGACGGCAGGAAGACCTCGACCCAGGCATGGGTGGAGTCGGGGTCGGAGCGGTCGCCCTGCTTGCGGTCGGTGAACAGGTAGCCGGAGACGTAGCGGGCCGGCAGGCCCCAGTCGCGGGCGATGGCGATCATGATGTGGGCGAAGTCCTGGCAGACCCCGGCCCCGCGTTTGAGGGCCTCGTCGACGACGCTGTCGGCGCGGGTGACGCCGGGCTCATAGGCAAAGCAGGCGTAGATAGTCTGGTTGAGGTAGCGCAGGCGGCTCAGGGGGTCGCGGATCTGGCTGGCTTCGAGGGTCTTGGACTCCATGAAGGCGCGCAGGGCGGGGGTCACCTGGGTAAAACCGTGCGGGTGCAGGAACTCGAAACATTCCGCCTGGGTAAAACTGCTCTTGAGCCGGTCCCATTCGCCGAGGTCGAGGTGCTCGGGCAGGTCCGGCGGGGCCTGGGTCTCGACGGTGGCGCGGGAAACGATGGTCAGTTCGTCGTGCGGCTGTGGGACGTCGAAGTGGTGCACGGCGTTGCCAAAAGGGTCGATGTAGCTGAACAACTGGGCGCGAGGTTCGAGTTCGAGATCGAAGCTGATGAGCCGCTGGCGGATCGACTTCTGGGGCTGCATGCGCAGCTCCATGATGCTTTCGCGGACCGGCTTTTCGTAGTGGTAGCGGGTGACGTGGCGGATATCGAGCAGCATCAGGCCGGCAACCTCATCTCGAGGGGGTAGGCGACAAAGGTCTGGTACAGCGCCTCATGGATGCGGCTGCAGTCGGCGACGACGCTGGCCAGCAGGACCGAGGCGCCGTTGGCTTCCAGCTCCTCCAGGTCGGTGAATTCCAGGCGTGAGCTGAGCCGCCCGGCCAGGCGCTCGGGCCGGCCGCGGCCGCCGAAGGCGACGTGGCTGGCGATGTCGGCCATGCTTTCCTCGATGCGGGCGGTGGCGAAGCGGATGGAGCGCGGGAAGTCTTCGTCGAACAGCAGGAAGTCGAGAATGTGCCGGGGCTCCATCTCGGCGGTGTAGGTGCGCAGGTAGGGCTCCAGGGCGCAGCCCATGCGCAGGACATTGATCAAGGTAACGTGGTCGCCGGTCGGAACCGCGCCATCGCCGAAGGCGGCGCGCAGCAGGCGGGCGATCAGCTGGGCCCGCTCGATGTGGACGCCGAGCATCAGGAAGCGCCAACCCTCGCCGTGGCTCATGGTGGCGTCCGCGGCGCCCTTGAACTGGTGCAGGTCGGCGATGATGTCGTGCAGGAAGCCGGTGTGCTCGCGGTCGAAAACCTCCTCGGCGCCCTTCTCGTTGACCCGCAGGTAGAGCAGGTTCAACCGCTCCCACATCTCGGTGGTGATCTGGTCGCGCACCTGGCGGGCGTTCTCGCGGGCCCTGGCCAGCGACATGCGCACCGAGTTGGCCTCGTCATTGCCGAGGGTCAGCTCCTTGGCGGTCTCGAAGAGGTTGCTGTCGGCGGCGGTGACGTCGTCGCCGAGCGCGGCAAGCGCGATGCGGGCGGTTTCACTGGCCGCCGCCGAGCGATCGAGGGTGGCGTTGAGGGTGACGTCGGCCAGGCGGCAGACGTGCTCGGCCCGCTCCACATAGCGGCCCACCCAGTAGAGGCTGTCGGCGACCCGGGCGAGCATC
This sequence comes from Caulobacter sp., assembly GCA_046595895.1. Taxonomy (GTDB): domain Bacteria; phylum Pseudomonadota; class Alphaproteobacteria; order Caulobacterales; family Caulobacteraceae; genus Caulobacter. Next base: position 2,587 of record JBKJSF010000235.1, on the reverse strand, counting down.
ATGGCGCGGTGTCTCCCGCATCAACGCTGTCCGGGGCCAGGACCCAGGTGTCCTTGGACCCTCCACCCTGGCTGGAGTTGACCACCAGGCTGCCCTTGCGCAGGGCCACCCGGGTCAGGGCGCCGGGGGTGACGACGATCTTTTCGCCCGACAGGATGAAGGGGCGCAGGTCGACGTGGCGGCTCTCGACCCGGCCGTCGATCAGGCAGGGGGCGGTGGACAGCTGGATGGTCGGCTGGGCGATGTAGTTGTCGGGGTCGTCCTGGATGGCCAGGGCGAATTCCTCGCGCTCCGTCTTGCTGGCATGCGGCCCGACCAGCATGCCGTAGCCGCCAGAGGCGCCGACCGCCTTGACGACGAACTTGTCGAGGTTGGCCAGCACGTGGCTCAGCTGGGCCGGCTCGCGGCAGAGGAAGGTCTCGATGTTGGGCAGGATGGCGTCTTCGCCCAGGTAATAGCGGATGATTTCGGGGACATAGGCATAGACCGCCTTGTCGTCGGCGACGCCGGTGCCGGGCGCATTGCAGATCATCACATTGCCGGCCCGGTAGGCGTTGAACAGCCCGCTGACCCCGAGGCTGGAATCGCGGCGGAAGGTCAGGGGGTCGATATAGTCGTCGTCGACCCGGCGGTAGATGACATCGACCCGTTGCAGGCCGGTGGTCATCCGCATGTAGACCATGTTCTCGTGGATCACGAGGTCGCGCCCCTCGACCAGCGGCACGCCCATCAGCCGGGCCAGGTAGGCGTGTTCGTAGTAGGCGCTGTTGTAGACCCCGGGGGTCAGGACCACGACCTGCGGGTCGGCCCGCCACTCCTGGGCCATCGACTTCAGGGTCGAGAGCAGCAGGTCGGGGTAGCGCTCGACAGGGCGCACGCTGGCGGCGCGGAAGGCGCCGGGGAAGGTGCGGCGGGCGGCGTCGCGGTTGGCCAGCATGTAGGAGACGCCGCTGGGGACGCGCAGGTTGTCCTCCAGCACATAGAAGGCGCCGTCCTGGCCGCGGATCAGGTCACTGCCGCAGACGTTGGCGTAGGCCTTGTGCGGCACATAGAGGTGCTGCATCTCGCGGCGGTAGGACGGGGCGCCCAGCACCAGGTCGCGAGGGACGATACCGTCCATCAGGATCTGCTGCTCGCCGTAGATGTCGGCGAGGAACATGTTGAGGGCGCGCAGTCGCTGGGTCAGGCCGGTCTCGATGATGTCCCACTCGGCGGAGGGAATGATCCGCGGAATCAGGTCGGTGGGGATGATCCGCTCGGTGGCGGCCTCGGCGCCATAGACGGTAAAGGTGATGCCCTGCAGCAGGAAGCTGCGTTCCAGCGTGGACTGGCGGGCGTTGAGATCCTCGGCCGACAGGCTCGTCAGCCGCTCGTGCATACCTGCGTAGTGGTCGCGCACCGTGCTGGCCGGGTCGTACATCTCATCGAAGGCGGCCCCGGGCGTGTAGAAGGGCTGGGGCATGGGAAGCCCCGGGGGCAGGCCCTCGGTCCGGTCGGCCACTGGTGTTCGCGCCACGCTTGCTCTGTCCCCACGGGCCTGTCGGCCTCTCGTCTCAACGCATTCCCTAGCCGCTTCGATGCCCGCCGCGAACATCAACGCCACGAGTCACCAGCGGCAAGGCACGGCTGCCTGACATTTGTGCAGGTTTCTCGGGCGCGGGGGAAGCGGCGCTGACACGGCGTCGCCGAAGCGGCATCACCACCCTGGGCCTCGACATCAATGGCGACGTCACCGCCGACAGCGGCGGCTGGATGCTCTGACCGAACCAGACGAAAGCAAACCGGAACATGTTGAACTCCAACGTGTCCCAACTTCCCGGCACGGTGTGGTTGCTCTGGTGGCGAACAAACCAGAAAGTCGTTCAAAAAAATTACACTTCCGGCGGCCGGCTGGATGCGATAACCCGGATCGGTGAGTCTCTCGTGAGGCCCCTGCCAGTTTTGGCGAGTTCAGACAGCGTCGGCCCTTTGGATCGCGGCGTTGCATCCCGGAAAAATACAAACGCCATGCCCTTCGATGCTGTCCTCGAACTGTCTGCCCTCGACGGTATCACCGGCTTCCGGATCAATGGCGAGGCGGCAGACGACCAGAGCGGCTTCTCTGTCGCCTCGGCGGGCGACGTCAATGGTGATGGCTAAGACGACCTGATCATCGGGGCCCGTGGCGCGGACGCGAACGGGAACAGCAATTCCGGCGCCAGCTACGTGGTGTTCGGCAAGGCCGGTGGCTTCACCGCCAACCTGAACCTCTCCAACCTCGACGGAACCAACGGCTTCAAGATCAGCGGCGAGGCGGCAAACGACTACAGCGGCTTCTCCGTCGCCTCGGCGGGCGACGTCAACGGCGACGGCTATGACGACCTGATCATCGGTGCACATGGCGCGGACCCGAACGGCGTCGACTCCGGCGCCAGCTACGTAGTGTTCGGCAAGGCCAGTGGCTTCACCCCTAATCTTAACCTCTCGACCCTCGACGGAACCAACGGCTTCCAGATCAATGGCGAGGCGATCTACAACCTGAGCGGCTTCTCCGTCGCCTCGGCGGGCGACGTCAACGGCGACGGCTACGACGACCTGATCATCGGGG
>JBKJSF010000194.1:0-10260 GCA_046595895.1 Caulobacter sp. | reverse complement strand
TTGGTGCCCCTGCCGGGAGCGACCTCGGCGATGATGCGCTCGACCTCGTCGCCGGTTCCGACCGGGACGGTCGATTTAGTGACGATGACGGCGGGACCGCTGTCGCCTCCAACCCCGAATTCCTGCGCGAAGGCGCGGCCATCGACGACTTCAAGCGGCCCGACCGCGTCGTCGTCGGCACGGACAACGACAAGGCCAAGGAGGTGATGACCGAAATCTATCGCCCGTTGTTCCTCAACGAGACCCCGATCGTCTTTACCGGCCGCCGCACCAGCGAGCTGATCAAATACGCCGCCAACGCCTTCCTGGCCCTGAAGATCACCTTCATCAACGAGATCGCCGACCTCTGCGAGGCCGTCGGCGCGGATGTGCAGCAGGTGGCCAAGGGCATCGGCCTGGACAACCGCATCGGCGGCAAGTTCCTCAACGCCGGCCCCGGCTACGGCGGCAGCTGCTTTCCCAAGGACACCCTTGCCCTCGTGCGAACGGCCAGCGACGCCGGCTCGCCGGTCGAGCTGGTCGAGGCCACCGTCCGGGTCAACGACCGGCGCAAGAAGGCCATGGCCGCCCGGGTCACCAAGGCGCTCGGCGCCCAGGACCTCACCGGCAAGACCGTCGGCGTGCTCGGCCTGACCTTCAAGCCCAACACCGACGACATGCGCGACGCCCCCAGCCTCGACATCGTCCCGGCCCTGCAGGCCATGGGCGCGACCGTCCAGGCCTATGACCCGGAGGGCCATGAGGCCCGCCAGATGCTGCGCGACGTCGACTTCAAGGATGGCCCCTACGACGCCGTCGAGGGCGCCGACGTGGTGGTCATCATCACCGAATGGGACGAGTTCCGGGCGCTGGACCTCGACCGCGTCAAGCTCTTGATGCACGCCCCGGTCATCGTCGATCTGCGCAACATCTACCGCCCCGACGAAATGCGCCGGCGTGGCTTCGAGTATTCGAGCATCGGCCGGGGGTAGAGGCTAAGCCGGGAAACTTACCCCAGAGGCCATATCCGCCACGCCAGCAGGCCCCACAGCGCCATCAGCACGAGCATGCTGAGCGTGAAGAACAGCGCCCGGTAGCGCACCGTGTTGGACGTCACATGAACCAGGGTGTGCAGGACCCTCAGGCCCACATAGCCCCAAGCCATCCACACGGCGATCTGATCGGCCGCCGCCGTCACGTAAAAGGCCAGCACCACCGGATAGAACAGCACCGGAGCCTCGAACAGATTGGCGAAGTTGCGGTTGGGCAGCGATACCGCCACCGGCACCCGCGCCGACTCGCCGACCGCGAAGTCGTCCTGCGTCAGCTTGTGCTTCTTGCTGAACCGCCGCAGCGGGATCAGCAAGCCGACCACGAAGGTCAACGCCGCCAGGGCGATCATCGGCTGAAGGATGTTGGTGTCTGACATGTTTCGCCCTCCCGGCGCAGTCGGGACTGTCCGCCGACCCGCGTTCGCTGGCAAGCCGATGAATATGTCTAGACTCATTCATCGGAAGGAACCGGGGACACCGGCGCGACCACAATCGACCAACAAACCCCGCGCATCGACCAACACCGGGCCCACGCCCGGCCTGCATTCCCGGCGTTCTGACCAACACCTCGACCACCCCAACCCGTTGATTTTATTCGTCTCACTCCGTTCGACACCCCTTCCGAGACCCGAACGCGGTATAATGGTTGGCCGCTTCGCTAAGGGCCGCGCTTGCGCTGGCCCCGCGCCTCATGGAGTCTGGCCGCTGGAGAATCCCCTTGCCGCCAGAGTCCGCCCCCGCCCCCTCGCCGCGCTTTGGGGCCTATTTGTTCACCCACGGCGCCTGGTTCCTGGCCTTCGGGGTGCAGCTGGTGCTGTTTCCCTATCTGGTTCGCGTGGTGCTGCAGGAGGACGAGATCCGCTTCGGCCTGGCCCAGATGTGCCTGCAGCTGCCGACCACCCTGCTGATCCTCATCGGCGGCTTCACCGCCGACCGCATCCCGCCCCGGCGCATCGTCGCCATCGCCTGCGCCCTCAGCGTCCTGACCTTCACGGCGCTCGGCCTGATGGTGATGAGCGGCCGGCTGACCTACGGCCTGATCATCTTCTACGCCCTGTCGGTGGGGACCATCGGCGCCTTCGCCATCCCGGCCCGTGACAGCCTGCTCAGCCTGGTCGCCCCCGGCTCCGACGGGGCCTCTGTCCACCGGGCCGTCAACTTCGCCTCGCTGGCCCAGTTCGGGGCCCAGATCCTCGGCATGGCCTATGCCACCCTGGCCCCCGTCGTCGGCGTCGGCCGCATGCTGCTCAGCCTGGCCGGGCTGATGGCCGCCGCCAGCCTCGCCGCCGTCTCCCTGCGCCCCCGCCCGGCCCGGCTGGCCGCCGCCGGCGACGGCCATCTGCTGGCCCGCATGGCCGCCGATATCGGTGGCGGGCTCAAGGCCGTCGCCCGCTCGCCGATCATCGCCCCGGTGGTGCTTTGCGCCCTGTTCGTCGGCATCTGCTTCATGGGCAGCTTCTTCGTCCTCCTGCCGCTGATCGTGCAGAGCTACTTCCCGCCGAACGATCCGGACCCGACCCATATCGCCACCGCTTTCGCCCTGTTCAGCCTCTGCTTCTGGGTCGGCTCGCTGATCTCGGTCCTGTTGATGGTCCGGTTCGGCCATATCCGGCGCAAGGGCATCGCCTACATGGCCTCCCTGAGCTGCGGCGGCCTGATCCTGGTGTTTTGCGCCATCCCCATGCCCTTCCCAGCCCTCTGTGCGCTCAACTTCGTCTGGGGCCTCGGCGGCGGCGTCGCCATGACGCTTGGCCGGGGCATCGTGCAACAGCACGCGCCAGCTGAAAGCCGCGGCCGCATCCTCTCGGTCTTCACCCTCGGCCTGATGGGCGGCGGTCCGCTTGGCGCGGTAAGCTACGGCTTCCTGGCCAAGGCCGTCGGCCCCCACCTGGCCATCCTCTTTCCGGGCCTGCTGATGCTGACCTTGGTCGCCTGCGTCTTCTTCCTCTCGCCCCTGCGCCACCTCAACGAGGCGCCGCACATCGACGGCGCCATAGACGCCTGATCAGACTCCAACGACTGTCCTGCCTGCAACGGGAGTCCATGCATGTCCCTCTGGCCGCTGATCGGCATCGCCGTCGTCGTCGTCGGCTTCATGCTGCGCTTCAACCCGCTGCTGGTGGTCGTAGCGGCGGCCCTGGCGACCGGCGTCGCCTTTGGCCTCTCAACCCGTCTCGAGCCGCTGCCGGCCCTGATCAAGACGCTGGAGACCTTCGGCAAGGCCTTCAACGACAACCGCTACATCACTCTGACCTGGATGATCCTGCCGGTTATCGGCCTGCTCGAACGGGCCGGCCTGCAGGAGAAGGCCCGCGACCTCGTCGGCCGCATCAAGGGGGTCACCACGGGGCGCCTGCTGATCCTCTATCTGCTGGTCCGCCAGTTCACTTCCGCCCTAGGCCTGACCTCGCTCGGCGGCCATCCGCAGATGGTCCGGCCGCTGATCGCCCCCATGGCCGAGGGCACCGCCGAGGCCAACCTCGGCCCGTTGACCGAGCCGGTCCGCATGCGCATCCGGGCCATGAGCGCCGCCACCGACAACGTCGGCCTGTTCTTCGGCGAGGACATCTTCATCGCCATCGCCTCCATCCTGCTGATCAAGGCCTTCCTCGAGCAGAACGGCATCACGGTCGAGCCGCTGGCCCTGTCGGTCTGGGCCATCCCGACCGCCATCCTCGCCTTCATCATCCACGGTGTCCGCCTCTGGCGGCTCGACGCCCAGGTGGCCAAACTCAACGAGACGGAGGCCGCCCAGTGATCGGCCTGCCCGTCCTCTATGTGGTCGGCGGCGTCTTCTTCGCCGCCATGGCCCTGCTCGGGGCCTTCGACCGTGAGAACCCCAAGCGTTGGGGCAATCTCGCCTTCTGGGGCCTCTTGGCCGTCAGCTTCCTGTTCGGCAGCTACATCGGCGACCTCGCCAACGGCGTGCTGGTCCTGGCCCTTGCCGGCCTGGCGGGCTTGAGCGCCCTGGGCTCCGGCAAGCCGACCACCACGACGCCTGAGGAGCGCCGCGAAAGCGCCGCCCGTCTCGGCGCCAAGCTCTTCATCCCGGCCCTGGTCATCCCACTCGTCACCCTGGCCGGCACCTTCGTATTCCAGGGCTGGAAGATCGGCATCCTCGTCGTTGAGGCCTTGGCCATCGACGGAACCCCTGTCGTCGATCCTAAACAGGCCACCTTGGTCTCCCTGATCCTCGGCATCCTCACCGGCCTGGTCATCGCCATGATCATGATCCGCCCCCGGCCCACCGTGCCTCTGCAGGAGGGCCGCCGCCTGCTCGACGCCGTCGGCTGGGCCGCGCTTCTGCCCCAAACCCTGGCGGCGCTCGGCGCTGTCTTCGCCGCCGCCGGCGTGGGTCAGATCATCGGGGCCTTCGCCGGCTCCAGCCTGCCCAGCAGCGGCCCGGCCGGCGCCATCCTGGCCGTCGTCGCCTACACCTTCGGCATGGCCATCTTCACCATCATCATGGGCAACGCCTTCGCCGCCTTCCCCGTGATGACGGCCGGTATCGGCCTGCCGTTGATCGTCGGGACCTTCAAGGGCGATCCGGTGATCATGGCCGCCGTCGGCATGCTGTCGGGCTTCTGCGGCACGCTGATGACTCCGATGGCGGCCAACTTCAACATCGTCCCCGCTGCCCTTCTGGAACTCACCGACCGCTACGGCGTCATCAAGGCACAGATTCCCACCGCCCTGATCCTGCTCATCGCCAACACCGTGCTAATGTATGTCTTCGTCTACTGAGCTTTCCCCCCAAGCGCTTTCGGCCGAACTAGCGTCTCGCTTCGCTGCGATCGCGCTGGGCCACGTGCGCCCGCCTTGGCCGCACAAGGCCGACCATGTGTTCATGAGCGCCGCAGACGTCGCGCCGCACCCGGACTTCCACCCGATCTTCTTCGGCAGCTACGACTGGCACAGCTGCGTCCACGGCTACTGGACGCTGGCCACCCTGCTCCGCCTCTACCCCGACATCCCCGAGGCCACCGGCATCCGTGCGTTGTTCGACGACGCGTTCACCCCGGCCAAGGTCGCCGTCGAGACCGCCTACCTCGCCCGCCCCGGCTCGCGCGGCTTCGAGCGCCCCTACGGCTGGGGCTGGCTCCTGATGCTCCAGGCCGAGCTCTTCCGCCACGACGACGACTGGTCGGCCCACCTTGCCCCGCTGGCCGATGGTTTCGTGGCCCGCTTCCACGCCTACCTGCCCCTGGCCACCTACCCGGTCCGCAGCGGCGTCCATTCCAGCACCGCCTTCGCCATCACCCTGGCCCTGGAATACGCCGCGCAGGACGGCGACCACGACTTCGCGGGCCTGTTGAAGGCCGCCCTGCGCCGCTGGCACCTCGACGACGCCGACTGCCAGGCCTGGGAGCCCTCGGGCGAAGACTTCCTCTCCCCGGCCCTGGTGGAAGCCGAAGCCATGCGCCACGTCCTCGGCGCCGACTTCCCCGCCTGGTTCGACCGCTTCCTGCCGAGAGCCGCCGAACGCCAGCCCGCCGCCCTGTTCCAGCCGGCCACCGTCAGCGACCGCACCGACGGCAAGATCGCCCACCTGGACGGTTTGAACCTGAGCCGCGCCTGGTGCTGGCGGAACATTGCTGGAGCGCTGCCGGCCGGCCACCCGGCTGGCCCTGTGGCGAAGGAAGCGGCCGCCCGCCACCTCGCCTCAGCCCTGGACCACGTCGCCGGCGACTACATGGGCGAGCACTGGCTGGCGAGCTTCGCGCTGCTGGCGCTTCGACCCTAGGCCCCCGCCGCCTTCACCGCCCCGGCGATCTCCCCGACCAGCTGCGCCACCAGCGCCTCGTCGTCGCCCTCGGCCATCACCCGGATCAGCGGCTCGGTCCCGGAAGCCCGCACCAGCACCCGGCCGCTGCCGTTCAACCGCGCCTCGGCCGCCGAGATCGCGTCCTTGACCTTGTCGTTGTCCAGCGGCTTTGCGCCTTTGCTGAACCGCACGTTCTCCAAGAGTTGCGGCACCGGCTCGAACTGCCGGGCCAGGGCGCTCATCGGCTGGTTCGACTGCACCATCACCGCCACCACCTGCAAGGCCGCGAGCAGGCCGTCGCCGGTGGTCGAGAAGTCCGACAGGATGATATGCCCCGACTGCTCGCCACCCAGGTTGAAGCCGCCCGAGCGCATCCGCTCCATGACATAGCGGTCGCCGACTTGGGTCCGCTCCAGCGTCAGGCCGTCGGCCTTGAGGGCGCGTTCCAGCCCGAGGTTGGACATCACCGTGGCGACGACGCCGCCGCCGGTCAGCTGGCCACGCCGGGCCCAGTCCTTGCCGATCAGGGCCATGATCTGGTCGCCGTCCACGACCTTGCCGTTCTCGTCGCAGATGATCAGCCGGTCGGCGTCGCCGTCGAGGGCGATGCCGATGTCGGCGCGATACTGTTTGACCGCCGCCGCCAGCGTCCCCGGATAGGTCGAACCGCATTCGGCGTTGATATTGGTCCCGTTCGGCGACACCCCGACCGAACAGACCTCGGCCCCCAGTTCGTACAGGGTCGTCGGCGCGACCTTGTAGCCGGCGCCGTTGGCGCAATCGACGGCGATGCGCAGGCCCTGCAGGCTCAGGCTCTTGGGGAAGGCCGCCTTGGCGATCTCGATATAGCGGGCCTGGGAGTCGTCGATGCGCTGGACCCGGCCCAGCCGGTCGGAGACAGCAAGGCCCTCGCTCAGGCCCTGGTCCATCATCGATTCGATCTTCAACTCGGTCTCGTCTGACAGCTTGTAGCCGTCGGGGCCGAACAGCTTGATGCCGTTGTCGGCGTAGTCATTGTGCGAGGCCGAAATCATCACCCCCAGGTCGGCGCGCATCGACCGGGTCATCATCGCCACCCCCGGGGTCGGCAGCGGCCCGAAGGTCAGCACGTCCATGCCCACCGAGGCGAAGCCGGCGACCAGCGCCGGCTCGATCATATAGCCGCTGAGCCGCGTGTCCTTGCCGATCACCACCAGATGACGGCGGTCGTCGCCCGACGTAAACAGCCTTCCCGCCGCCAGCCCGACGCGCAGCGCTACCTCGGCGGTCATCGGATGGGCGTTGGCGCGGCCGCGGATGCCGTCGGTGCCGAAATACTTCCTGTCGCCCAAGGCGGGTCCTCCCGTTCCGGAAATCTTCCGAAACCCCATTTTAGATGTCTTGCGCCTTAACATCCCATAGAGGCGAATGCGGCGATCCGGGTTCGGCCTTAGACCCTCCGTGGTCCGCGCGTAAAGCGGGCTGCTCCTCACCTTTTGCAGACGGAGTTCCCGGCATGTGCGGCATCATCGGCGTCACCGGTTCCGGCCCCGCCGTTCCCCGGTTGATCGAGAGCCTCAAACGGCTGGAATACCGCGGCTATGACTCGGCGGGCGTCGCGGTGATGGTCGGCGGCGCCATCGAGCGCCGGCGCGCCAAGGGCAAGATCCGCGAACTGGAAGCCGTGCTGCTGTCCGAACCGGTGGCCGGGACGGTCGGCATCGGCCACACCCGCTGGGCCACCCACGGCGCGCCGACGACCCCCAACGCCCACCCGCACAAGGCCGGCCGGGTCGCCCTCGTCCACAACGGCATCATCGAGAATTTCGCCGAGCTTAAGGCCGAACTTATGGCCGCGGGCCGGGTCTTCGAAAGCCAGACCGACACCGAGGTCGTGGCCCATCTGTTCGACCACCAGCTGGCCACGGGACAGGCCCCGCTGGAGGCCTTCAAGGCGGTGCTGGACCGGCTGACCGGAGCCTATGCCCTGGCCGTGCTGATCGAGGGCGAGGACGCCTTGATACTTGGCGCCCGGCGCGGCAGCCCGCTGGTGGTCGGCTGGGGCGAGGGCGAGATGTATCTCGGCTCCGACGCCCTGGCGGTCGGCCCGTTCACCCAGAAGATATCCTATCTGGAGGAGGGCGATTACGTCGCGGTGACCCCCGCCGGCGCGCGGATGTTCGATGTCTCCGGCGCCCCGGTAGAGCGCGCCGTGGTCGTGGTTTCGGCCTCCGCCGCCATGGTCGAGAAGGGCGCCTATCGCCACTTCATGGAGAAGGAGATCCATGAACAGCCCGACAGCGTCCAGCACACCCTGTCCCATTATCTCGACCTCGTCACCGGCAAGGCCAAGGTCCAGACGCTGGAAGCCGGCGCCATCGATTTCGCCGCCATCGACCGGATCCAGATCGTCGCCTGCGGCACGGCCTTCTACGCCGGCCAGATCGGCAAATACGCCTTTGAGAAATATGCGGGCCTGCCCTGCGACGTCGAGATCGCCTCGGAGTTCCGCTACCGCTCGCCGGCCCTGACGCCGGGAACCCTGGCGGTGGCGGTCAGCCAGTCCGGCGAGACCGCCGACACCCTGGCCAGCCTGTCATGGTGCAAGAAGCAGGGGCTGAAGACCGCCGCCATCGTCAATGTCCATTCCTCGTCCATGGCCCGCGAGGCCGATGTGCTGTGGCCAACCCATGCCGGCCCCGAGATCGGTGTCGCCTCGACCAAGGCCTTCACCGCCCAGGTGTCCGCCCTGCTGGCCCTCGCCGTCGCCGCCGGGGTGGCGCGGGGCAGGATCGACGGCCAGACCGAGGGCGAACTGGTCAAGGCCCTGTTCGAGGCTCCGCGCCTGATCGCCGAGGCCCTGCAGATGGACTCCCAGCTGAAGGCGGTGGCCCATGATGTCGCCAAGGCCACCGACGTGCTGTTCCTCGGCCGGGGGCCGATGTTCCCCCTCGCCATGGAGGGGGCGCTGAAGCTGAAGGAGATCAGCTACATCCACGCCGAGGGCTATGCCGCCGGCGAGCTGAAGCACGGTCCTATCGCCCTGGTGGACGAATACACACCCGTCATCGCCCTGGCCCCGCTGGACGCGATCTTCGAGAAGACGGCGTCGAATCTGCAGGAGGTGGCCGCGCGCGGCGGCCCGGTGATCATGATCGCCCCGGCCGGCGCTCCCGATCCGCACGGGGCCGGCATCCGCCGCGTCGACGCCCCCGACTGCCATCCGCTGATCGCGCCGCTGGTCTACGCGGTGCCGGTCCAGCTGCTGGCCTATTACACGGCGGTCCAGAAGGGGACCGACGTCGATCAGCCTCGGAACCTGGCCAAGTCGGTGACGGTGGAATAGTTCTCGATCCGCTCTCAACTTTCGTCATCCCGGCGAAGGCCGGGACCGGGCGGCGCGCGAAAGCGCGAACCTGTCACGCACCCCGTTGGTGGACGCATCGCCTTCGCGGCGCTCCGGCGCCGCCGGGTCCCGGCCTTCTCCGGGATGACGATAGCGGGGATGGGGGCTACGAAGTTTCGCATTGGACGTTAGTGTGCGGACCGAACGGACCCAGGATCCCCCATGACCCCATCCCCCGCCCGCCTGCGCAAGGCCGTGCTGCCGGTCGCCGGCCTCGGCACACGGGTGCTGCCCGGCACCAAGACCACGCCCAAGGAGCTTCTCAACGTCGTCGACCGGCCGATCCTGAGCTACATCGTCGAGGAGGCGCGCGAGGCCGGGATCGAGCACATCGTCTTCGTCACCGGCCGCTCCAAGGGCGCCATCGAGGACTATTTCGACCACCAGATCGAGCTGGAGGCCCAGCTTCTGGCCAAGGGCAAGACCGACATCCTTGAGGCCATGATCGCCGAACTGGCCACCGCCGGAGAGATGAGCTTCACCCGCCAGATGCAGCCCAAGGGCCTGGGCCACGCCGTCTGGTGCGCCCGCGATATCATCGGCCATGAGCCGTTCGCCGTGCTGCTGCCCGATGTCATCGTCGACGCCGAGCCAGGCGCTCTGAAGCAGCTGGTGGCGGCCTATGACGAGCTGGGCGGCAACATCATCGGGGTCGAGACCGTGCCCCCGGCCGATGCCCACAAGTACGGCATCGTCGATCCGGAGGGCCGCGACGGCCGCCGTATCCGCATGAAGGGCATGGTCGAAAAGCCGGCCCCGGGAACGGCGCCGTCGAACCTGTCGATCTCGGGCCGCTACATCCTGCAGCCGGAGATCTTCGACATCCTCGAGAACCAGGAGCGCGGCGCCGGCGGCGAGATCCAGCTGACCGACGCCATGGCTGCGCTGATGGCGACCCAGGACTTCACCGCCGTCGAATACGAGGGCGTGACCCACGACTGCGGCGACAAGATCGGCCTGCTGCGCGCCAATGTCGCCCTGGCCCTGAAACGCCCGGACCTCGGCGAAGCGGCGCGCGCGGCGATTACGGCGCTGCTGTAGTGTCTCCTTCTCCCCCTGCGGGAGAAGGTGCCCCGGAG
>JBKJSF010000050.1:0-3597 GCA_046595895.1 Caulobacter sp. | reverse complement strand
TGCCGATCGGCATGCCCTTCAGGGTCAGGTCCATGACGCCTCGGCAGCTTTCGTTGGAGACGATCTCGAAGTGGTAGGTCTCGCCGCGGATGACGACGCCGAGCGCGACATAGCCGTCGTAGCGCACGCCGGCCGGGCGGCGGCCGCCCTCGTCGGCAATGGCGATGACGCCGGGAATCTCCAGCGCGCCCGGCACGGTGATGACGTCATACTCGGCGCCGAAGGCGGAAATCGCGTCGGTCGCCCCGCGCAGCAGCTCGTCGGACAGGTCGTTGTAGAAGCGTCCCTCGACGATCAGGATGCGGACGGGGTCGTCGATCATTCAAACATCTCCAGTGATCGGGGCGCGCCCGACGATCTTCAATCCATAGCCCTCAAGCGCCGCCGGTTTGAACGGGCTGGAGGTCAGAAGGATCATCTCTCGCACGCCGAGATCGAGGAGGATTTGCGCCCCGACGCCATAGTCGCGCAAGGCGTTGTTTCGATATTGGCTGCCCGCCTCGGTGTCGATGCCGTAGCGCTCGCTGAGCCAGGCGGGGTTCGGATCGCGGATGAAGACCGCCACGCCGGGGCCGTCGTGCTCGCCGATCGCCTTCAAGGCGGCCGGAATGTAGTCGGTGCGGGCCCCCAGGGCGCCCAGCATGTCGGCGGCCATATCGACCTGGTGCATGCGCACCAGGGTGGCGGTGTCGGGGTCGATCTTGCCCTTCACCAGGGCGATATGCTCGCATTTGTCGATGCTGTTGCGGTAGACGATCATCCGGAATTCGCCGCCGTAGTTGGATCTGAATGGTCGCTCGAGGGCCCGCTCGACCTGCCGCTCGTTGCGGCGACGGTAGGCGATCAGGTCGGCGATGGTGCCGATCTTCAGGCCGTGCAGCTGGGCGAAGGCGACCAGTTCCGGCAGGCGGGCCATGGTGCCGTCGTCGTTCATGATCTCGCAGATGACGCCGGCCGGGTTGAGGCCGGCCAGGCGCGAGATATCGACGGCCGCCTCGGTGTGACCGGCGCGGACCAGGACGCCGCCGTCCTTGGCGACCAGCGGGAAGACGTGGCCGGGGGTGACGATGTCATCGACGCCCTTGGTCGGGTCGATGGCGACGGCGACGGTGTGCGACCGGTCGTGGGCGCTGATACCGGTGGTGACGCCTTCCTTCGCTTCGATGGAGACGGTGAAGGCCGTCTGCATGCTCTCGCGGTTGTCGGCAGCCATCGGCGGCAGGCGCAGGGCCTTGGCGCGGTCGTTGGTGATCGAAAGGCAGATCAGGCCGCGGGCGAAGCGGGCCATGAAGTTGATCTGCTCGGGCGTGGCGAACTGGGCGGGGATGATGACATCGCCCTCGTTCTCGCGGTCCTCGGCGTCCACCAGGATATAGGGACGGCCGTTGCGGGCGTCCTCGATAATGTCCTCGATGGCGGAGATGGGGGTGTCGTGGCTACTCATCGGCCGTCTCCTGCCACCGCGCGAGGTATCGCGCCAGCATGTCGATCTCGAGATTGACCTTCGAGCCGGGTTTCAGCCTACCCAGCGTTGTCACATCCCAGGTGTGGGGGATGATGTTGAGACCGAAGACGTCGTCCTCGACCTCGTTAACGGTGAGCGAGCAGCCCTCCACCGAGATCGAGCCCTTGGGGGCGATCAGGCGGTGCAGCGGCCGTGGCGCGCGGATGCGATAGCGGTGCGAACCGCCCTCGGCCTCGATCGACAACACCTCCCCGACCCCATCGACGTGCCCGGAGACGACATGGCCGCCCATTTCGTCGCCGAGTCGGGCGGCGCGTTCGAGATTGACCGCATGGCCCTCCTCCCATTCGGCGAGGGTGGTGTGGGCAAGGGTCTCGGCCGAGACCTCGACGGCGAACCAGGTGTCGCCCTTCTCGACGACGGTCAAGCAGCAGCCGGCGTGGCTGATGGATGCGCCCATGTCGATGGAGTCTACGTCGTAGCTGGTCTCGATCTCGTAGCGTCGGTCGCGGTTGGTCTGCCGGACGGAGCGAACCCGGCCGACGTCTGTGACAATCCCGGTGAACATATCAGAGCCTTTCGTACCGCTCCCACAGGTCGTCGCCGACCTCATGGACCGCAACCCGGTTGAACCGCGGCGCATCGGCCAGCCGGTTCAGCACAAACTCGCCGACCGCCGGCCGGCCCTCGTCGCCGAGCACGATCGGCGCCCGGAACCACTCGATGGCGTCGACCAGCCCCGCTTTCAGGAAACTGGCCGCCACCTGCCCGCCGCCCTCGACGAGCAACGACGGGACGAACCCTTCGTAGTCTTCAGGCAGCGCCGTCGGCAGCCGCGCCTTGATCCAGCCCGTCAGGGCGTCCAGCGCCTGACGAAGATGCGGCCGCCCGTCCTGTTGTCCCACCTTGAGCACGGTGACCCCAGCGTCAGTCAAACGCTTGTTTGGATCGGTGGTGGAAATCACCAGGGTGTCGAGGCGGCTGGCCTCATGGACCAGCCTGGTGTTCGAGGGCAGCCGCTGGCGACTGTCCAGCACCACCCGGGCCGGCTGGATGCCGACGAAGCCCGGCAGTCGAACAGTCAGTTCGGGATCGTCGGCGATGGCCGTCTCGACCCCGACCAACACGGCCTGGTGCATGGCCCGCAGGCGGTGGACCTCCTCGCGCGCGGCCGGGCCGGTGATCCAGCGGCTTTCACCGGAAGCGGTGGCGATCCGCCCGTCGAGGGAGGTGGCCAGTTTCAGGGTAACGCGCATGGCGTCAGTCCTCGGCTTCCTCGCTGAGCCCCTCATCCGAGAGGAACTTGGCGAAGTCGTCCGTATGCCGGAAGTCGCGATACACCGATGCGTAGCGCACGTAGGCCACGTCATCGAGGCTCTTCAGCGCCTTCATGACCATCTCGCCGACCGCGCTGCTGGGCAGTTCGGTCTCGCCCATGCTTTCCAGCTGGCGGACGATGCCGTTGACCATGCGGTCTACCCGCTCGGCGTCGATCGGCCGCTTGCGGATCGCGATGGAGATCGACCGGACCAGCTTCTCGCGATCAAACGGCGAGCGGCGGCCCGAGCGCTTGAGGATCGTGAGTTCGCGCAGCTGCACGCGTTCGAAGGTCGTGAAACGGCCGCCGCACTCAGGGCAGAGGCGGCGACGGCGGATGGCCGCGCCGTCTTCCGACGGGCGGCTGTCCTTAACCTGGCTTTCCATGTGTCCGCAGAACGGGCAACGCATATCTGGGCCCCTCCCGGCGGGCTCACCCCATTAGTTGTAGATGGGGAAGCGTTTCGTCAATGCGATGACCTCTTCGCGGACCCGGGCCTCGACGGCCGGATCGCCAGATTCGTTGCCCGAGAGTCCGTCGAGGACCTCGCCGATCCACTTGCCGATCTGGCGGAATTCGTCGGTCCCGAAGCCGCGGGTGGTGCCGGCCGGGGTGCCCACGCGAATTCCCGAGGTCTTGGTCGGGGGCAGCGGATCGAAGGGGATGCCGTTCTTGTTGGTGGTGATGTGGGCCCGCTCCAACGCTTCCTCGGCCAGCTTGCCGGTGACGTTCTTGGGCCGCAGGTCAACCAGCATGACGTGGCTGTCGGTGCCGCCCGAGACGATGGCGAGCCCCCGCTCCGTCAGCGCCGCGG
>JBKJSF010000123.1:0-4471 GCA_046595895.1 Caulobacter sp. | reverse complement strand
TCGTGGGCGGAGTTCTGTCGCAAACGCGGGCGGCGCGAGAAAATCGCTTACCGCCCGACCCAATGACAGGAACCTATCACAAAATTGCAGAAATTCAAAACGTCCACAGCGTCAGCGCGCGCGGGACTGGAAATCCCCACCGGAAGCGGGCAGGGCGCGCCGCACGGTCCAGACGACGCCGGCGAGGACGAGGGCCACGAGCATGAAGGTCCATTCCGCACGGCTGGACGGCGCGGCGGCGATGCGCGGCGCATGCACCACCACCACCCATGAGACGAACATGGCGCCGATCAGGGCGGCGGCCGGGCGGGCGAAATAGCCGCTGCCGATAGCCAGCCCCGCCGCGATCTGGCCGGCGCCGGTCGCATACGGCCACCATGCCTGACCGGGCAGCCAGGCAGGGACCAGTCCGGCGATGGCCGCCGGGTACATCAGATGCACCGCGCCGAACAGAATCAGCATGGCGCCGACCACGACCCGGGCCGTCAGCCGTGCGCCGCCGCTTTCGGGCGTGATCAGCAGCCAGAGGGTCGCCGCGATGGCCACGGCCTGCGCCGCCGCGACCCACAGGGTGACATCCGCCGGCGCCGCCAGAAGACCCGGGACCTGGGCCGCCAGCGACAGAACCATCAAGGCGACGAGGACCATCGCGCCCCGCTTGCGGAATCGGGCGATCAACAGGCTGGCGCCGTTGACCAGCAGAATGCCCCCATTGACCAGGGCCAGGCCGCGACTGGCCGATTCGACCGGCTGAAGTCCCTCGATCAACTGGCCGCTCCAAAGGCCGATCACGCCCAGGGCGGCGAGCCCCGCGGCCAGCAGCCACAGGCCCGGCTCGTCCAGATCCGTCATTGCTCGCCCCCCCGTTCGGGACGGAGAAGATCACATCGAACGCCGGCTCGCCAGCCGCGCTCAGCTGCCCTTGCCGGGCTTTTCGGAGAAGTATTTCTCGAACTTGCCGGTCTCGCGCTCGAACTGTTCAGCGTCGGCCGGGGCCGTGCCCTTGACCGTGATGTTCGGCCAGACCTTGGCGTAGTCGGCGTTGACCATCAGCCATTTGCCGTCCGGCTCGTCCTCGGTGTCGGGCTTGATGGCGTCGACCGGGCATTCCGGCTCGCAGACGCCGCAGTCGATGCATTCGTCCGGGTTGATGACCAGGAAGTTCTCACCCTCATAGAAGCAGTCGACGGGGCAAACCTCGACGCAGTCCATGAACTTACATTTGATGCAGGGATCGGTGACGATGTAGGTCATCAGAAGCTCTAAAGGCGCACAGAGAGATCGCGCGCGCGGGATCGGATCGTGGAGGCGCGTCATCCGATGGGGGAGGGCGCCTTGTCAATGCGGCGAGGCCTCGCGGCCGCTCAGTTATTCTACCACGGCCGATAGACGGCGGCCCGCCGCAGCGCGCGCGCATAGGGTCGGCCGTTGCGTTCGGCGTTCCCGGCAAGCTGTTTGAGATCGGCCGTGCTGGTTTGATGCAGGACCCCGGCGGCGACCAGGGCCTTGAAGATCGCCGGGTCCGGATCGTTGATGGCGCTCAACAGCGGCGTCGGCGCACTGCCGTCCTCGCAGGTGAGGGTCAGGGGCGTATGCAGGGCGACGAGGGATCGTACGGCCGCCGCGTCCCTCATCTGGGACGCCCTGGCCAGCAGGCAGCCGCCTTCGTCGGAGCGGAAATCGAACCGCTCGAACTTGAGACGGGTCACCGTTTCTGTCGTGACGCCGACGTACGGCCGCGCGCCGCTAGCCAGGCCCGCATCCCTGGCCAACGTCCAGACCATGCCAGGGGCGTCCGGCAGATTGCGCACGGCCCGGCACTGGCCGGCGTCGCAGAGGGTCAGCAGCAGGTCGGGAAGGTCCGATCCGTACGCCCCGTCGTTGGCCGGCAATCGGAAGAAACCGTCGGCGCGCGCCCGGGCGACCAGCCTCTCGACCACCGTCGGATCGACGCGCCAGCTGTGAGGGCCCTC
Organism: Caulobacter sp.; assembly: GCA_046595895.1. GTDB lineage: Bacteria > Pseudomonadota > Alphaproteobacteria > Caulobacterales > Caulobacteraceae > Caulobacter. The sequence goes on along the minus strand of JBKJSF010000123.1, from coordinate 2,498 downwards.
AATGGCGGCGAATGGTCCGCCGCGATAATGCACCACGCCGTCAGGCCTCAGCTCGATCTGATAGGTGGGGCAGGTTCCAAAGCAGGCGCCGTGGGTCGCCCGCAGGGCCGGCCCGGGCGCGGCAAGCGCCGGCGTTTCGGGCGTCGAAGGGGCCGGTGGGCCTTGCGCCCACTCGGGGTGCGGGTTCCTGTAGGCCGGACGCCCGGCCGGCGCTTTCTCATCCGGCGGCGAACATGCGGCCAGAAGCGCCGCCAGCGCCAGAGAGAGTTGCAATCTGAGTGTCGAGTTGGCCATGCGGCGACTGTCGGCTCTCAGGCCTTTCCACCCTCTCAATGCTCAGGCGGACGGATCGAGGCTCGAATACAGTGTGCGCGCCTCGCCGGCCGGTCCACGGCGTTCGCCGGCCTGTTCCATGCGCACGGCGATCAAACGGCCCCCGAGAGCGAAGACCAGTTCGTCGCCGATGTTCAGGGTGCGGCTGGGCTTGTCGAGGCGGGCCTCGACCCCACCGCGGGTCATGCGCACCCGGCCTTCCTCGAGATATTTGGCGGCGACCGTACGGCTCTTGAAGAAGCGGGCGCGCCACAGCCAGACGTCGGCCCGGCAGCTCGTGTCGGCCGCGTCGCTCACGGCTTGGCGGCCCGAGGGGCCTTGGGTCGGCGGGCACGGCGGGCCTTCGGCGCGCGGACCGGGACCTGAAGTCTGGCGAGCGCCGCGAAAGGCGAGCCGGACGGCGGGCTGACCGGGGTCGGAGCGGCCCCCTTGGCGGCGCCGCGCCGCCGCCAAGCGATGGGGTGGTCGCGGTTGACCGGCGCGAGGCCGAGGCCGCGCAGGATGTCGGCGGCGTCCCTGGCGCTCCAGCCCAGCGCTTCGAGCATGGCGTCGGACACCACCGAGCCGCCGCCCTTTTGAGGCGCCGCCCGCAGGGCCTCATCCAGTTGCTCCAGCCGATCGACCGGCACGGCCAGGCCGCCGACCGCCATCAGGCCGCGCGCCGACAGGCCCCTGGCGTCGACCGGGCCGGGCTGCAGGCGGCTGACCTCTCCGGAGGCCGGCGCGCCCTGGTCGGCGTTCAGCGACTGGGCGAAAGCCTGGGCCTCCTCGGTCAGCAGGCCGGGCAGGTGCAGGCTGAAGGCGCCGATGCGCACGCCGAGGCTACGCAGGGCCCGGCGCTCGGCCTGGCTCAGCACCTTCATCTCGTCCTCGACCTGGCGGCGAGGCAGGACGCCGCCGTTCTCCAGCAGCCGGTGGGCGAGGCCCCGGGCGAGACCCCTTAGGCCGCCCTCGCTCATCGCCGTCTCCAGCGCCGCCAGGGGCGACAGCTTGCGGGCCCGTTCGTGGGCCAGCCAGGCCTCCAGCCGGCGCTGGGCGCGCTCGCGGGCCGGCGCGGGGCCAAGCTCGCCCAGCAACCGGACCTTCCCGGCCGTGTCCAGCCGCCCGGCTGCCGCGCCGCGCCACAACACCATGCCATCGGGCGTCAGGCTGAAGGCCTCGTCGCCCTCGGCCGCCAAGGCGCCCAGCCGCTTGGCCACCTCGGGCGCCACGGCCCGCTGGGCGGCGCCCCGCAAGGCCTTTTCCTCGAGGCTGGTGATGGCCTTCGGCTGGTCGAACACCACCCCGTTCAGCCGGCCGACATAGTGGCCTTCGACGGTCACCGCGCCGTCCTCGGCCACGCCGGCCAGCATGGTCTCGCGGTCGCCGAGCTGGCGCATCAGGACGCTGGTTCGGCGGTCTACGAAGCGGGCCATCAGCTTGCCATGCAGGGTATCGCTGAGGCGGTCCTCAAGCTGGCGCATGGTCGCCTGCCAGAAGGCCGGGTCGTGCAGCCAGTCGGGCCGATTGGCGACGTAGGACAGGGTGCGCACGGCCGCCAGCCGGCCGGCCAGGGTGTCGATCTCGCCGTCGGGGCGGTCAAGGCTGGCGAACTGCCCGGCCATCCAGTCGTCCGGGATTCGCCGCCGGCCGCTGGTCAGTTCGTTGAAGATGCGCCGCAGCAGGTTCAGATGGTCGTCGCTGGCAATCTTTCGGAAGTCGGGCGTCTGGCAGACCTCCCACAACTTCTCCAGCTGCGGACGGGCCTTGGCGCGGTGGGCGATGTCGGGGTCCTCGGCAAGCCGCTTGAGGGTCAGCTCGTCCAGCGCCTCGGCTGACAGCTTCAGACCCTCCCGCTGCGGCGCCTCGTCCAGGGTCTTGATCAGCGTGGTCATGCTGGTGAAGTCGAGGCGGCTGTTGCGCCACTCCGCCGTGGTGATCGGCTCGAACTGGTGGTTCTCGACGCGCTCGACCAGGTCCTCGTCGATGTCTTCTGCCTCGCCGGTGACCCCAAAGGTGCCATCGCGGCGATAGCGGCCGGCCCGGCCGGCGATCTGGGCGATCTCGGTGGCGTGCAGCCAGCGGCTCCGCTTGCCGTCGAACTTGCGCAGGCCCGCGAAGGCGACATGGTCGACGTCCATGTTCAGCCCCATGCCGATGGCGTCGGTGGCGACGAGATAATCGAC
>JBKJSF010000077.1:0-22423 GCA_046595895.1 Caulobacter sp. | reverse complement strand
CTTGGAGGCGTCGACGTCCAGCACGACCACATCGACTTCCTGCGAGGTCGAGACGATCTTGCCGGGGTGGACGTTCTTCTTGGTCCAGGACATTTCCGAGACGTGCACCAGGCCTTCGACGCCGGCTTCCAGCTCAACAAACGCGCCGTAGTCGGTGATGTTGGTGATGCGGCCCGTGAACTTGGCGCCCACCGGGTATTTCGCTTCCACGCCGTCCCAGGGGTCGGACTGCAGTTGCTTCATGCCTAGGCTGATGCGTTGGGTGTCGGGGTTGATCTTGACGATCTGGACTTTCACCGTGTCGCCGACCGCGAGCACCTGGCTCGGGTGGTTGACGCGCTTCCAGCTCATGTCGGTGACGTGCAGCAGGCCGTCGATGCCGCCCAGGTCCACGAACGCGCCGTAGTCGGTGATGTTCTTGACCACGCCTTCGCGGATTTCACCCTCTTGCAGCTGGCTGACCAGCTCGGTGCGCTGTTCGGCACGGGCTTCTTCCAGGATGGCGCGACGCGAGACGACGATGTTGCCGCGCGGACGGTCCATTTTCAGGATGGCGAAGGGCTGTTCCTTGCCCATCAGCGGGCCGACGTCGCGCACCGGGCGGATGTCGACCTGCGAACCGGGCAGGAAGGCGGATGCGCCGCCGAGATCGACGGTGAAGCCGCCCTTGACGCGGCCGACGATGGCGCCGTTGACCGGCTCGTTGCGGGCGAAGACTTCTTCCAGACGGGTCCAGGCTTCTTCGCGCTTGGCCTTTTCACGGCTGATGACCGCCTCGCCCAGGGCGTTCTCAACGCGCTCGAGGAAGACCTCGACGGTGTCGCCGACCTTCAGGGTCGCCTTGCCGTCTTCGTCGACGCCGAATTCCTTGACGCTGATCCGTCCCTCGGTCTTCAGACCGATGTCGATGATCGCGACGTCTTTTTCGATCCCGACGACCTTGCCCTTGATAACGGTGCCTTCAGCGAAATCGCTGGCGCCGCCGAGGCTCTCATCGAGAAGGGCCGCGAAATCGTCGCGGGTCGGATTGAAGTTCATATCATCAGCCATGTGGCGATTTACGTCTCTGTTGGGGAACGGCGGAGGGCGCAAGGCTAAGAGTCCGGGCGTTCGGTTTTGAAGGTGGGGTACTGAAGGGCCCGCGGTTTCAGAGGTGCGGCGCGGTTGGATTAAGCCCGGAGGCTGCGCGCCGTCTCGACAAGGCGGCGGGCCGCATCGAAGGCGCGGTCTATATCCATTTCGGTGGTGTCGAGCAAGACCGCGTCATCGGCGATGACCATCGGGCTGTCGCTGCGGGCCGAGTCCCGTTCGTCGCGGATATGGATGTCGGCGAGGATGTCCTCATAGGCCACGGCCTCGCCCTGGCCGGTCAGCTGCTTCCAGCGGCGCATGGCGCGCACCTCGGGAGTGGCGGTGACGAACAGCTTTGCATTGGCGCGCGGCGCGATGACGGTGCCGATGTCGCGACCGTCGATGACCACGCCGGGCTCCTGAGCCGCGAAACTGCGCTGGAACTGTCGCAGGGCCTCGCGCACCGAGGTATAAACGGCCACCCGGCTGGCCGCCTCGCCGGCCCGGCGGGTGCGCACCTCGGGGTTCTCGAGCGTGGCGGGATCGAGGGTCTGGGCGACGCGGGTGGCGTGATCCATATCGTCAAGGTCGCCACCCTCGGCCAGCACCCGCACCCCGACGGCGCGGTAGAGCAGCCCGGAATCCAGCACCGGATAGCCGTAGAGCGCCGCCAGCCTAGTGGCGATGGTGCCCTTGCCGGAGGCGGCCGGTCCATCGACGGCGATCACAAAGCCCATCAGCCCAGTTCCGCGCCGAGGCCGGCCATCAGCTCCACAAACCCCGGGAAGCTGGTGGCGATCATGCCGGGCTCATCCACCTCGACGTCGCCCTGCGCCGCCAGCCCCAGCACCAGATGACTCATGGCGATGCGGTGATCGCCGTGGGTGAAGACGCGGGCCCCGCCGCGCACCGAGTGATTGCCGCCCACCGTGCCAACGACGGTGAAGCCCTCCGGCTCCTCCTCGACGCCGACGCCGCAGGCGGCCAGGCCGGTCGCCATCAGGGCGATGCGGTCGCTTTCCTTGACGCGCATCTCGCCGATGCCGCGCATCACCGTCGATCCGGAGGCGAAGGCGGCGGCCACGGCCAGGATCGGATACTCGTCAATCATCGCCGGGGCCCGCTCGGGTGGCACGACGACGCCCTTGAGGGCGGAATGCCGGGCGGTGATGTCGCCGACCTCCTCGCCGCCGGAGTCACGGCGGTTCGAAATCGTCAGGTCGGCGCCCATCTCGATGAGGGTCTCGAACAGGCCGGTTCGGGTGGCGTTGAGCATGACGCCAAGGGCCGTCACCTGGGAACCGGGGGTGATCAGGGCCGCGACCAACGGGAAAGCGGCCGAGGACGGGTCAGCCGGTACATCGACGTGGCAGCCGGTCAGCTTCTGGCCGCCGGCCAGCTTGATCAGCCGACCCTCGGGCTGGTCGGTAACCTCGACCACGGCCCCGAAGGCCCGCAGCACCCGTTCGGTGTGATCGCGCGTCGCTTCCGGCTCCAGCACGTAGGTGTCGCCGGCTGCGTTCAGCCCGGCCAGCAGCACCGCCGACTTGACCTGCGCCGACGCCATCGGCAGCACATAGCGGATGGCGGTCAGATGGCCGCCGCTGAGGGTCAGCGGCAGGCGCTCGCCTTGGCGGGACAGCCATTTCGCGCCCATCAGCCCGAGCGGATTCAACACCCGGCCCATCGGCCGCGTCCTCAGCGAGGCGTCGCCGGTGAAGGTGGCGCGCAGGTCGAAACCCGCCGCCGCCCCCATGATCAGCCGCACTCCGGTGCCGGCGTTGCCGCAGTCAATAAGATCGGCCGGTTCGGCGAAACCGCCCCGGCCCTCGACGGTCCAGGCCTTTTCTCCGGTGCGTGTGACCTTTGCGCCGAACGCCTGCATGGCGCGACCGGTGGCCAGGACATCCTCGCCTTCCAGCAGGCCGGTGATGGTCGTGGACCCGCTCGCCAAGGCCCCCAGGATCAACGCCCGGTGGGAAATCGACTTGTCGCCGGGCACGCGGATCGTTCCGCGCAGGGCCGCGCCGGGGCGGGCTCGGAGGGCGGCGATGGTCATGCCGAGGCTTCGGCTCCCTTGGGAATAGGCTGGAATTGGGGGAAAGCCTTTTGACAGCGCCCCTGTCGCGTGGCAAGGGAGCCGCCGCTTTTCCAACATCCCTACATAGAGAGGCCGCCCGCCTTGGCCAGCCCTGAACTCGGCGTCAAGCAGCTCTGCCCGACCTGCTCGGCGAAATTCTATGACCTGAACCGCCGCCCGGCCCTGTGCCCCAAGTGCGGCGACTCGTTCGATCCGGAAGAGGCGGTCCGTAACCGCCGCGTGCGCGCCCGCGCCACGCCCGTCGATTACGAGGACGAGGTCGAAAAAGACGAAGAGGGTGCCGAAGCCAAGAAGAAGGCCGTCCCCGAGGACGAGGACGGCTTCGAGGAAGAACCCGATACCACGCCGGAAATCGACGACGAGGCCGCCGCCGAGCCGATCGAGACCGACGACGAGGAGGGCGACGCCGCCGCCGCCAAGCCCGCCGACGACCTGGGCGTCGATTTCGCCGACGACGAGGAAGCCCTCGACGAGGAAGAAGCCGACGACGTGCCGTTCCTCGAGGACGAAGACGACGACGACTTCCCGGAAGACGAGATCGACGGTCTGCCCGGCGAGGGCGACGAAGAGGTCTGACGAATTCGCTGCAGGGCCGGAGCTTCAATCGAGGCGCCGGCCCAAGGCGGAAAAAAATGAGGGTAAGGCTTGATCGGCGAATGCCGACGGACTAAGACCCCGCCTCTCGCCGCCGGGCCACCGGGGGCGAGCCCCAAACCTAGGGGCCCGAGACTTCGGGGCTATAGCTCAGCTGGTAGAGCGCTTGAATGGCATTCAAGAGGTCAGCGGTTCGACTCCGCTTAGCTCCACCATAAGGGCCGCATCCGAGGAGGATGCGGCCCTTTCCATTTCCACCCCTCGACAGACGCCCGCCGGCCGCCGTAACTGGCCGGATGTTGCGTGGGGGAAGTCGATGGCGCGAATGATTGCGGTCCTGCTGGCGGCCCTGGGCCTGATGGCCTTCGCCGGCCCGTCGGACGATCCCCAGCTGCTGCCGCGCGCCTATTCCATCGCCCTGAGGGCCGCTCCGGACGCCAACAACGGCCGGCCGGTCGCCGTGGATGTCGTGGTCAGCTGCGACGCCACCGTCGGCCGGCTGCTGAAAACCATGACCGCCGCCCAGTGGTTCGCCCAGCGCGCTCAGCTCGGCAACGCCTCGGCCTCGCTGAACATCACCAGCTGGCAGGTCCAGCCGGGCGCCGTGATCGGTTCCAGCAAGGCCGTCGCCCGCAAATGCGCCAAGGCGGCGGTGATCTTCGCCAACTATGCGGGTCCCGGCGAACATCGCCTGGTGCTGGGCAGGCAGAGCCGAGTGACCGTCCTGCTGGGCCGGGATGGCATGGCCCTGAAGGATTAGGGCCAATCGACACGGCTTCGCCGCACGGCGTGTCAGACCCTCCAGTTCCGCTCATCCCGGCGAATGCCGGGACCCATCCGCGTGATCTCGATGTGGAGGGTTCTGGGTTGAGGGTTCTGGCTCGATCCCAAGCTTGTTGTGCGGCTAGCCCGATGGGCCGGCGCTCTGGCGGATGGGTCCCGGCATTCGCCGGGATGAGCGGATTTAAAGGGAAGCGTTTGATCGATTAGACCTAGCGCGGGTCGCCGAACTTTCGCTTCCAGTCGACCTTGATCTGCTCGGCCTTGCGGCGGTCCTCGACCGACAGCGTCTGGCCCAGCTGTTCCAGCAGCGCCCCGGCCTGCCGGTCGCCCCCCTCGCGGGCCATCTCGGCATAGGCCTGGCCGGTCAGCAAATCGACCGGGCCGCCCTCGCCGGTCATCAGCATCAGCCCCAGCCCGCGCAGGCCGTGGGCCGATCGCTGCTCGGCGGCCTTGCGGTACCAGGCCCGGGCCTCGGCGTCGTTCTCGGCCACGCCCTGGCCGACCGCCAGCATCACCGCCGCGCTGACCTGGCCGTTGGCGTAGCCGGCTTCGGCGGACTTGCGCACCCAGGTCCAGGCCTCGCGGACATCCATGCGCACGCCCGCGCCGTTCAACAGGGCCATGCCGTAGTACCACTGGGCCCGTTCGTCGCCGAGGTCGGCCGATTGCTTGAAGTATTTCGCCGCCCGGGATGGGTCCCGGGTCCGTTCGCCCCAGCCGGCCTGATGGCCGCGGCCCAGCAGGAAGAACAGGTCGGCGTTGTTCGGCTCTCGGCTCTCGGCTGACTCCAGCAGGTGCATGCCGCCCTTGAGGTCGGGCTCCCGCCCGCTCTGGCCAAACAGCATGGCCCGGCCCATTGGATACCAAACGGTGGGCGCCAGCATCTTGTCCTGGGCCAGGGGCGTCAGCAGTTCGACGGCCCTGGCGTCATTGGCCGGGTCATCATCCAGCAGCAGGCGACGGCCAAGGTTCGACGCCGCCACCTTCGATCCCTTGGCCATGGCCTGCTCGTACAGCGCCGTCGCCTCGACCTGGTCGGCTGGGGCGCCGACGCCCATCGACCGGAAGCCGGCCAAGCCGTTGATCGCTTCGGGATCGCCCGTGGCGGCCGCCTTGCGCATCAGGGCCAGCGCCGCGACCTGATCGGTCTCGGCCAGCCGGCTGGCCTGCATCATCATGTCTTCGCCGGGGGTCGGGGGCTTTTCCGCCGCCAACGCGGGCGCGGCCAGCAGGGCCGCCACCACACCCAACACCGCCAGAACCTTCATCGTCCCCCCTGAAATCTGGCTGACTTGCGCACCGCCTCCACAATCGCCACCTATTGCTTCAGCCGCAAGGGCCGTCGCCGATATCGGGTCGGTCTTCGCGGGAGTCGCTTGAACAGGACTCGAGGACGTAAACCATGACCACCCGAACCGTGTTGTTCGACAGCCCCTTCCTGCTGGGCTTCGACCACACCCGCGGCCTGATCGAGCGGGCCCAGCGGGCGGCAACAGAAGGCTATCCCCCCTATAACGTCGAGGCTCGCGATGACGGGGGCCTGCGTATCACCCTGGCGGTCGCCGGCTTCTCGCCGGACCAGCTGGAGGTGACCGTCGAGGGCGAGATGCTGACTGTCGCCGGCCGACGCGGCGAGGGCGCCGATGGCCAGGACCGGGCTTTCCTGCACCGCGGCATCGCTGCCCGCGGGTTCCTGCGGACCTTCATCCTGGCGGACGGCATGATCGTCGATGGGGCCACGCTCGAACACGGCCTGCTGCACGTTGATCTCGCCCGGCCAAAGGCCGAGCGGCTGATCCAGAGAATCCCCATCCAGACCGGCGGCTGAACCGATAGCGCCCGTCCCGCGTTCGCTTTGAGAAGGAGGTGGTCTTGATGACACCCGTTAGACTGACCAACGAAGCCTTTGCCGCCCTGGGCGGCCCGAGCCTGGTCTATGTGCGCCCGGTCACCGGCGCCGAGATCATCGCCTCCTCGCCGGCCGCGGCGCTCGCCCATGTCGAGCTCGAACCCGAGCAGACCCTCTACGCCGTCTACCGCGCCGACGGCGAACGCCTGGCCGTTATGAGCGACCGGGACACCGCCATTTCCGCCGCCCTGGCCCACGAACTGGCCCCGGTTTCGGTCCACTAGGACCCTCGCCCTTGAGGGTCGCGCCAGGGTGGCGGGGCCCGAAAGGTTGCCTTTCAGACACTAAACCCGTACTAGGCCGCCCTCATCTCGCCAGATTGACCGGGCTAATGCGTCCTCCGATCTGCTCCCATGCGAGCCCCTGATCGCGTCCGATCGACCAATTTGTCGATCGAGCTTATGGCGCGGCCCAGTACGAGGTTGACCAGTGAAGTCCAGCGTCCCGGCCCAGAAGGGCTCCTATAGCGCCGCTATTCCGGTTGTCGCCGGTATTGTCGGCGGCGCCTTCGCCATGACCGCGGCCTTCGCCATGGGCTCAGTCGCCCGGCCGGACCGGCCGACTGAGCTCGTCGCCTCCTCGAAAGCCAAACCCGTCGCCACCGTCGCCGCCCATCTGGTCGCGGCCTCGCAGGACCCGATGCTGAAGGTCCTGGCGTTCAACGCCCCGGTCCCCGGTTTTTCGATCAACTCGCCGTTCGGCATGCGCCGCATGCCCTGGGAAGAAGGTGGCCGACTGCATGAGGGGGTCGATATCGCCGCACCCTCCGGCACGCGCGTCGCCACCACCCTTCCGGGCGTCGTCACCCGCGCCGGCCTCAGCCTGTCCTACGGCCGCTTCATCGAGGTGAAGCACGAGGACGGCCTAGTCTCCTTCTACGCCCACCTCAGCGGCACGGCCAAGGGCCTCAAGGCCGGCTCGCGGGTCACCGCCGGCCAGACCATCGCCTATGTCGGCGGCAGCGGCCGCTCGACCGGTTCGCACCTGCATTTCGAAATCCGCCAGAACGACCGGCCGATGAATCCGGCCCTGTTTATCGGCCGCAGTTTCGCCTCCGCCGACGTCCTGCCGCTGAAGGACGCCCTCAGGGTCGGCCGCACCCGGGTGGCGGTGGTCTCGAACTGGCCGGCCAGTGTCCGGGCCGCCGCCGACAACAAGGCCGCCGCCCAGAATCTGGGCGTCATCCAGCTCGCCTCCAACAGCGATGGCCGCGTCCATGCGGTCATCAGTCCGGCCGGCCCGATCCAGATGGTCGCTCGCGACCCGGCCAAGGCCGCGGCCCGTGCTCGCCTGCGCGTTCTGCAGGACGCCGGCGGCCCCAAGCTGATGGTCGAAGAGATCAACAAGCCGGCCGCCAAGGCCCCACCGGCGCCGCTTTCCGACGACGAGCCGATCCCGACCTCGTAGTCTTGCTGCCGCTCACCCGGGCGAAGGGTGTCCAAGACCGGGGCAATCGCCGTGAGAGCGCCCTTCTCCCCTTGTGGTAGAAGGTGGCCCGAAGGGCCGGATGAGGGGTCGATAGGTCTTCAAGCTGCGATGAGGCGGTAACGGCAGACTGCTTAGAATGCCGGTGCGACCCTCATCCGTCGGCTAAGCCGACACCTTCTCCCACAAGCACAGAAGGGCTCCCCGAGGCGAAACCTTGATGCCGCACGCGCTCGGCGCGCAACATTTGACAAGTCTCCCCGCTTCCGATGTCGCCCAACCGTACCTAGATTGGCCACATGCTCAAAACCGCCGTTCGCCGGACCGCCCGGGGGTTCGCATTGTCGATCAGTCGCGGGGCCGCCGTTCTGGCGCTTGCTCTCATCCTCTCCATCGCCCTCGGAGGCCTCGTGACCGCCATCGCCGCCGCCCATCCGCCCGGTCGCCTGGTTGATATCGGCGGCCGTAAACTGAACCTGGTCTGCGCCGGGCCTCAGGACTCGGCCAGCCCGCTGGTGGTCTTCGAGGCCGGAGCCTTTGGCCTGTCGGCTGACTTCGGCGCCGTGCAGGAAGGCCTCAGCGCCAAGGGTGTGCGCAGCTGCGGCTACGACCGCGCCGGCCTCGGCCGCTCCGATCCGGGGCCGTCGCCGCGCGATTCCAATGCCATCGTCGGCGACCTCGAGAAGCTGCTGGCCGCCTCGGGCGAGACCGGACCTTACCTGATGGTCGGCCACTCGATGGCTGGACTGCACCTGCGGCTGTTCACGGCTCGAAACCGCAGACAGGTCGCCGGCCTGGTCCTGCTCGACGCCGCCCCGCCGGAGGCAGCCGACGTTCCCGTCGCCCGCACCTGGATCGGCCGCTTCGGCACGGTCTCCCATCTGGCCGGCATCGGCGCGACGCTGGGTCTGTTCGCGCCGCTCGGCCCGACCATCGGCGACCGCATAGGCCTGCCGCCGGCCGCCGCCGCCGAGAAACGCCGCGCCTTCGCCTCCGGCCGCCATAACCGCTGGTCGGCCCGCGAGGTTTCCCTGTGGCTGGCCAGTTCGCGGCAAGGCAAGGCCGTGGCGCCCTATGACCCGGACCTGCCGGTCGGCGTCGTCACCGCCGGCCCGCAGCGCAGCGGGGCCCTGTCCGACTGGAAACGCTTCCAGTCGGAACCCGCCCGGGTCAGCAAGACCGGCTTCCACATCAACCTCGACGACGCCGGCCACGCCGACATGCTGGGGCTGAAACACCGGGACAAGATTGTCGAGGCGATCCTGAAAGTACGGGCGGCGGCCACCCCATAGAGTTGGTTAACCGTGACCGCCTCACTGTGCCCTCCAGTACGGGAGATCCCATGGACGCCGCGTTATCCCTGAGCAACGTGACCAAGCGCTACGGTGCCTTCACCGCCGTCGACGACCTTTCCTTTACCGCCCAGCGCGGCCGCATTCTCGGCTTTCTGGGCCCCAACGGGGCAGGCAAGACCTCGACCCTGCGCATGGTGCTGGGCCTCAGCGAGGCCACGGCCGGGAGCCTCAACGTGCTCGGCGCCCCAGACGGCCGCAGCGTCCGAGATCGCATCGGCTTCCTGCCCGAGGAGCGCGGCCTCTACCGCCGCATGACCCCGGTCGAAGCCATCGTATTTCTCGCCGGCCTGAAGGGCATGCCGGCCGGCGAGGCCCGCCGCCGCGCCCGGCTGATGCTTGAGGAACAGGGGCTCGGCGAGGCCCAGAACCGCCAGATCCGCCAGCTCTCCAAGGGCATGGCGCAGAAGGTCCAGCTGATCGCCGCCGTCGCCCATGAGCCGGAACTGGTCATCCTCGACGAGCCGTTCAGCGGCCTCGACCCGGTCAACCAGCAGACCTTGGAAGCCACCATCCGTGGTCTTGCCCAGCGCGGCGCCACCGTTGTCTTCTCCACCCACGTCATGCAGCACGCCGAGCGGCTCTGCGAACATGTCGTCCTGCTGGCCAAGGGCCGGAAGGCCTTCGACGGCACCGTCGCCGAGGCCAAGGCCCGCGCCCCCCGCGCCCTGGTGCTGGAGGGGCAATTCGATGCGGCGGCCGGCGGAGGGTTGCCGGGCATCGCCGGGGTGACCTCGACGCCGCTGGAGGCCGGCGGCCAACGCCACGTCTGCGCCCTCAAGGCCAGCGCTTCGGGCCAGGAGGCGCTGAAGAAGGCCTTTGCCCAGGGACTCGACATCCAGCGCTTCGAACTGCGCGAACCGACCCTGCACGACGCCTTCATCGTCCTCACCGGCGAACAGCTCGATACTCCGGAGTTGGCCGCATGAGACGCCTGCTCCGCATCGCCCAGCGCGAATACGTCGCCTATGTCCGCACCGTCGGCTTCTGGCTCTCCATGCTGGCCCTGCCGCTGGGCATGGCCTTGCTGATGGGGGCCAGTGGCTGGATGGAGGCCAGCGCCCCGCCGCCGGCCCTGGTGCTGATCGACCAGACCCCGGGCCATGCTTATCTCGCGCCCGTCACCGAGGCCCTGACCACGAAGAACAACATCGGCCGGCCCCGCAACGAGGTCGTCGCTCCGCCCCTGGCCCTACCGTCCGACCCGACCGCCATCGGCCCGGCGCTGAAACCCTGGCTGGCCGGCGACAACCGCCTGGCAGGCAAGCGCAAGCTGGCCGGCGCCTTCGTCATCCACGGCTCGGGCGGGAGCGTCGCTGTCGATGTCTGGACCGACAACCCTCTGCTCGGGGTCACCGAGACGGTTCGCCGGGCCGTCGCCGGCCGCATGGAGCAGGACAAGCTTGTGGCCGCCGGGGTCAGTCCGCAGTTGCTGGACGACGCCAAGGCGCTTGAACCCAAGGTCACCGACTATTCGCCCAAGACGGCCGGCAAGGCCTCGCTGCTGACCCGCCTGCCGGGCCTCATCGGTTTTGGCGCCGCCATGCTGCTGTGGAGCGTTATCTTCACCGGGGCCGGCATCCTGCTGAACGGCGTCATCGAGGAGAAGTCTTCCAAGGTGCTGGAGGTGCTGCTGTCCTCGGCCACCGTGCCGGAGATCCTGTTCGGCAAGATCCTCGGTGTCGCCGGGGTGACCTTCACCGTGCTGGGCGTCTGGGGCGGGGTCGGGGCCTTGCTGCTCAACCTCTTCGCCCCGGCCCAGGCGGCCGACATCGCCAAGGTGCTCTTCAGCGGCGGCCTACTGTTCTATTTCGCCTTCTACCTGGTCTGCGGCTACCTGATGTACGCGAGCATCTTCACCGCCATCGGCAGCTTCTGTGAAACAACCCGCGAGGCCCAGACCCTGCTCGGGCCGATCATGATCCTGCTGACCGTGCCGGTGATCTTCCTCAGTCAGGCCCTGCGCCGGCCGGACACCCCCGCCCTGGAGATCCTCTCCTGGATCCCGCCGTTCACGCCCTTCATGATGACCGCCCGGGCCGCTTCCGGCCCGCCCCTCTGGCAGGTGCTGGCCACCGGCGTCCTGATGCTGGCCACCGTCGCCGTCGTCATGTGGATCGCCGGCCGGGCGTTCAGGGCCGGGGCGCTGTCGACGGGCAAGGTCGATCTAAAGGGCTTGATCGCCAAGCTGCGCGGCGGAGAGTAGGGGACTGGTTGTCCGTCGGTCAGCGGCCCAAGCCGACCCAAGGCCGGGCGCGGACAACCAGTCCTCAGCTAAAAGTCGTGCAGCCGGTCCGAAACCTCGTCCAAGTTGCTGACGGTGACGGCGAGGTCATTCACCAGGCCGTTGTGCAGCGAATAGACCCAGCCGTGGACGTTAAGCGTTTGGCCACGGGCCCATGCGTCCTGCACGAAGATGTCGGAGGCGACGTTCTTCACCTGGCGGATGACGTTGAGTTCGACCAGCCGGTCCCATTTGGCCCGGTCGCCCTCGATGGCGTCGAGGTCGTCGCGGTGGTGCTCATGCACATCGCGGATCGGATGCAGCCAATGGTCGACCAGTCCACGCCGCTTCCCATCGACCGCCGCCGCCACGCCGCCACAGCCATAGTGGCCGACGACCAGGATGTGCTCGACCTTCAACACATCGACGGCGAACTGCAGCACGCTGAGATAGTTGGCGTCCTGCGGGGGGGCGAGGTTGGCGACGTTGCGGTGAACAAACAGTTCGCCGGGGTCCAGATCGACGATCTCGTTGGCCGGCACTCTGGAGTCCGAACAGCCGATCCACAGGTACTTCGGGCTCTGCTGGTTCTCCAGCCGCTTGAAGAAGTTGGGATCGACCTGGGTTTTTCTGACCGACCAGGCGCGGTTGTTGGCTTTCAGGTCCTCAAGCATGGATCAGGCCTTTGCGTCGGGTTGCAGGTTGGGATGGGAAGCGGCGACGGCCGGGTGTTTGAGCGCATGCTCACCGGCGGCCACCAGCGCCGGGTAGGGGCTCAGGTCAACGCCGAAGCGGGTGGCGTTGTAGATCTGCGGCACGAGCAGGCAGTCGGCCATGGTCGGCGTCGCCCCGAAGGCATAGCCGGTCCCATGCCGGGCGATCATCGGCTCCAGGGCCGCGAACCCCTCGTCGATCCAGCGGGCGACCCAGATATTACGGCCATCCTCGTCGATGGCGAGCGCGCTCAGTTGCTTGAGAATACGCAGATTGTTCAGGGGATGGATGTCGCAGGCCACAATCCCGCACATAGCTCGCACGCGCTGCCGGTCCAGCGGAGTCCTCGGCAACAGCGCCGGCTCCGGATGGGTCTCTTCCAGCCATTCGAGGATCGACAGGCTCTGGGTCATCACCTCGCCATCGACCTCCAGCGTCGGCACCAGGGCCTGGGCGTTGACGGCGCGATAGGCCTCACCCCGCTGCTCGCCGGCCACCAGATCGACGGGGATGTAGTCGTAGCTGAGCCCCTTGAGAGCCAGGGCGATCCGCAGGCGATAGGGCCCGGACGCCCGCCAGGCGCTGAAGAGCTTCATCAGACGATCTCGAAGCTGAGCGACCCGACCCCTTCGACCGAGCCCTCGACCAGGTCGCCCTTCTGCAGCGGCCCGACGCCCTCCGGCGTGCCGGTGAAGATCAGGTCGCCGGGCTGCAGGTCCCAGAGCTTGCCGGCCTGTTCGACGATTTCCGGCACCGACCAGATCATGTCGCCGATGCGGGCCTTCTGGCGCACCTCGCCGTTGACGGACAGGCCGATGGCCACGTCGCCAAGCGTCAGCAGCTTGCGGATGGCGCTGATCGGGGCGGAATGGTCGAAGCCTTTGGCGGCGTCCCAGGGCTGGCCCTTGGCCTTGGCGGCGGCCTGCAGGTCGCGGCGGGTCAGGTCGACCCCCACCGCATAGCCGAAGATGCCGTCCGGCCCGATGGCCACCACGAGCTCGATCTCGTGATGCAGGTCAGCCGTGGCGCTCGGATAGGGCGCATCCTGGCCCGGCGGCACGATGGCGTCGGCCGGCTTGGCGAAGAAGAACGGCGGATCGCGGTCATCGCCGCCCATCTCGGCCCGGTGGGCGGCGTAGTTGCGCCCCACACAGAGGATGCGACGCACGGGGAACGGAGCGTCCCCCTCGACGGGGACGGTGGGGCGGGGGCGGAGGGTGAAGGCGTGCTCGGGCATGCCGCTCAGTTAGCGCCGAGCAGGCCCCAGCGCCACCCCTCCGGACATGGAACGGCCCTCCTCCCGTATCCGGAAGAAGGGCCGCGCCGAACACTGAAAGCCTAGGCCAGCGACGGTTCGATCGTCTTGCAGGCCTCGATAAGCCCCTGCACCGAGGCCACCGACTTCTCGAACATCGCCTTCTCCTCGTCGTTGGTGGAGAATTCGATGATCCGCTCGACGCCGCCGGCCCCGATGATCACCGGCACCCCGACGTAGAGGTCCTTCAAGCCGTACTGGCCCGACAGGTAGGCGGCGCAGGGCAGGCAGCGCTTCTTGTCCTTCAGGTAGCTGGTGGCCATGGCAATAGCGCTCTCGGCCGGGGCGTAGAAGGCGCTGCCGGTCTTCAGAAGCTTGACGATCTCGCCGCCGCCGCCGCGCGTGCGCTTGACGATGCCGTCGAGCTCTTCCTGGGTCATCCAGCCCTGCGAAACCAGTTCCGGCAGCGGCAGCCCTGCCACGGTCGAGTGGCGCACCATCGGCACCATGTCGTCGCCGTGGCCGCCCAGCGTCCAGGCGTGGATGTCCCGGGCCGAGACGCCGGTCTTCTCGGCCAGGAAGTAGGCGAAGCGGGCGCTGTCGAGAACGCCGGCCATGCCGACCACCTTCTCGTGCGGGAGCCCTGAAAACTCGCGCAGAGCCCAGACCATGGCGTCCAGCGGGTTGGTAATGCAGATGACGAAGGCGTTCGGGGCATGTTCCTTGATGCCGGCGCCGACCGCCTTCATGACCTTCAGATTGATGGTCAGCAGGTCATCGCGGCTCATGCCGTCCTTGCGCGGCACCCCGGCGGTGACGATGCAGACGTCGGCCCCGGCGATGTCGGCGTAGTCGTTTGCGCCCTTCAGCGTGACGTCCGTGCCGATCACCGAGGTGGCCTCGGCGATGTCCAGAGCCTTGCCCTGCGGCGTGCCTTCGGCGATGTCGAATAGGACGACGTCGCCCAGCTCTTCGCGGGCCGCGATGTGGGCCAGGGTGCCGCCGATCATGCCGGCGCCGATAAGGGCGATCTTGGCTCGAGCCATGGATGGGTCTCTCTGACGTGAAGAAAAAGGGTCGCGGGCGGTCTAGACCCGCGCCGGGTTCCCCTCAAGCCCCCTTTCGCAGATGCGAAGGGCGCGGCATTAGGGTCCCTGACCAAATCGGACAGGCGCAGAGATGTCGAAGACGGACCCCGGCAACTACTTCGAGGACTTCCGCCTCGGCCAGCGCATCCGCCACGCCACCCCGCGCACGGTGACTGCCGGCGATGTCGCCCTCTACACCGCCCTCTACGGCCCGCGCTTCGCCCTGTTCTCGTCGGACGAGTTCGCGAGGTCCTGCGGTCTGCGGGCAGCGCCAGTCGATCCGCTGATCGCCTTCCACATCGTCTTCGGCAAGACGGTGCCCGACATCAGCCTCAACGCCGTCGCCAACCTCGGCTACGCCGAGGGTCTGTTCCTGAAGGCGGTGTTCCCGGGCGACACTCTGACCGCGACCAGCGAGGTCATCGGGCTGAAGGAGAACTCGAACCGCAAGACCGGCGTCGTCTACGTCCGCACCACCGGCGAGAACCAGCACGGGGAGCCGGTGCTCAGCTATGTGCGCTGGGTGATGGTCCGCAAGCGCGACGAGGCGGCCGAGATTGCCGAGCATCGGGTCCCGGACCTCAAGACCGCCGTGCCTGCCACTGACCTCGTGATCCCCCGGACTCTCGATTTCAGCCGCTACGACTTCGCCCTGGCCGGCGCCGGGCATGCCTTCGAGGACTATACGGTCGGTGAAAAGATCGACCATGTCGACGGCATGGCCATCGAGGAGGCGGAGCACCAGCTGGCCACGCGGCTCTACCAGAACACCGCAAAGGTCCACTTCAACCAGTATGAGCGCGCCAAGGACCCGTCAGGCCGCCGCCTGGTCTACGGCGGCGTAGTCATCTCCACCGCCAAGGCGCTCAGCTTCAACGGCCTGCAGAACGCCGGCCTGATCCTCGGGATCAACGGCGGGCGGCATGTGAACCCCTACTTTGCCGGGGCTACGGTGTTCGCCTGGAGCGAGGTGCTCGACAAGGCGTTGCTGGAGCCGGGGATCGGGGCCCTGCGTCTGCGGCTGGTGGCCACCAGGGACCGGCCCTGCGCCGAGCTGCCGGACAAGGATGCGGCCGGCGCCTATCCGGCCGAGGTCATCCTCGATTTCGACTACTGGGCGGCGGTCCCCGCCCGTGGCTGAGTTTGTTCTCGATCCCGCCTTCGTCGCCACCAGCCAAGCGGTCGGCGACCTGCCCCTCTGCCACGTCCGCCTGCAGGACGACGCCCGCTATCCCTGGCTGGTGCTGATCCCTCGCTTGCCGGGTCTCACTGAGGTCGAACAGCTGTCGGCCGAAGACCGGGCGCGGTTGATCGAGGAGGCGGTTCTGGCCGGCCAGGCCGTGCGAGTGCTCGGCGGCATGCTCGGCCTTCCCGTGGACAAGCTGAACCTCGCGGCCCTCGGCAATGTCACCGCCCAGCTGCACGTCCATGTGGTCGGCCGTCGGTCGGATGATCCGGCCTGGCCGGGGCCGGTCTGGGGGCATAGCGCGGGCGAGGCCTACGAGGATTCGTCGGATGCGGTGCTGGTGGCCGCCAAGGCCCTGAGCCTCTAGCGAGGCCCTCTACTGCCGCCGCAGTGTCACCGTGCGGTTCGTCCCCGCCTCCCACAGTGTCCCACCCCAGCCGCCGCCCGTCGGGGCCAGCTGCAACACCGAGGCCTCTCGCGCCCCGCGCGGCGTGAAGCGGATGTAGACCCCGGTCGGCGTCCGCTCGATGCTGTCGACCAACCCAACCTGACCGACCGGCTGGCCCTGTTTCATCGACCGCCAGGCACCCTCCAGCAGGATGGCTCCGGTCCCCTTATCGACCAGCTGCAGCCCGTAGATCGTCCGCCCGTCAGGCCCGCGCAGCACCCAGCCGCCATCGAGCGGCCCCTGCAGTCCCTGGGCGGCGTTCAATCCACCCCGGATGCGGCTCTCATAGGCCTGTTCGACCGCCGTCGGCGGCGCCTCGGGAGTTCGGTACAGCTCGTCGATCATCACCGGCCGGTCGAGCTGCGGCAGGCGCGATACCGGCGGCGGCGGGATGTATGGGGTCGGGGCCGAATAGCCCCCCGAGGGCGTGTAGGCGGGCGGCGTGTAGCTCGGCGGCGGGGCCGGTTCCGGCAGGGAGGCGCCGTCGCCCGGATCCTCGGCATCGCCATCGGCGCGCTCGCCCGATTGCGGCGAGGTCACTGTCGGCGACTCCGCCGCGTCGTCGTCCATCCCCTGTCTGGCGGCCAGCCCGGACAGCACATCGCCGATAGGGTCGGCCCCGGCCGGCTGTTGTTGGGCCAGGACCGGCCCGGCCAACAGCGCCATCAGGGCGGCGAGAGCGAGGGGCGCCCTCATGCGACGTCGGCCTCGGCGATCGCTTCCGACACCGCCACCAGCCGCTCGGCCTGGCCCAGGTGCAGCAGTTCGGCCATCCGGCCCTCGACGCGGATCGCGCCCTTGCCGGCGTTTTCCGGCAGGGCGAAGGCGGCGATCACGGCCCGGGCCCAGTGGACCTCACCGGCGGACGGTGAGAACACCAGGTTGCAGGGCGCGATCTGGGCCGGGTGGATCAGGGTCTTGCCGTCGAAGCCGAAGGCCGCCCCCTGCTGGCAGACCGCGAGCAGGCTGTCGATGTTGTCGATGTCGTTGTGTACCCCGTCGAGGATGGTCAGGCCATGGGCCCGCGCCGCCGCCACCGACAGGCTGAGCGGCCCCCAGAATGGCGCCCGGTCGGCCGTCTGCTGACAGCGCATCTCCTTGGCCAGGTCGTTGGTGCCCATCACCCAGGTCGTCAGCCGGCTTTCCTTCGCCGTGGCGGCGATCTCGTTCAAGGCAAACAGGGCGGCGCAGGTTTCGATCATCGCCCACAGCCTTGTGGCCGCTGGCGCCTTTTCGATGGCGGCGTCATAGGTTTTAACGTCGGCGGCGCTGCTGATCTTGGGAACCAGGATGGCGTCGGCGCCGGAGCCCGCTACGACAGCCAGGTCGGCCGCCCCCCAGGGCGTATCCAGCCCGTTCACGCGAATGACCACCTCGCGCCGGCCAAAGCCGCCGGCCTTGACCGCCTCCACCGCCTGCATCCGCGCGGTTTCCTTGGCCTCGGGCGCGACGGCGTCCTCGAGGTCGAGGATGACCACGTCGCAGGCCAGGCCCCGCGCCTTCTCGATGGCTTTCGCGTTCGAGGCCGGCATGTACAGGGCGCTGCGGCGGGGACGGGGCGTATCGGTCATGGTTCGTTTCGCGGCGGGAGGGATCATCAAGCTCTTAGCGTTGCAGCCGCCCTGCCGCCAGACCGCAAAGCCCGCTGGCGAGGATGCCCCGATAGGAGCAGGATGGGCCCATGACCACCCGCTACGATCCCGAGGCCCTCAATGTGCTTGGCGGCGAACTGCTTCCCTGTTCACTCGATCCGGTGACCGGCTTCTACCGCAATGGCTGCTGCGAGACAGGGCCGCAGGACACCGGCCTGCACACCGTCTGCGCGGTGATGACCGCCGACTTCCTCGCCTACAGCGCCCGCCGCGGCAACGACCTCTCCACTCCGCGTCCGGAGTTCGGCTTCGCGGGTTTGAAACCCGGCGATCACTGGTGCCTCTGCGCCCCACGCTGGAAGGAAGCCCTCGACGACGGCTGCGCCCCGAGGCTGGTGCTGGAGGCGACGCATGAAGAGACCTTGGCGATTGTCCCGCTGGGGGTGCTGAAGGATCACGCGGTTACGGTCTGACCCTCACCTCAGCGGATAGTCGCCCTCCAGCCGGTACATCGACCCCTCCCGCGTCTGGTGCGTCGAATACAGGCCGAAACGTTTCACCGGGAACGCCGGGCTATGCAGCAGGTTGTTGGCCGCCTCCCAGTCCATCACCGCCCCGGGGTCCGGCCTGCGCAGATAAGCCAGGGTAACATGCGGCCGGTAAGCCCGAGTATCGGCGACCAGCCCCGCCCGCCGCGCGGCGCTCTCGCAGCGCTTCTGCAGCCGGGTCAGGGCTTGGTTCTCGGCCACCCCGGCCCAGATGGCGTGGATGTCCTGTGGCTCACCGAAATGGCCGACCCCGGCCAGCGCCAGCTCGAAAGCCTCGCCGCACAGCGCCGACAGTTCGGCGTCCAGGTCGTCGGCCCGGTTCTCGGGCGTGTCGCCGACGAACCGCAGGGTGATGTGCAGCTGCTCGGGCGCCCGCCAGCGCGCGCCGTTCAGGCCCGTCTGATGCTCGGCCAAGCCCCGGGCGATGTCCCAGGGAACGGCGATGGCGGCGAAGAGTCGAAGCATGGGATCTGCCGGGCGGTGCTCTAGGGGCAGGGATTGGGCCGCTCGACGTGCAGCGCGTCAACCGCCTTGTCCAGCGTCGGCGACCAGTCGTAGTCGAAGGCGTCGATGTCGGTCTTCAGCTGCGCCATCGAGGTGGCCCCGATGATCGTCGAGGTGACGAACGGTCGGCTGTCGCAGAACTTCAGGGCCAGGGTGGCCGGGTCGATGCCGTATTCGGCGGCCAGGGCCACATAGCCGCGAATGGCTTCCTGCGAGCCGGGCCCGTCATAGCGCTGCATGCGGTTGTAGAGGGTCTTGCGGGCCCCGGCCGGCAGGGCTCCGTCCAGGTACTTGCCGGTCAGCGCCCCTTGGGCCAGCGGCGAATAGGGCAGCAGGCCGACCTCCTCCTGCACCCCGATCTCGGCCAGGCCATATTCATAGGTCCGGTTGACCAGGCTGTAGGCGTTCTGGATCGAGGCCACTCGCGGAAGTCCCAGGCGGTTGGAGACGTCCAGGAACTTCATCACCCCATAGGGCGTCTCGTTGCTGACCCCGATCGCCCGGATACGGCCGGCCTTAACATGGGCGTCCAGCGCGGTGAGGATGGCCTCGAACCCCTCATGCTCCGGCCCATAGGCCTGGAAGGTCATGCCGCCGAAGATCCGCACCGCCCGGTCCGGCCAGTGCAGCTGGTAGAGGTCGATGTAGTCGGTCGCCAGGCGCTTAAGCGAAGCTTCCACCGCCTCGTCGATCTGCGCCCGGGTCTGGGTGGTCGGCGAGCCATCGGCCCGCAGCCAGGTCATCGGCGAGCGCCCCGCTACCTTCGAGGCCAGCACGACCCGGTCGCGCTTGCCCGACTTTGCGAACCAGGTCCCGATGTGCCGCTCCGTCGAGCCCTGCGTCTCCGGCGTCGGCGGCGAGGCGTACATCTCGGCCGTGTCCCAGAAATTCACTCCGCGCTCGAGCGCATAGTCCATCTGCTGATGGGCCTCGGACTCGCTGTTCTGCGAGCCCCAGGTCATGGTCCCGAGGCAGCAGCGCGAAACGCTGATGCCCGTGCGGCCGAGTTGTGAGTACTGCATCTGATCCCCTGATTCTCGGCGTGGGGACTGGTTGCCCGCCGCGCCATGGTGGCCGAATGTTCTGCGTCCCATCCCGGGCTACCTGTCCCCGATGGGCCGCCAGCGCCAGATCGGGGACAGGTAGCTCGGGTCATGCTTGCTCCTGGCCTGCATCGTCAGCGCGACGAGCAACCAGTCCCCCGTTAGCCCAAAGCCCGCGCCACCACCGGCGCCAGGCCGCGGACAATGATCCGCACCCCTTCGGCGTTCGGATGGATGCCGTCCCGCTGGTTCAGCCGCGGAATCCCGCCCACTCCGGCCAGCAGGTTGGGATAGATTGCCACCCCGTGCTTCCTCGCCAGTGTCGGAAAGATCGCCGAAAAATCCCGCGCATAGCTGCGCCCCAGGGCCGGCGGCGGCGCCATGCCGGCCAGCACCACCCTGATCCGCCGGGCCTTCAGCTTGGCGATGATCCGGTCGATGTTGCTGCTCGTCCGCCTGGGATCAACGCCTTGCAGCAGGTCGTTGCCGCCGAACGCCACCACGCAGATGGCGGTGTCGGGCTGCACGCTGAAATCGACCCGCGCCAGCCCCGCCGCCGAGGTGTCGCCCGATACCCCCGCGCCGCGCACCCGGACGCTCTTGCCCAGCCGCTTCAGTTCGGCCTCGAGCATGGCGGGCAACGCCAGGTTCCGGGGCAGCCCCAGCCCCGCCGTGATGCTGTCGCCCAGAACAGTGACGATACGGGGTTTGGCTGGGCGCCCCCCTTGAGCAAACGCTGGCCCGGCCGGCAGCAGCACGAGGCCGGCCAGCGCGGCGCGCCGCGTGAAAGATCGTTCAGGTGTGTTCGCCATCTCTGCGCCCTATGTAGGTGAGGCGCCCGTTTCCACAAACGCTTCCTCCCCGATTCAAACGTCCGGTCCAAAATATGTTCGACGCCCAGACCCTGACCCTGCCGCTTCGCCCCTCTTCTCTTGCAATGGGGGCGGTCACCCTGACCCTGCCCTCGGCGGCCGGTCCGGTGGAAATTCTCAGGGGGGTCGATCTCGAGGTGGCACCAGGCGAGCGCGTGGCCGTGGTCGGCCCCTCCGGCTCGGGCAAGTCATCGCTGATCGCCGTGGCGGCGGGGCTGGAGCGGCCGACCTCGGGGTCGGTGGCTCTGTTCGGGCAGGACATGGGACGGTTGTCGGAGGACGGCCGGGCGAAACTGCGGCGGGCGCAAGTCAGTCTGGTGTTCCAGAGCTTCCACCTGCTGCCCAACATGACCGCCCTGGAGAACGTCTCCACCCCGCTGGAGATCGCCGGCCGCAAGGGGGCCGACGACACCGCCCGCCAGTGGCTGGACAAGGTCGGGCTGGCCGAACGGCTGACCCACTATCCCCATCAGCTCAGCGGCGGCGAGCAGCAGCGGGTCGCCCTGGCTCGCGCCCTGGCCGTCGAACCCAAGCTATTGTTCGCCGACGAGCCGACCGGCAACCTTGACGGGGTCAACGCCCAGGCCGTCGCCGACCTGATGTTCGACCTCGTCGCCCAGACCGGCGCCGCCCTGGTCCTGGTCACCCACGACCACGCCCTGGCCGCCCGCGCCGACCGGATTGTCACCATGGGCGACGGCCGGGTGGTGGCGTGAGCCTGCCGCTCTCCTTCCGCTTCGCCGCCCGTGAACTGCGCTCCGGCGTCGCCGGATTCCGCATCTTCCTGGCCTGCCTGGCGCTCGGCGTCGCCGCCATCGCCGCCGCCGGCTCGACCGCCGAGGCCTTCCGCCAGGGCCTGGCCACCCAGGGCCGCGAAATCCTCGGCGGCGACCTGCGGGTCGGAGTGGAGGAGCGCCGCTTTACCGGGGAAGAGCGGGCGCGGTTCCAGGCCATGGGCCCCACCGTCTTCTCCGCGGGTCAGGCCGCCATGGCCGAGGCTCCGGGCGGCGAGCGTCGCCTGGTCGAACTGCGCGGCGTCACCCCTGGCTACCCCCTGGTCGGCAAGGTCCAGCTGACCGGCGCCCCCAATCTCGACGCCGCCTTCGCAGCCGACGGCGACGCCACCGGGGCGGCCATCGAACAGGCCCTGTTCGACCGCCTGGGGCTGAAACTCGGCGATCACTTCCTGGTCGGGGAGGCGAAATTCGTCGCCCGGGCCGTGCTGGTGTCCGAGCCCGACCGCCTCGGCCGCGGCTTCAGCATGGCCCCCCGGGTGCTGACCAGCCTCAAAGCCGTGGAGGACGGCGGCTTTCTTGCTGAGGGCCTGCCTGATCGCGGCGAGACTGCCCGCATCGCCCTGCCGAAAGGGGCCGACGTCAACGCCGCCGCCCGCAGTCTTGATCCCGGGCGGCCGAAGGCGGGCCTCGGCCAGCGCCGCCCTGGCGGTCCGGCCGCCGCCCCGGCCCGTGGCCAGACGGCCGGCGGCTTGCAGGTCCGTACCCGCGACGAGGCGGCCAACGGCGTCAAACGGCTGATCGACCAGCTGGAGTATTTCCTCGGCTTCATCGGCCTGGCCTCCCTGGTGGCCGGTGGCCTGGGCGTCGCCGGCGCGGTCGGCGCCTATCTCGAGGCCCGCAAGCCCTCGATCGCCACGCTCAAGGCGCTGGGCGCCGAGGGCGTGCTGATCCGCAACATGTACCTCATCCAGGTCGCC
>JBKJSF010000251.1:0-85856 GCA_046595895.1 Caulobacter sp. | reverse complement strand
CCTGAAGCTGATGAGCGCGCCGGACATGGCGTCGAAGCGCTGGCTCTGGGAGCAGTACGACCGCCACGTCATGGCCGACACCCTGGAAGACAGCGCCACCGGCGCCGACGCCGGGATCGTGCGGGTGCATGGGACCAAGAAGGCCCTGGCCGTCACCTCCGACTGCACCCCGCGCTATGTGCAGAACGACGCCTATGAAGGCGGCAAGCAGGCGGTGGCCGAGGCCTGGCGCAACCTGACCGCCGTCGGCGCCGACCCGATCGCTATCACCGACAACCTCAACTTCGGCAACCCCGAGCGCCCCGAGATCATGGGCCAGATCGTGGGGGCCATCGAGGGCATGGCGGAGGCCTGCCGGGCCCTCGACTTCCCGGTCGTGAGCGGCAACGTCAGCCTCTACAACGAGACCAATGGCAAGGGCATCCCGCCGACCCCGACCGTCGGCGCCGTCGGCATCCTGGCCGACTACGACCAGCGGGCCGACTTCTCCTCGATGAAGGACGGCGACGCTCTGATGGTCGTCGGCGTCAACCACGGCGAACTGGGGGCCAGCCTCTATCTGCGCGAACTGTTGGGCCGCGAAGACGGCGCCCCGCCGCCCGTCGATCTGGACCTGGAGCGCCGCACCGGGGACTTCATCCGCGCCCAGATCGTCTCGGGAGCCCTTCGCACGGTCCACGACCTCTCCGACGGCGGCCTGGCCATCTGCGCCGCCGAAATGGCCCTGGCCAGCGGCGTCGGCGTCACCCTCGACGCCACCAGCGCCGCCCACGCCCACCCCTTCCTGTTCGGCGAGGACCAGGCCCGCTACCTGGTTGCCGTCGCCGATCCGGCCCCCGTCCTGGCCGCCGCCGCCGCCGCCGGCCTGCACGCCTCAGTCGTCGGTCAAGCCGGCGGGAACGCCTTCGCCTCCAAGGGCCTTTTCTCCATCGATCTGGACAGGCTGCGGGCCGCCCACGAGGGTTGGCTGCCGAAGTTCATGGGAGCCGTTGCATGAAGCCCTTCCTCGCCCTCGCCGCCACCGCCTCGTTGCTGGCCGCCGCCTGCGCCACCGACAGCGGCGCCGAACCACCGCCTGCCCCGTCTCCGGGCGGCGAAGGCTGCGACGTCTCCATCTCCTTCGGCAGCTACGCCATGGGCATTGACGGGGAGGCCTACGCCCGCGTCGAGACATGGCTGGCCGGCCACAAGGATCTGGTCGCTGATGTGAAGGTCACCCCCTGGGGCCGCGAGGGCGAACGCACCGTCTGCGTGACGGCGACCTCCCCGGCGGCCATCAAGCCGGTGTTCAGCGGCGTGGTGAAGCAGCTGCCGACCGTCGGCAAGAAGGCTCCGATCACCGCGCTCAGCAAGACCGGTGGCCACTTCCATACCAAGGGCGGTCCGGGATAGGCTCTTTAGCACTCGAAGCGTCCTGTTCGATCTGGGGGATCACCATTTGAAAGTCCTGGCCCTGTTCGCCGCCGCTGTCGTGGCAGGCGGCGTCGTGTCCCTCCCCGCCGCAGCCACCGAACTTAAGCCACGTTCCGGCTGCGATATCAGTGTCGTCTTCAAGCCGCGCAAAGGCAAGATCGACCTCTCTTCGTACAGACGGATGCGGGGTTGGCTCGAGAATACGAAGGAGATATCTTCGTTCCGGGACGTCGAGACCAGCGGCGCCGGTCGCAAGGTTTGCATCGTCGTCCCGTCACGCCAGCAAATCCGGCCCGTCTATACCAACGTTACCTTGCTGGTGGAGAGGTCGTTCGGTTGGGACGCTCCCGTACAGGTCGTGGACCGCTTTGGCAGTGTATTTAGGCTCAGACCGGTCCTATCTCCGGTCGTCCCCGGGCGGCCGCCCAAAAACAACGGCATCTCGGAACGGCCGACAGTCGGCAATCGAAACTGAAACGAAAAGGGCGGCCCGAGAGCCGCCCTTCCTTGGTTGAACCGACTGGATCAGGCCAGCGCCAACTCGCGCTGGTCACCCTTCGTCTCGGCCTCGAGCCGCGTCATCAGCGCCTCATACTGGCCCCAGAGCGCCGCCGGCATGCGGTCGCCGAAGCGGTCGTAGAAGGCCGGGATCAGCGAGGCTTCCTCGCGCCAGACGTCGCCATCGACGCTGAGCAGCAGGTTCAGCTGGTCGTCGCTGAGGTCCAGGCCCGAGACGTCGAGCGAGCCCTTGGCCGGCAGGCGCCCGATGGGGGTATCGACGGCTTCGGCCTCGCCTTCCAGGCGCTCGAAGATCCACTTCAGGACGCGGCTGTTCTCGCCATAGCCCGGCCAAACGAACTTGCCGCCGTCCTTCCGGAACCAGTTGACGAAGTAGATGCCCGGCAGCTTGGCCGGATCGGCGCCTGCCCCGACCCGCAGCCAATGGCTGAAATAGTCGCCCATGTTGTAGCCGCAGAACGGCAGCATCGCGAAGGGATCGCGGCGCAGTTCGCCGACCTTGTTCTCCGCCGCGGCGGTGCCTTCGGAGGCGGTGTTGGAAGCCAGGAACACGCCGTGCTCCCAGTCGAACGCCTCGGTAACCAGTGGCACGGCGCTGGCCCGGCGGCCACCGAACAGGATGGCGCTGATCGGCACGCCGGCCGGATCGGCCCACTCGGCGGCGATCACCGGGCATTGGTGGGCGGCGACGGTAAAGCGGGCGTTGGGGTGGGCGGCCGGGGTGGTCGAAGCCGGGGTCCAGGCATTGCCCCGCCAATCTGTCAGATTGGCCGGCGGCTCGTCGGTCAGGCCTTCCCACCAGACGTCTCCGTCGGGAGTCATGGCGACGTTAGTGAAGACGCAGTCGCGGTTCAGGGCGTCGATGGCGTTCTTGTTGGTGGCCATGCCGGTGCCCGGCGCCACGCCGAAGAAGCCGGCCTCCGGGTTGATGGCCCGCAGCTGGCCGTCGGGGCCAAAGCGCATCCAGCAGATGTCATCACCGACCGTCTCGGCCTTCCAGCCGGGGATGGTCGGCTGCAGCATGGCCAGGTTGGTCTTGCCGCAGGCGCTGGGGAAGGCGGCGGCCACGTAGCGGACCGCGCCCTTGGGGCTGGTCAGCTTGAGGATCAGCATATGCTCGGCCAGCCAGCCCTCGTCGCGGGCCATGACCGACGCGATGCGCAGGGCGTAGCATTTCTTGCCCAGCAGGGCGTTGCCGCCATAGCCGGAGCCATAGGACCAGATCTCGCGGCTCTCGGGATAATGGACGATCCACTTGTCCTCGTTGCAGGGCCACGGCACGTCCGCCTCGCCCTCGGCGAGCGGCGCGCCAAGCGTGTGGACGGCCGGCACGAAGAAGCCGTCGGCGCCCATCATGTCCAGCGCCTGCTTGCCCATACGGGTCATCACCCGCATCGAGATGGCGACATAGGCGCTGTCGGTGATCTCCACGCCCAAGGCGCTGATGGGCGACCCGATGGGACCCATGCAGAAGGGCACGACATACATGGTGCGGCCGGCCATGCAGCCATCGAACAGGCCGTTAAGCCGCTCGCGCATCGCGTTCGGCTCGGACCAGTTGTTGGTCGGGCCGGCGTCGATCTGGTTTGTCGAGCAGATGAAGGTGCGGCTTTCGACGCGGGCGACATCACGCGGGTCGGAGGCGGCGTGGAAACTGTTGGGGCGCTTTTCGGGGTTCAGCCGCTTGAGCGTGCCCAGATCGACCAGCCGGTCGGTGAGCAGCTTGAACTCCTCGTCCGACCCGTCGCACCAGTGCACCGCCGCCGGCCTGGTCAGGGCGGCGATCTCGCGCACCCAGGCGACAAGCCGGGCGTGATTGGTGGGAACCGCGTCGAGACCCGGAATCGAGACTTCGCCGTCCATCACCGGCGTCCTCCATCTTGTTACTTTGGGTGCGCCGGAACCCTCTGACGGAGCTCCTGATCGCGCCCTTGCGCGGGTCCTGCCTAGCCCGCCCGGGGGGCGCGGGGCAAGGCGAAAGGGTCAAAAGTGATGAAACGACCGGGGGTTACTCAGGGGCAGCGTGGTTGGAGCCCGGCATTCGCCAACCGGCCTCGGTCTCGCTAGGATCAGGAAATGGGTGGGGGAAGCAGATGCGTTGGATCATCAGGGGGCTGATCGGCCTCGTCGTCTTGGCGGTTCTGGTCGCCAGCGGGTTGCTGCTGCTCGATCAGCCGAATCAGCCGGGCAAGGCCGATACCGCCGCCCTCATCGCCCGGGCCGAGCGCTACGACGCCCGTATCCGCCGCGACCAATGGGGCGTGCCCCACATCCTCGGCAAGACCAACGCTGACGCCGCCTTCGGCCTGGCCTTCGCCCATGCCGAGGATGATTTCGCGACCATTCAGGAGGTCACTCTGGCGACCCGCGGCAGGCTGGCCGCGCGGAACGGCCTGAAGGCGGCTCCGACCGACTACATCGTCAGCCTGCTGGGCGTCTGGAAGGCCGTCGACGCCGGCTACGAGCGCGACCTGCCGGCCGAGGTTCGCGCCGTGCTGGAAGGCTATGCCGACGGCATCAACCTCTACGGCGCCCAGCATCCGGACGAGGTGGCCCCCGGCCTGCTGCCGGTCAGCGGCAAGGACATCGCCGCCGGGTTCGTCTTCAAGACCCCGTTCTTCTACGGTCTCGACGCCGAGCTGAAACGGCTCAACGACCTGCCGGCCGATCCCATGCCCAGGGGCTCGAACGGCGTCGCGGTCGCCCCCGCCCGCTCGGCCGACGGCGCGACCCGCCTGCTCGTCAACAGCCACCAGCCCTTCACCGGCCCTGTCGCCTGGTACGAGGCCGTGGTCGAGAGCGGCGAAGGCTGGCACGTGGCCGGCGGCTTCTTCCCGGGCTCGCCCTTCATGCTGCACGGCCACAACCCCGACCTCGGCTGGGCCAACACCGTCAACAAGCCGGACCTGATCGACACCTATCGCCTGGTGATTAACTCGCAGAACAAGAACCAGTACCGCCTCGATGGGGCCTGGAAGGATTTCGAACGCAGCGATGCCAAACTGCGCGTCAAGCTGTGGGGCCCGTTCCACGTCACTGTGAAAAAGCCGGTGCTGCGCTCGTTCCACGGGCCGGTCATGGAGACCAAAGCCGGCTCCTTCGCCCTGCGCTTTGCGGGCATGGATGAGGTGCGCCAGCCTCTGCAGTACTGGCGACTGAACAACGCCCACACCGCCGATGAGTGGCGCGCGGCCATGGCCCTGCAGACCCTGCCGAGCATCAACTACATCTACGCAGACCGTACCGGCACGGTGGGCTATGTCTACAACGGCCTGTTCCCCAACCGCCCGGACGTGAAGGGAATCGACTGGCAGGGCGACCTGCCGGGCGACCGATCGGATCTGATCTGGCGGGGCTACCTGCCGTTCGACCGCGTGCCGCAGCTGTGGTCGCCCAAGGGCGGGCTGGTATTCAACGCCAACAACACCCCATTCCGTGCCACGCCGGACGGCGAGGGCCTCGACCCGCGCGGGTTCGCGCCGTCGATGGGCATCCAGACCGACATGACCAACCGCTCCTGGCGGGAGCTGGAGACCTTCGGGGCGGATACCTCGATCACGCGGGAGGAATTCGAGGCCTACAAGTTCGACGTCGCCTACAGTCACCGCTCGCGGGTCGCGGCCATCGTGCGCGAGGTGCTGGCCGTGCCCCCCGGCGAGGACGCCGATCTCAAGGCGGCCCAGGCCCTGCTGCGGGGCTGGGACTTCCGCGCCGACCAGCAGAGCCGCGCCGCCGCCCTGGCCATCGGCACGGCCTGGGCTGTCGATGTCGATCCGAAAGGCGGCGGTCCGCGCCCTGCCCCGCTGGCCGCCCTGCGCCAGACCATGGCCGGCCTGAAGCAGCATTTTGGCCGCATCGACCCGACCTGGGGCGAGGTCAATCGGCTCCGCCGTGGCGAGGTCAATTTGCCGGTCGATGGCGGGCCGGACACCCTACGGGCCATCTATGGCGATCCCGGCAAGGACGGCCGGCTGACGGCGGTGGCCGGCGACACCTACATCATGATCGTCGAGTGGGATCGGGCCGGAATGCTGTCGAGCCGGAGTGTCCACCAGTTCGGCTCGGCGACCCTCGACAAGCGCTCGAAACACTACGCCGACCAGGCCCCGCTGTTCGCCGCCCATCGTTTCAAGCCGGTGTATTTCACCGAAGAGCAGCTCAAGCCCCACATCACCGAGGACTACCGGCCGGGAAAACGCCAAGGCTGACGCCAAGTCACGGTTGCCGCCGCCCGACGCCCGAGTAGGCTCGCGAGCACTACGGGAGACAGCGGATGGACCATAACATCGTCATTGTCGGCGGCGGCATCGGCGGCTCGGCCCTGGCGGCGGTGCTGGCCGGGCGCGGCATGGACGTGTTGCTGCTCGAACAGAGCGAGGTTTTTGAAGACCGGGTACGGGGCGAGTGGATCGCCCCCTGGGGCGTCGCCGAGACCAAGCGGGTCGGGCTCTACGACGTGCTGATGGCGGCCGGCGGCCACCACCTGACCCGCCACATCACCTATGACGAAAGCCGCACGCCGGAAGAGGCCGAGGCCAAGACGCTGCCGCTCGGCATGTTCCTGCCGGATGTGCCGGGACCGCTGTGCATCGGCAACCCGCATCACTGCCAGACCCTGTTCGAGGAGGCCGTTCGCCGGGGCGCCAAGGGCGTTCGTGGGGCCCAGGTGACAGCGGTCCAGCCGGGAGCCGCTCCGACCGTCACCTACCGTCTGGACGACGTCGAAAAGACCGTCTCCTGCCGCCTGATCGTCGGCGCCGACGGCCGCACCAGCCTGGTGCGCCAGCGGGCCGGAGTGCCGCTGCATCAAGACAAGCCGCACCACTGTTTCGCCGGCCTGCTGGTCGAGGGCGCCCATGCCTGGCCCGACGACCTGCAGGCCATCGGCACCGAGGGCGACTTCGCCTTCCTCGCCTTCCCGCAGGGCGCCAGCCGCGTCCGCCTCTACGGCAGCTATAGCCTCGATCAGAAGCGCCGCTTCGCCGGCCCGGACGGCGCCCGCGCCTTCCTCGACGCCTTTCGCATGTCCTGCAGCCCGCTGAACGAGGCCATCGCCAACGCCACCCCGGCCGGGCCCCTGCTGTCGTACTTCAACAACGATAGCTGGACGGACAAGCCCTATGCTGAATGCGTGGTGCTGGTCGGCGACGCCGCCGGCTGGAACGACCCGATCATCGGGCTCGGCCTGTCGATCACCTACCGCGACGTCCGCATGGTCAGCGACATCCTGGCCACCGACGACTGGGACTTCGCCCCCTACGCCGAAGAGCGGGCCGAGCGACTTCGCCGCCTGCGCCTGGCGGCAAAGATCACCTCCGGCCTCGACGCTGAGTTTGGCGAGGCCGCCAAGGCCCGCCGCCGCCACCATTTCGAACAAAGCGCCGAGGACCCGATGCTGGGCGCCCACGGCTTTGCGGTCATGGCCGGCCCCGAGACCCTGCCCGCCGAAATCTTCACCGAGGCGCACATGGCCCGAGTGCTGAAGACCGTCTGATGGACATCAAGGACTTCAACCGCCGCTGGCTGGCGGCCTGGACCGCCAAGGACGTCCCCGCCCTGCTCGCCTTCTATGCCGAGGACTGCCTCTACAAGGACAACAACACCGCCGCCGGCATCACCGGCCAGGCGGCGCTGAGGGGTTATCTCGAGGGCCTGTTCGGCGCGACGCCGCCGATGACCTACAGACCCGAGTCGGTCTGGGCCATCGACGGCGGCTTCTGCGGCTGGTGGGATTGCTTCTTTGAGATCGACGGAGCCAAGCAGGGCCTGCGAGGCTTTGACCTCGTGCTGCTCGATGGCGACAAGATCAAGAGAAACGAGGTTTGGGCCCATCCGCGTTCGCCACACGCGGAACGCTCCGAACTATACATTGCCTTGGATGTTCTCCTGCGGCCGGAGGCGCACGGCCTAGCGGTTCGCGAGGCCAACTCGATCCTGCTCGTGGATTTGGAAATCTATGAGGACCCCAGACAGGGTCAGGGATCGTGGCTGTTCGCCAACGAAGCAAGCGCGGTTCAAGCGTTTTCGAATAGCCTTGAAAGCTGGAACGGCGAAATCGCCCTCCTCCCCAAGATCAGAGCCGCTGCCGTTCCGCTCGCCGAGGCCATGGCGCGGAATGGCTTCGGCGCCGTGGCCTAACCACCCCGCTTCATCGTCTCGCGGGCGATGACCAGCTGCTGTACCTGGCTGGTGCCTTCGTAGATGCGGAAAATCCGCACATCGCGATACAGCCGCTCGATGCCGTAGTCGGCGACGTAGCCGGCCCCGCCGAAGATCTGCACCGCGCGGTCGGCGACGCGGCCGACCATCTCCGAGGCGTAGTATTTGGCCGCCGCCGCCTCCAGCACGATGTTGGCGCCGGCATCCCGCTTGCGGGCGCTTTCCAGCACCAGGGCGCGGGCGGCCATGCATTCGGTCTTACTGTCGGCGATCATTGCCTGGATCAGCTGGAAGTTGCTCAGCGCCTGGCCGAACTGCTTGCGCTCGCCGGCGTAGGCCACGCAGTCGGCCAGCAACCGCTCGGCCACGCCCACACAGAGCGCCCCGATGTGCAGCCGGCCCTTGTCGAGCACCTGCATGGCCACCTTGAAGCCTTCGCCTTCTTCGCCAAGGCGATTCTCCACCGGCACCCGGACGTTGTCGAAGGTGATGTCGTGGATCTGGGCGCCGTGCTGGCCCATTTTCTTCTCAGGGGGACCGACGCTGATGCCCGGCAGGTCGCTCGGCACCAGGAAGGCGCTGACGCCGCCGCCGCCCTTCACGTCCGGATTGCTGCGGGCCATGACCGTGAACAGCCCGGCCTTGGCGGCGTTGGTGATGTAGCGCTTGGAGCCGTTCAGCACATAGGCGTCGCCGTCAAGGGTGGCCCGGGTCTGCACCGCGGCGCTGTCGGAGCCGGCTTCCGGCTCGGTCAGGGCGAAGCTGGTCACCGTCGTGCCGGCGGCGATGCCAGGCAGCCATTTGGCCTTCTGGTCGTCGTTGCCGAACATCACCAATCCCTGGCTGCCGATGCCGACGTTGGTCCCGAACTCCGAGCGGAAGGCCGGGCTGGTGCGGCCCATTTCGAAGATCACCAGGCACTCGTCCTCCATGGAGAGGTCGAGGCCGCCGTATTCCTCCGGGATCGACAGGCCGAAGAGGCCCAGGTCGCGCATCTCGCCGATGATGCTGTCGGGCACGGCGTTGGCCTCGGCCACCGAGGCTTCCAGGGGCCGCAGCCGCTCGGTCACAAACCGGCGGACGGTATCGACCAACTGGTCACGGGTTTCGGCATCGAGCGCCATGGCGGACTCCCAAACGGTTGTTGGAAGTCCGTTACGGCAGATGACGCCTCAGGTGAAGTGTGACCCTAGGTCCCCTTCGCCTTCGCGCCGGCGTCGAGCACGTCGGAGCGCTTCGGGGTCATGTCGAGCAGGTTCCAGTCGTCTGCGTTGAAGACCTTCCGCGTCTCCTTGGGCGCGGGATAGCCGTGCAAATCGTCCTGGCTGTCGATGATGGCCCCGCGACCCTCGGCAGTGTCGCTGATCAGCTGCACGTCGTTGGCGTCGCGGTCCCAGGGTCGGGCCCCGGTGCCGCCCAGGACCGACTGCTGCACGGCGCTGGCGGGCATCGCCTTCAACCCCTCGGGCCAGAGCATCGGCTTGCCCTTCTGAATGATCCTGGCTGGACTGGTCGTGTAGCGCCCGAACATCGGCAGGGGGCGGCCGTAGCGGTCCACGGCGATGTTGTCCTTGCCGTAGTATTCAAGGTCGCCGTAGCCGCCGATCTCGAGGAAGGCGAGGTGCTCGGCGGTGTCCATGCCGCCGCGCAGCACGTTGCCAACCGCCACCAGCTGGCCGATCTGCCAGGGATGGTCGCCCCACTCCTCGGCCATCAGGTTGTAATGGATGGCCCGCTGGCCGGGATTGTAGATCAGATTATTGACCACCACCGCCCGTACCCCGCCCTTTAGCATCGGATTGCGCTCGAAATTGTGGGCGTAGAGGTTCCCGA
Organism: Caulobacter sp.; assembly: GCA_046595895.1. Lineage (GTDB taxonomy): Bacteria > Pseudomonadota > Alphaproteobacteria > Caulobacterales > Caulobacteraceae > Caulobacter. Next base: position 75,932 of record JBKJSF010000251.1, on the reverse strand, counting down.
CGATCAGCATGCCGGTGATGTTGTCGTGGATCAGGCTGCCCTTCGAATGCTCGATCTTGGCGTGGGTGGAGTATCGAAGGCTCTCGGCGATGATGTTGTTCGAGAAGGTGATGTTGCGCGACGTCCCTGCCCGCCAGTCGTCCGGCGTCTTGCCAACGAACCTGGGCCCCGAGGCCGACAGGTTCTCGTCCGTGCCCCAGCTCAGGCTGCAATGATCGACGATGATGTTGTAGCTGATCCCCTGAGTGGAGATGCTGTCGAAGTCCTTGCCGCTCTTCCTGGCGAAGCCTGCATCGCCTGGGCGCACGCGGATGTGCTGGACGACGACATCGTGGGTGGCCAGATCGACGCCGCCCCGGATCAGGGTGACGCCCGGCGATGGCGCGGTCTGGCCGGCGATGGTCAGGAAGGGCTCGCGAATCTTCAGGGTCTTGCCGCCCATGTCGATCACCCCGCCGACCTCGAAGACGACGATTCGCGGCCCCTTGGCCTCGACCGCCGCCCTGAACGACCCGGGCCCGTCGGCATTCAGGTTGACCACCCGGATAATATCGCCGCCCCGGCCGCCCGGCGTCTTGGCCGCCCATCCCAGGGCGCCCGGAAAAGCGATCGGAGCGGTGGCCGACTCAGGCGTCTGCGCTGTGACACCGACGAGCGGTGCAAAACAGGCCGCAAACCCTAAAACTGCGGTGCCAAGTCTTTGTTTAAACACCGCTTTCACTCCTGAACCGGTCTTCACGACGGCCTTTTCGCCGCCTACGGATTGAAAATGACACCGGTTTCCACTAGAGACAATCCCGACCCCGACAATGGGGCGCCGGCAACGGCGAAGAAAGCGACCGGGGAGGATCATCGGCTTGAAGGGATCGGCGGCCAGCAGCGTGACCGGCGACATCAGCGCCGACATCGCCCGCGCATTTACCACTGCCCGGCGGGACGCCAGGGCGCTACCCGGATTTCCCGGCGACATTCCGGCCGACCTCGTCGGGTCTTATACCGTCCAGGACGAGGCCCTCGTACAATGGGGCGAGACCCCGGTCGCCTGGAAGGTTGGCCGCATCGCGCCGGACCTGCAGGGCCGGCTGGGCGAGGCGCGCATCGCCGGCCCGGTGTTCGCCCGCAACCTTTGGGTCTCCAGGCCCGGTGAAATCCTCGACGTCCCGGTCTTCGTCGGCGGATTCGCCGCTGTCGAGGGTGAGTTCATCTACCGTTTGGGCGCCGACGCGCCGACCGGAAAGACCCACTGGACGGCCGCCGAGGCCGTCGAGCTGGCCGACGCCCTGTTCGTTGGTGTCGAGACCGCCGGCAGCCCGCTGGCCACGATCAACACGCTCGGCCCCCTCGTGGTGGCCAGCGACTTTGGCAACAACTGGGGCCTGATCCTCGGCCAGCCGGTCGACGGCTGGCGGTTGCGCGCCTTCGACAGCCTGACCTGCCAGACCTTCATAGACGACACGCGAGTCGGATCCGGCTCGGCCGCCGACCTGCCGGACGGCCCGGCCGAAGCGCTGGCCTGGCTGCTGGGCCACTGCGCGTCGCGTGGACGACCGCTGAAGGCCGGCGACCTGGTGTCCACTGGCGCGGTGACCGGCGTGCATGACATCGTCCCGGGTCAGACCGCCCGCATCGATTTTGGGACTTTCGGTGAAATCCTATGCCGGGCGAAACCGGCGAGGCCGATCGGGGAATAGGACACGTCGAATGAGCAGCGCGACCGAGGCTGACGGGGCCACCCCCTCCATCAAGGTGGGCAACTATCGCTGGCTGATCTGCACGCTGCTGTTCGCGGCGATGGTGATCAACTACGTTGATCGCCAGATGCTGGGCGTACTCAAGCCGACCCTGTCGGCCGAGTTCGGCTGGACCGAGACACAGTACGCCGACATCATCTTCTACTTCCAGGCCAGCTATGCCGTCTCCTACCTGCTGTTCGGCCGGTTCATCGACCGCATCGGGGCCCGCTGGGGCTTCGGCATCGCCTTCCTGATCTGGCAGATCGGCCACATCGCCCACGCCGGCGTCAGTTCGCTGAACCAGATGATCGCCGCTCGCGTCCTGCTGGGCGTCGGCGAGGGCGGCGGCTTCCCGGGTGGCATCAAGGCGGTGGCCGAGTGGTTCCCCAAGAAGGAACGCGCCTTCGCCACCGGCCTGTTCAACGCCGGCACCAACATCGGGGCCATCGTCACGCCGCTGATCGTGCCGATGCTCGTGCTCACCTGGGGCTGGCAGGTGGCCTTCGTCGTCACCGGGATCGCCGGCCTGCTGTGGCTCCCGATCTGGCTGCTGGTCTATCGCCGGCCGCGTGAAGCCAAGAACCTGACGGCGAACGAACTGGCCTGGATCGAACAGGACCCGGCCGATCCGGTCGAGAGGGTCGGCTGGCTGAAGCTGCTGACTATCAAGGAAACCTGGGCTTATGCGCTCGGCAAGTTCCTGATCGATCCTATCTGGTGGATGTTCCTCTTCTGGCTGCCGGACTTTCTGTCCAAAAAGCATGGCCTCGACCTCAAGACCTTCGGCATCCCGCTCGTCTGCATCTACCTGCTTAGCGACGTCGGCAGTGTGGGCGGCGGCTGGATGTCCTCGGCGATGATGAAGCGGGGCATGAGCCTCAACGCCGCCCGCAAGACCGCCATGTTGATCTGCGCCCTGCTGGCGGTTCCGGTCTGTCTCGGAGCTGTCGTCGACAACCTGTGGATGGCGGTGCTGATCATCGGCGTCGCCACGGCGGCCCACCAGGGCTTCTCTGCCAACCTCTACACCCTGCCCTCGGACGTCTTTCCGCGTTCGGCGGTCGGCTCGGTGGTCGGCATCGGCGGCATGGTCGGGGCGATCGGCGGCATGGCCATGGCCAAGTACGCCGGCTGGGTGCTCGAGAAGATCGGCAGCTACACGCCGATCTTCATCGTCGCCGCCAGCGCCTACCTGCTGGCGCTGGGGGTGGTGCACCTGCTGACGCCGAAGATGGAGCCGGTGAAGCTGTAGCGCGGCCGGCCGCCAAGGCACGGCGCCGGTCTGCGGCATCGTGCCGCGCGGCCGTGGTCGGTTTGGTAAGAATAGGCACGCCACTATTGCGGCCATGACTGCAATCGCCTGTGTCCGTATCATGATCGACCCCGCCAAGGAGGCGGCGGGCGGCGAAAAGCTGGCGCTGCTGGTTGGCCGCGTGGCCAACGCCTTTCTGGAAACCCGCTGGCGCTGGCCACGACGGCACGGCGAGATCGCGCCCTACGCCTTCCTGCTGGCCGACCCCAAGGCGACCCGGCTGCCGGCAAACGAACTGGTTGCCCTCTCCGAGGAACTGCACATCAAGTTGTTCGGCGCCGGCGACGGCGGGGCGGTGTCCCTGGCCATGCTGGAGGGCGAACAGGACGCCGTCACCCGCTTCGCGGCGGTCGATTCCGCCGAGCTGCGCCGTATCCTGCTGGAGGGCGGTGAGATTGACGGCCTGTCTGGCCGCATTTCCCAGATCACGCCGCAGGGCGTTCGCGTCGTCTCGCCGCCAAAGGAGGCCGGCCCCCTGGTCTCGCCGCCGCCGCCGGTCGAGCCCGGTCCCAGGCGTCGCACGCCGGTCGCCAATGGTGACGTCGAGGTCAGCTTCACCGGCGTCTGGTGCGCGCTGAAGGCAAGCTTCATCGGCAGTGGTCTGACGGCCCGTCGCAAGGGACTGCGCGGCGGCGCCTACAGCATTGTCGACGGCGTCGCCGTCCAACCCGGCGACGACGCCGTGGCCTTCGACAAACTATGCCTGGAGTCTGCGCCGCGAGCCCTGATCGGCTCGCAAGGGCTGCTATTCCTGCCGATCAGCTTCTCGTCGGCCATTCATCGGCCGTCGCGCGAGCATTATCTGCGCGCCCTTGAGGCCCTGCCCCAGGCGTTCAGGCCCCGGCTGGCGGCCGTCGTCTACGACGTCCCGCGCGCGCCCTCCTTTACGGCCGTCACCCAGCTCAAGGCCTTCCTGCACCCCTATTTCGGCTTCGTCGACCTGCAGACCGCCGACCCCAATTTCCAGATCGACACCCTGATGAGCGAGGCGGTCAACAGCGTCACCCTCAGCCTGCCCGACATCGACGAAGGCGGCCGGCTGGCGGCGGCGACACGGTTCATGGCCAGCCGGGACGCCTACCAGCGCCGCCATATCTGGCCGGCTATCACCAACGTCCGGACACGCCGCGAGCTGGGCTTCTGCGTGAAAATGCGGGTTCCCTTCCTCAGCGGCCGGGCGATCAGCGATATCCTCGTCGCCCCCGCCGATCCGGTGCAGATCGCCGCCGAGCGGCTGCCGATACGCGAACCGATCCTGATCGGCGATGCGCAGCCTGGCGCCCAGTTCAACGCGATGTCGGGCTAAGCACGCCTGCCCTTCTACGCCGCCAGCTTCCACGCCAACGCCAGATCCTCGACCAGCGCCGCAAACCCGTCCGACCTGGCCTTGGCATCCGGCACACGCAACAGGAACGACGGGTGGTAGGTCACCACCCCTTGCGCCTGATCCGGAAGTTGGATCGCCCTGCCTCGGTTGGCGGCGATCGGCATCGGCTCGCCGAAGACCGACAGCGCCGCGGTCGCCCCCAGCGCCACGATCACCCGCGGCCGGATCAGCCGTCGCTCACTGTCCAGCCACCAGCGGCAGGCGACGATCTCGGAGGCCGCCGGCGTCTTGTGAAGCCGCCGCTTGCCGCGCGGTTCGTGCTTGAAGTGCTTCACCGCGTTGGTGATGTAGGTCTCCTCGCGTGGCACCCCGGCCTTCTCAAGCGCCTGGTTGAACACCTGCCCGGCTGGTCCAACAAACGGCCGCCCGGCCAGATCCTCCTGATCGCCCGGCTGCTCGCCGACGAACATCAGCCGCGCTCGCGCCGCACCTTCGCCCGCCACGCCCTGGGTGGCATCCTTCCAGAGGTCACATCGGCGGCAACCGTCGATCCTGGCCGCCAGCGCCTCCAGGGAGGCCGGCGCCCCTGCCCCGAGCGGCGCATCTCGCGCGGCGGCGCGGGCGGCCTTGATGGCGTGGCGGGCGGGCATTGTTGGCGCGGCGGCGACCATGGCCGCGGTCCTTTCCCCGGCTGTGGCGATCAGCTGCGGAATCAGCCGCGCCTCGGGAAGGTTGCGCCAATACCGCTTGGGCATCTCCGCCTGCATGGCCTTCACCTTCAGTCGTGCCGGATTGAAGATCGAGGCGTAGTAGGTGAGCCAGTAGTCCTCCAGCACATCGACGGCGGGCGCCTGGACGCGCGAGACGCCGGGAGAGAAGGCCAGATCCTCGCCATTCCAGTGGCAACAGAGGTCTGGCGTCAGGATCGAGAACCGCATGCCGGCGAAGCGCCGCACAAAGAAGCCCGCTGTGCGCTCGACGACGAAATGAGCGGGCTCGAACCAGGCGGCATAGGCCTCCGGCTCCACCGCTCCAATCCGCTGGAAGCGGACGAACGCCTTCATCTTGTGGCTGGCGCGAGAGACGTTCTTGGCCAACTCCCGGGCCCGCGCTACGTCCGGATCGGTGATGTCGAGCATCAGGCCTGGCTCTCGCTCGAGCCGCCACAGCAGGCGATAGAGCAGGTCGAACCGCCCGTCGTCGCGATGGCGGATGACGTCCTGCGCCAGATCGACGAAGGCGCGCGGTGTCCGGAAGGCAGGCGCGCCCTGCGCGGTCTCCTCGACCCCGGCCGCCGGCTCGGCGAAAAGATCGCCCTCCCCGGCCACGGCCCAGGCCACCCGGTTCGGCTCCACGCCCTGCAGTCGCAAGGCCCGCGCCGCCGTGCGCCAGCCCTCGAAATCGGTCGGCCCCTCAAGCCGCGCCAATCTCACAGCAGCCTCGGCTGCTCGGGCGCAACCTGTCGGCGCAGGTCGAGACGGTCCGTCAGCGACCCCGGCGTCCAGTCGTCCGTGACGATGAACGGCCTCACCTTCTCGATGCCGCGCGCCAGCCGCTTCACGTCCTCCAGCCGCAGGCGCTTCTGGCGCCGCAGGGCGATCATCCGGTCGACGGTCTTCACCCCCAGGCCGGGCGTGCGCAGCAATACCTCGCGGTCGGCCTTGTTCACATCGACCGGAAAGTCCTCGCGATGAGCCAGGGCCCAGGCCAGCTTGGGATCGATCGCCAGATCGAGATTGCCGGTCTCCCCGACGATCTCCTCGCGCTCGAAGCCGTAGAACCGCATCAGCCAATCGGCTTGGTAAAGCCGGTGCTCGCGCAGCAGCGGCGGCCGCTCCAGCGGAAGATTTCGCGATGCGTCAGGGATCGGGCTGAAGGCGGAGTAGTAGACCCGGCGAAGGCCATAACTCCCGTACAGCCGGGCGCTACGGTTCAGAATCTCGCCGTCGCTGCAGGCGTCCGCTCCGATAATCAGCTGTGTCGACTGGCCGGCTGGCGCGAACCTCGGCGGCCGAGTCTTGCGGCCCTTGTCCTTGCCCCCGTCGATGGCCAGGCGAACGCCGCCCATCGCCTTCTTGATGACCCGCACGTCCTTCTGCGGGGCCAGGGCCGTCAAGCTCTCGTCGCTCGGAAGTTCGATGTTGATGGACACCCGGTCGGCATACAGGCCCGCCTCCAGCACCAGGGCCGGCGAGGCTTCCGGGATCAGCTTGAGGTGGATGTAGCCGCGAAAGTCGTGGTCGAGCCGCAAGGCCTTCGCGACCCGCACCATCTCTTCCATCGTGTAATCGCCGGATTTGATGATGCCCGATGAGAGGAACAAGCCCTCGATGTAGTTGCGCTTGTAAAATCCCAGCGTCAGGTCGACGACCTCCTGCACCGTGAACCGTGCTCTGGCCACGTTCGAGGACACCCGGTTGATGCAGTAGGCGCAGTCGTAGATGCAGAAGTTCGTCAGCAAAATCTTGAGCAGGCTGATGCACCGCCCGTCCGGCGCATAGGCGTGGCAGATGCCCATGCCCTCGGTCGAGCCCACGCCCTTGCCACCGATAGAGTTGCGGTTTTTTGAGCCCGACGAGGCGCAGGAAGCGTCGTATTTCGCGGCGTCGGAGAGAATGGAGAGTTTACGCTTGAGATCGAGCACTGCCATGAAGCGACTTTAAAGTTCTCTTTTTGTTCTGTCGATGGTCGTATCGCAAAAAATGCTTTGGAACCAAAGCCTTCCCGCATTGTTCAGGGGCTGTGACGCGCCTCATGATCCAGCACGAGACCCGCTACCACTATGAAAAACCGGTGGCGTTTGGACCGCAGCGCCTGATGCTGCGGCCCCGAGACAGCCATGGATTGAAGGTAGAGCAAGCGTCCATGGCGGTCGGCCCACCCGGCGACATCCGCTGGACCTACGACGCCTACGGCAATTGTGTCTGCTGGTTCACACCGCGGGGTGAGGCGACGGAACTGGCCATCATCAGCCAGCTGGTCATCGAACGCTTCCCTGCCCCGCTGGCGCCGTTCCACCCGGACAACCCCCACTCCCCCATGCCGATCGCTTATGGTCGTGACGACCGGGCGGCGCTTGCTCCCTTCATGGTCCCCGACAGCGAGGATGATCCGGCCGTCACCACCTGGGTGGAGGCGCAAATGAACGCACCAGATGAGCCGGCGCTCGACTTCCTGCTGCGGCTCAACCGGTCCATTGATTCCTTCGCCTACAAGGCCCGCTATGAAGAGGGTGTGCAGACGCCGGCCGAGACGCTCGCCACCCGCGCCGGCACCTGCCGCGACTTCGCCTGGCTGATGGTCGAGGCCTTGCGCCGGGTCGGTTACGCCGCCCGCTTTGTTTCCGGTTACCTGCACAGCCCCGCCGCTACTCTGCGCGGGGCCGGGGCCACCCATGCCTGGTGCGAAGTCTTTTTGCCCGACCTTGGTTGGACTGAATTCGACCCGACCAATGGCCTGGCCGAGTCCTCCGACCTGATCCCGGTTGCGGTCAGCCGCACCCCCCGCGAGGCCGCTCCGGTCAGCGGAATCCTCATCGGCGACCCGGGGAAGCGCGACTTGATCGTCAATGTCACCGTTTCGGCCGCCGACGACCTGGCGACGGCCGCCTGAGGGTCCGTCAGACATCGCTTTGTTGGGAGTACCGCGTCATGACCTCCAATTTTCAGCAACAGGAACCGCCCTGGAGAGACGCTTTCTGCAGGTCAGTCCCTGAACCGCAACATGGCCAGAAGGCGGAAAAGGACACGGCCCGAAAAGAGGACAAACCGGTCCCTAAACGGCGCCCGGCCCACTGATCTCCTCGTTTCGGGTCGAGCCGGGCGAACACTGATACGAAAAGTGATCGCCAGGGCTCGCCTGCCCCGCGACTGGGCTTGCGCCCACCCGCCATCCCGTTAACTTTCTGCCAGGGAGTACACGGGGGCGTAGATGCGGGCTGTAGCCGGGATCGTCTGGACCTGTCTGTCGGCCGTGTCTTTCGCGGCCCTTTCCGCTGTTTCCGTCACCGGAGCGGGCTCCGACGGCCTTTCCGACACCAGTCTCCTCAAGAGCGCCGACTTCGCCGGGGCCTTCAGCGGGTCCGGCTCCGACCGGGTGTCGGACGATCCGGACGCGCCAATCCGCACCAGCCGCTTCGACGACGGCCCGGTCCCGGTGATCGAACTGGCCGGAGCCGCCAAGGCCCCGCCCGTCGCCCGGCCGGCTCAGGTCATCCAGATGGGCGCCGCCGCCGCTCCGGGAGCACCCGACGCCCAGGTCGCCATCCTGGCCAGCTTCATCCCCAAGGCCGATCCGCCGCTGCGGGGCTACGCCGAGCCGCGCGTCGCCGCCTATGCCACTCCGGCCGTGCGCAAGGCCTTGGCCCCCTCGTCCACACCGTTCGGCCTGTTCAACCCGCTCAGCCGGTTGACCGTCAGCCTGACCAACGAAACCCCGCTCAACCCGGGATCTGGCCTGGCCTTCGAGGCTCGTGATCCTCGCCAGAACCTGGCCGCCGCGCCGATCGCCCCACGCTCACGGCTGTTCGACGCCAAGCGACTAGGCGTGCAGGTCGATGTATCGCCAGCTGGTACCAAGAAAGGTCGCTGGTTCGCCTTCGCCGCCACCTCCGGCGACGCCTTCGGCTTCAACTTCGGTCAAAAGGGCGGCAAGACCAATCAACGTTGGACGGTCGAGAAGCTGGCCGAATACGGCAAGCTCCAGCTGGGCCTGGGCTGGCGCAAGGGACCGATGCAGATCTCGGCGGCCGCCACCCAGCGCGAGATCGGCGCCTACGGTTACAAGCGCGACGACACCGTCTTCGGCCTGTCCTTCACGATCAGTGGCGGAAAGCGCCTACCGGCCCCCAAGGCCCGCCGAGGCATGCCGCGCGATTAGCGGCTGGCGGCCTTCCTCCGCTGCGTGAGTAACCGCCCATCCGCGTGGTCTTCCCCCAGGCGGCGGCCCAGCTATTTGCGAGCGCCCGCGGCGATGCGTTCGCGGGCCATCTCGTTGGCGACGGCATGGGTCGGGCGGCGCTCGGCGACGGCGCGGTCGAGCACCTCGGCCAGGGTCAGGGCCAGACGGTCCAGCTTGGCGTCCACCCAGCCCTGATCGAAGGCGCTACCCGTTTCCAGGCCTCGGATTTCCGCCGCCACGTTGATGATGCCGCCGCCGTTGATGACGTAGTCGGGGGCGTAGAGCAGGCCCTTCTCGAACAGGGCCTGTCCGACCTCGGGCGAGGCCAGCTGATTGTTGGCCCCTCCGGCCACGACCCGGCCCTTGAGGCGGCCAAGCGTCTCGAAACTGACCGCGCCGCCGAGCGCACAGGGTGCGAAGACCTCCACCTGGGCGTCGAAGATGGCGTCCGGCGCCACGACCTGCGCGCCCGTGCGGGCGGCCACGGCGTCTAGCGAGGCCTGGTTGACGTCGGCGATGATCAGTTTGGCGCCGGCCGCATGCAGCTTGTCGGCCAGATGGGCCCCGACGTGCCCAACGCCCTGGATCGCGACAGTGACGCCGTTCAAGTCACGTCCATAGGCCCGCTCGACGCAAAGGCGCAGGCCCCGAAACACGCCCTCGGCGGTGACCGGGCTCGGATCTCCTGAGGCGGCCTTGTGGCCCTCGAGGCCGGCGACGTAGCGGGTCTCCTTGCGGGCCTCCTCAAGGTCGGCCGGCGAGACGCCCACGTCTTCGGCCGTCCAGTAACGGCCGCCGAGGCGCTCGACGGCGCGGCCGAAGGCCTGGAACAGTTCGGGTGTCTTGTCCTTGCGGGAATCGCCGATGATCACCGACTTGCCGCCGCCCAGGTCGAGACCGGCCATGGCGTTTTTGTAGCTCATCGCCCGCGACAGCTTCAGGGCGTCTTCCAGCGCCGCCGCGGCGCTCTCATAGGGCCACATGCGGCACCCGCCCGCGGCTGGGCCAAGGGTCGTGGAATGCACCGCGATGATGGTCTTCAGTCCCGAGGCCGGGTCGGAAAAGGCGTGAATGCCTTCATGGCCTTCAAAGGACGGAGAATCGAACAGGGTCATGCCAAGAACTTCGCGTTTGGGGGAAGAGCGATGCGCGCAAGGCGATCTACGCCGCAAGGGCTCTCCTCACAACCCTTCAAGCGCGGGAAGGCTTCGCTCCCGGTTTTGGAATTTTTGGCATGCCGGAAGGCAGTGGCTTCACGGGGTCGAGAATGAAACTGGCGGCGTCTTCGATGACCTTCTGGCGCTGATGATCGCGGATCAGCAGGTGATGGCCATTGGCGTACCAGGCGGTCCTGTCACCCGGCTTTAGCCGGTTGGCCGCCTGCCGCGACGGCCTCTCCGGAATGACCTGGTCGTTGGCCCCGTAGAGGTAGGCGACCGGGACCTTCACTGCCCCGATCTCGCGCCAGGCGGCCTCCATCAGATCGACCAGGCCGCTGATGGTGTCCGGCCGTGCGCCCCAGATCATCAGCTTGTCGCGGCCCATGGCGATCATTTCCTCGGTATTGTCGGAGGGCCGGATGCTGTTGGTCAGCCAGCCGGGCGGCTCCACCGGCCGATCCGGCGTGATTCTGGCCGTGATCCACAACAGGGTCTTGTTGGGCAGCGGCTGGCTGGACCAGCCCCACACCGCCGGGGCGAGCAGCAAGAGCCTGTCGGCGGCCGGCGGCCGGTCCGAGGCGAAGGCGCAGATGGCCACCGCCCCACCCATGCTCTCCCCGGCAACCACCACCGGCACGCCCGGATGCCGCGCCTTCACCAAGCCGACGAACACCCGCAGATCCTCGCTCATCAGCTCCCGCCCGGCCCAGATGCCGCGCCCGACCGAGCGACCAAACCCGCGTTGGTCGAAGGCATAGGTGGCGATGCCGCGCTCGGCCCAGTCCGGGGCCGCCAGATGGAATGCATTGGCGTAGTCGTTCATGCCGTGCAGCGCGACCAGCACGACTTTCGGCTCATCGACGGTCGGCCAGCTGGTCGCGCCAAGCCGGGCGCCGTCGAAGCTGACGAACCGGTCCCCGCCGAAACTCGGGCCCGCGAACTCCGGCGTCGGCGTAAGCGGACTCTGCAGGGCCAGGGACGCGCAGGCGTTGAGGCCGGTCATGGCGGTCAAGCCGAACAGGAGCAGACGGCGATTCATCGGTTGAGAATGTCAGCGACCCGCCGGCGAAGATAGGGCGCCACCTCATCCTCGAACCAGGGATTGCGCCTCAGCCAGGCGGTGTTGCGCCACGACGGATGCGGCATCGGGAGGTAATGCGGCAGGTACTCGGTCCAGGCGGCGACGGTGTCGGTCATGGTCCGCTTGGCTCGGTTCTTCAGGGCCCAGGCCTGGGCGTAGCTGCCGACCAGCAGGGTCAGTTCCATCTTCGGCAGTTCCGCCATCAGCCTTGGCCGCCACAGCTCCGCACACCTTGGCGGGGGCGGATAGTCGCCGCCCTTTGGGTTAGTACCCGGAAAGCAGAAGGCCATAGCGGCCACGCCGATCTCCGGCCGGCCATAGAAGGTCGCCCGGTCGATGCCCATCCAGAAACGCAGGCGCTCGCCGGACGGATCGTCGAACGGCAGCCCGCTCTCATGCACCCGCCGGCCCGGCGCCTGGCCACAGATCAACAGGCGAGTCTGCGCCGACACCCGCGTAACGGGCCTTGGCTCATGCGGCAGCTCGCCGGCGCAGGCGCGGCAGGCGGCGATGTCGGCAAGGACGGCGTCGAGGCTCATCCCTGCCAAACGCGCCTAACCGCCGAACATCCGGCTCTCGCGCGCCACCATGCCGGCGAAGGAGGGACGCGCCAGAATTGCGTCGGTCCAGGCCTTGGTCTTCGGCCAGCGCGACAGGTCGTACTTCAGGTGGCGCAGGTTGGCGAAGGGGCTGGCGACGGCGAGGTCGGCAAGGGTCAGGCCGTCGCCGACCAGGAAACCGCCAGGAGCCGGCACGAGGCTTTCAAGGTAGTCGAGCGCCGGCTCGAGGGCCTTTTCGCCCTTGGCCGCCGCCGCCTCGTCGCCGGGCTGCTTCAGAAACATCGGCGCGACGACGCGGTTGAAGAAGATCGGACCGGCCGCCCCGACGACGATGGTGTCGGCGAACTCCTCGAACCAGATGACTTTGGCGCGGCCCTGCGGATCGGACGGGATCAGCGCCGGCTCCGGCTTGGTGGCCTCGAAGTAGTGGATGATGGCGCTGGAGTCGCAGACGGTGAAGTCACCGTCCTTGAGCGCCGGGATCTTCTTGAACGGACTGGCCGCGTCGAACTCGGCGTCCGGCTGGCCGAACGGCGGGGTCTTGTTCTCCACCTCCATGCCCTTCTCGGCGGCGGCGGCCAGGGTCTTGCGGACAAACGGCGACAGCGTCGCGCCATAGACGATCATTCTGTTTCTTCCCTTTGGTCCGGCGCGCCCGTGGGTATGACGTCGCCCTCCATCGGCAACCTAAGCCGATACACCCCCTTGAAGCTATCGGGATCGGCCGGTTTGTTGTGACGCAGGATGACCACCTGGCCCTGACGCGCCATGCCGACGGCGGTCGAGCGCACCTGGCCCAGGGCCCGCTGCCAACGTTCGGGCAGGATGATCCTTGCCACATTGGCCGGGTCGATGCTCTTGCCGGGCGCCAGGTCGGCGAGCAGGGAGAGGATGGCGTCTTCGATCGGCGAGGTCATGAGCCGCCTCTTACAGCCTGCGAATGAGGACGTCTTCCGAAAGCCGCCAATTCTGCCATCGCCTCGGCGGCTTTCGGTCGCTATCTAACCAGCGATCACCAGGCGAGGACGGACATGGACGGCGGCAGCGAACTTCCCAGCAATGGACCCCACCTGATCACCGAGGGCGAATGGGCCGGCTGGCGGTTCTGGAACAGCGATCCGTTCGAAAACCAGTCGGGTCCCTTCTACTTCAAGGAGGAGGAGGACGGTTCGATCCGCTGCGCCTTCCGCGCGGAGCAGAAGCACATGAACGGCGGCGGCTTCATGCACGGCGGCTGTATGCTGACCTTCGCTGACTTTGCGCTGTTTGCCATCGGCTGGCGTGAACTGCAGAGCGGCCATTCGGTGACCGTCAGCCTGGGCGGTGAGTTCCTCGGTCCCGCCCATGTTGGCGACCTGATCGAATGCACCGGCGAGGTGACCAAGGCCGGCAAGTCGATGGTCTTCGTCCGCGGGCTGATTCAAACCGGCGGCAGTCCGATGATGTCGTTCTCGGGTGTGGTGAAGCGGGTAGCTCGACGCCTGTAGCTGTGTCGACATAGACAGGTCGCTCCGGTTGCGCGGCGCTCCCGGTCAGCGACTTGGGGGACAGCGCGTGGCGACGATAAGCTGCCCAGGCGTCTATATGTTCAGGAACTCTCCGGAGGACCCCAGGCGATCGGTGGCGTTTCGATCAGCCTGACGGCCTTCCTTGGCCGTAGCCCCATGGGGCCGGTGGCCACGGCGGTGTTGTGCCGCAGCTTCACGGAGGCCCAGCGGACTCTTCGGCGCCGACTGGACTGGCCTGCCGATGGGCCAGAGTCTGTCGGATTTCTTCGTAGATGGCGGAAACTCGGCCCTTGTCGTCCGGCTGACCACGGCCGGCGCGGCGCCAGCCAGGCTAAGCCTCGGCGACCTCGTCCTCACCGCCGCCGATCCCGGCGCCTGGGGTAACCACATCACCGGGACAGTCAGCGATCCGATGGCCGACGGGGCCTTTTCGCTCACCGTGGCGGTCACGCTCGGTGGCCAGACCCAAGCCGAGACCTTCACTACCCTCAGCATCGCTCCGGACGCCGGCGGCCAGCGGATAGACCGCGTCCTGGAGGCGCAGTCGCGATTTGTCCGGGTCGCGCTCGCCGACGATGGCCAACCCCTCCTCCCGTCCGACGCGCCGCCTGCGGGCGCGACGGCCACCGGGACCGGCGGCGCCGACAGTCCGCCGCTCATGACCGACGACCTCTCAGGCGGTTTTCCGTGCTGGATCAGCTCGACCTCTTCAACCTGATGGTCATCCCGCCCGACCAACCTGGCCAGTCACTTGTCGCCACGGTGTGGCAGCAGCGGGCCGCCGCCTACTGCCAGTCGCGCCAGGCCTTCCTGCTGGTCGCCCCCCCTGCCACCTGGACTTCGGCCCAGGCCGCGCCCGCCTGAAGCAGCGCTCACTGCCACATGACAAAAGCTTCACGCTGCAAGACGGCTCGTCAAGTTGAAATCCGAACGGTGATCTCCCACGTACACCCTCCCAGGACGAACTTGGGACACGGGAGATTTAGCCATGAGGAAACTGGTCCTCATTTTCTGTACTTCGCTGGTGCTCACCACCGCGCTTGCCGTCGTCGGCGTTTCCACCGCCAACGACGACAGCCTCTTCACCACCGTCTCGCAGACCGTTTGATCGCCGGCCCGGCCGGGGGCCGCTAGACTTTCACGCCCGCCGCCGCCGCCGGCCGGGCCATCATGGCATCGTACCAGCGCTTCGCCGCTTCCATCTCCTCAGGGATGGCGAACTTCGCCATGCGGGAGAAGTCGATGGCCGTGGCCGCGACGATGTCGGCCATGCCGATGCGGTCGCCGGCGATAAACTCACTCTCCTTGAGCCGCCGGTTGAACACCTTGATGGCCCGGGTCCCGCCGGCCAGGTTGCTCTCGGCGATGGCCGGCACCTGGGTCTCCAGCGCCGCCAGGGCCGGATGGCTGTGGCGCACCGCCAGCATGAGGGGCGTCGCCAGCATCATCTCCACCCTCCGCAGCCACATCTCGAACACCGCCGTCTCCTTCGGGTCGCGACCGAACATGTTGGGCTCGGGATAGACGCTCTCCAGGTAGCGGCAGATGGCCACCGACTCGGTGATCGTGGTGTCATCGTCGATCTCCAGGGCCGGCACGTTGGGCAGGCCGGCCTTGGCCAGGAAACTCTTGGCCCGGTGCTCGCCCTTGAAGACATCCAGATTGACGATCTCGACGTCGTGGTCCCCCTTTTCGGCCAGGAACCAGCGGACACGGCGCGGATTGGGCGCGCGGAAGCTGTCGTAGAGTTTCATGGTGGTCTCCCGGACTTTCTTATTGTTTGGCGGCTTCGGCCGAAGCCTTGGACTGTTCGATGACCGGCGCCGGCTTGGCGGGCGGTATGGCGGGCACAGGCGCCACGATGGCCGGCGGGACCGCATCGGGCCCGATGCCGAACAACTCGCGGGGCATGGCTCCGACCACGGCGGCGGTCATGCAGGTCGCCAGGAAGCCGCCCAGCAGCGCCTTCCAGACCATGCCGATCACCTCGGCCCGCCGCTCGGGCATCAGCACGCCCAGGCCCGACACCGTGATCCCCACCGAGCCGACGTTGGCGAACCCGCACAACGCATAGGTCATGATCATCCGCGTCCGCTCGCTCATCTCGCCGGGCGGAATCTTGCCCAGTTCGATGAAGCCGATGAACTCGGTCAGCATCAGCTTGACCCCGAGTAGCCAGCCGGCCTTGCCGGCCTCCTCCCACGAAATGCCCAGCGACCAGGCCAGGGGCGCGAAGACCATGCCGAGGATGCGCTCGACGCTGACCTTCTCGCCCCCGATGGCCGGCAACAGGCCGAGAATCTCGTTGCCGATGGCCACCAGGGCCACGAAGACAATCAGGATGGCGCTGATGTTCAGCACCACCATCAGACCATCGGCCACTCCCTTGGTGATGGCGTCGATGGAGCTCTCATAGCGCAGCAGGGATGTGTAATCGACGTTGACCCCGCCCTCGCCCTTGATCTCCGGCACGATGATCCGGGCCAGCAGCACGCCGGCCGGAGCCGAGACCACCGAGGCGACCAGCACATGGGCGGCGGCGTTGGGCAGGGTGGCCTTGAGCACCAGGGCGTAGGCGACCATGGTCGAGCCGGCCACCGTGGCCAGGCCGACGACCATCATCATGAACAGCTCCGACCGCGTGAGCTTGTCGAGGTAAGCCCTGATGATAATCGGGGTTTCGACCATGCCGACGAAGATGTTGGCGGCCGTCGCCGTCGCCGAGGCGCCGCCCATGCCCATGGTCTTCTCGAACAGGAAGCCGAAGCCCTTGATAATCCACTTCAGCACCTTCCAGTGCCACAGCAGCGCCGACAGGGCCGAGATCACCAGGATCAGCGGCAGCACCTGGAAGGCGAAGACGAAGCCGGCGTTGGGGTTCTCGACCGGATAGGGCGACGGCCCGCCGCCCAGATAGCCGAACACGAACTGGGTGCCCTTGGCGGTGCCCGCCGCCAAGCCGTCGACGACGCCGCTGATGCCAAGCACCACCCCCTGAAGAGCCGGTACCCCGAACAGCAGGAAGATCAGCCCGACCTGGACCAGCAGGGCGCCGATTGCCAGCCGCCATGGGAAGCCCCTGCGGTTCTCCGACACTGCCCAGCAGACCAGCAGGGTCAGCACCAGCCCGACCAGGCTCTGGGCGTTCTCAAGACGAAACATCATAGACTCCCGGCGCCCCGACTCCCCCGCCGGTTCCTCGCGCCCTTACGGCGATTGACTACGAATGCCCGCCCCCACGCAAGGAAAGAGGCGGTGCGGGGGCTCCCTGCTCAAACCATGCAGTTGCGCCGGACCGGGGTTGCCGCCAATCTGATCACTGTTCAGGGACGCAGGCAGACGGACCGGACGGGACGAAAGCTCAGGGGCGACCAGACGATGACCGAATTCACCCGCCGCAGCCTGCTGGCCGCTTCCGCCGGCGCGACGGCCCTGGGAGCCGGGGGGTTGGCCGGCTGCGCCACCGACACCGCTGCTCCGCCGCTGACCCAGTCGGCCGCCTGGACCCCGGACGCCACCGAACTGGCTAGTCGCATTCGCAAGGGCGAGATGAGCGCCGGCGAGTTGATGGAAGCCTCCATCCGCAAGGCCGAGGCGCTGCAGCCGAAGCTGAACTTCATCGTCAACTCGGACTACGACCGCGCCCTCGACAAGGCAAAAAGGGGCGGCCAGACCGGTCCGTTCGCTGGCGTCCCCTTCCTGGTCAAGGACCTCGACGACTATGTCGGCATGCCCACCCGCTCTGGCTCGCGCTGGACCCTGGGCCACCCGCCGGCGGCCAGGCAGGACGTCCATATCGACGCCTTCGAACGCTCCGGCCTGATCTTCTTCGGCAAGTCGGCGACGCCGGAGTACGGCTTCCTGCCGACCACCGAGCCGATCGGCTACAACCCCACCCGCAATCCCTGGGACCCCAGCCGCAGCAGCGGCGGCTCCTCGGGTGGCGCGGCGGTGGCGGTGGCCAGCGGCGTCATCCCGATCGCCCACGCCAGCGACGGCGGCGGCTCGATCCGCATCCCTGCCTCCTGCTGCGGCCTGTTCGGTCTCAAGCCCTCGCGCGGCCGGATGATCGATCCCACCGCCCAGGACAAGGTGGTCGACATCAGCGTCAACCACGCAGTCACCCGCACGGTGCGCGACTCCGCCGCCCTGTTCGCCGCCACCGAGCGGCCGAACGGCGCCTTGCCCGCCGTCGGTCTGGTCACCGCGCCGCTGAAGCGCAAGCTGAAGGTCGGCCTGCTCTACAAGAGCGGCAACGGCAAGGACCCCGGGCCGGAGGTCCGCACCGGCGTCGACAACACCGCCAAGCTGCTGGAGAGCCTCGGCCACAACGTCGAGCCTACCGACTGGCCAATCGACAGCGCCCAGTTCGGCCAGGACTTCCTCACCCTGTGGTCCTCCGGCGCCGCCCAACTGGTCCAGGCCGTCGCCAGGGCCACCGGCAAGACCCCTGATGCGAGCATGCTGGAGCCCTTCAGCCTCGGCATGGCCCAGCTGATCGCCACGGCGCCGCCGGGCACGCTGGAGAAGGTCATTGGCCGGCTGACGGCCAACGTGGCCGCCTACGACGCCTGGTTCGCCAGGTTCGACATCGTGTTGATGCCGGTGCTGACCAATCCCCCCGTACCGCTCGGCTTCGTCAGCGGGGACGTGCCGTTCCCGGAGCTGGCCGCCCGGCTGACCGACTATGTCGGCTACACCCCCCTGCACAACGTCGCCGGGGCCCCATCGATGAGCGTGCCGCTGTACTGGACGGCCGGGGGCCTGCCGGTCGGCAGTCAGATCTGCGCCCGCATCGGCCAGGAGCGGCTGCTGTTCGAACTGGCCTATCAACTGGAGGCGGCCCAGCCGTGGGCAGGACGCAGGCCGCCAATCAGCGCCTGATCAGCACATCGCCTCATGACGGGCGCGGACGTCCTTAAGCATGGCTTCGATGACCGCGAAGTCCATCTTCTTGGGGTTCATGTAGCGGACGCAGCCCTTGCCACAGCTGATGCCCGGCACGGCCAATTCGGCCTTGAAATTCTCGATGGCGGTGTGGCCGGCGTAGAAGGCGACGTGCTGTTTCTGGTTGTTGAAGGCCACGCCGACTTCCCGGTCGCCCGCCGGGCCATAGGCCGGCATGCCGTACTCCATCCGCTCCTCCCAGCCAGGCAGGGCCTTGAGGCAGGCGTCTCGCATCTCCTGGATATAGGGCAGCCGGTCGGGACCAACTTCCTGCATGAACTCATCGACGGTGGCGGCGCTCGACTGGACCATGGGACCCTCCTGGGCGGAAGTTGCTGCGGCTTCGCAAGTCGGTCAACCATTCCGCTTGCCCTCCCCGCTACCGTCATCCTAGGCCTCGTGCCTAGGATCCAGGGTTCAGCCGCCGCGAACCCCTGCGCTTGGAGGCGCGGCCGCGCCTCCACCCCACCGTGATGGCGGACAGCGGGATCCTGGGGACAAGCCCCAGGATGACGGTAGCGATAGGGGACGCCTGGATCAGGCACGACGATCCAGTCCGTCGGATAATAGTCAGCCGCTTCGATAAGCGCGGAGTTCCTGGAGGCAGGGCGACCCGCGACCGACCGGCGGCTTACCGAAATCAACCCGAAAGGCCACCCGAGGGCCACCTGATAATTCTCAGGAAGGCGTCTTAAGTTGTTGCACTTACGGAATTCTCCGCAAATCCGACGTGAATTTCTAGCTCATCGCCTCGAGAATCTTCTTCACCTCGGGCTTCATGATCTTGCCGTTGGCGTTGCGCGGCAGGGTCTCATGCCAGAAGGCGATGCGGATCGGCACCTTGAAGGCGGCCAGGCGGTCGGCGACGAAGGCGCGCAGTTCCTGTTCGGTGGCGTGGCTGCCGGGCTTGAGGGTGACCACGGCGGCCGGTTCCTCGCCCAGCTGCTTGTGCGGGATGCCGACCAGGGCGGCGTCCATCACCGAGGGGTGGTCGTAGAGGACGTTCTCGACCTCGATGCAGTAGATGTTCTCGCCGCCGCGGATCAGCATGTCCTTGGCCCGGTCGATGATGAAGCAGAAGCCCTCCTCATCCAGCCGCGCCAGGTCGCCGGTCTTCACCCAGCCGTCGACAAAGGTCTGGGCCGTGGCCTCCGGCTTGTTCCAGTAGCCCTTCACCACCTGCGGGCCCCTGCACCACAGCTCGCCGACCTCGCCGATCGGCAGTTCGCGGTCGCCCTCGACGGTCATGATCTTCAGGTCGGTGACGGCGACGGCCGGGCCACAGCTGTCGGGGCGATTCATGTAGTCCTCGGACCCGTGCTGGGTGGCCGTGGCGCTGGTCTCGGTCATGCCCCAGCCGTTGCCGGGGGCCGAGTTGGGCCAGGTTTCCTTGATCTTGCGGACCAGTTCCGGGGCGCTGGGGGCGCCGCCGTAGGAGACGCTTTCGAGGCTGGAGAGGTCATACTTCTCGCGGGCCGGATGCTCGATCAGCTGCCAGGCGATGGTCGGCACGCCGCCGGCGGCGGTGACCTTCTCGCGCTCGATCAGTTGCATGGCCAGCTCGGCGTCCCACTTGCGCATCATGACGATCTTGCCGCCGCCGAACATCACGGGGTTCAAGACGGCGAAACAGCCGGTGGCGTGGAAGAAGGGCACGGAAATCATCATCGCCTTCTGCGGCGCGTCCGGGTCAACCACCGGCGGCTGCTCGCCCCGGCGCAGGAAACTGCGGGCGGCGCTGCTGCCCGAGGACATGATGTTGGAGTTGACGTTGCGATGGGTCCCCAGGGCCCCCTTGGGCTTCCCCGTGGTGCCGGAGGTGTAGAAGATGGTGGCGTCGTCTTCCGGCCCGAGTTCGACCGTGGACAGCGTCACGTCCGGCAAGTCCTTCCAGCTGTTGGGATCGCCGAGGATCTCCTCCACCTTGCTGACGTAGGGGTGCTGGTTTTCGTCGGTCATCCGGCTGACGAAGACGTGGCTCAGATCCGGACAATTGGGCAGGTGTTCGGCCAGCCGGTCGAAGCGTTCAACATCCATGATAGCGACCTTTGTGCCGCTGTCGGTCAGCCCGTACTCCAGCTCCGGCCCGGTCCACCAGGCGTTCAGCGGCGTGACGATGGCGCCCAGGCTCTCGGCCGCATAGAAGGCCACCGGCCATTCGGGCAGGTTGCGCATGATGATGGCCACGCGGTCACCCTTGCCGACGCCTTTTTCCCTCAGCGCTTCGGCGAAATTCACCGTCGCCCGGTAGAAGGCTTCGAAGCTGACCCGCTCGTTTTCATGGACCAGGAATATTTTCTCGCCATGCGCCCGGGCGGCCACCAAGCTGTCGCGCAGGGTGGCGGGGACGTTTTTCCAGGTCCGGGTCGGTATGCCCCGAATGACCACCTCCTCCATCTCGCACGGCGCCCCGGGGGCGGTGAGGAGGGCGTGGGCCTCCTGGATCGACATGGCGGGCCAGGTGGACGCGGCGGCGTCGGACATCGTGTTGTTTCCTCGGTGAATCGCTTTGCCGGCCCGCTTCTGGCGGCGGGGCTCCGCTTGGGTGAAGCACAGCCCCGCGCCTGATGCAAACATCTGTTTGACGCCTCGGAGGCAATCAAAGCGGCAACCATTATACCGCAGCCCGCCGGACACACAAAAAAGAGGGCGCCGTTCGAAAAGCCGCCAAAAAAGCGGGCAAAAGGCCCGGACCCGTTGGCTTTTGCGTTGCCCCAGACTGCAAGACTGTAGCGCGGAGCGTTAGTCAGTGTGTTGGTGAACCGGCGGTGTTTCGTTGGTCGAAAGCGCACCGCGGCGACCAACACATCCGGCGAAGACTTTGGCCAGCCCCTTCCATGTCAATGAATAGGTCTAGACATACTTCTTAACCCACTGACGAATAACGCTTTTCAGCGATCGATCGCCAATCGCTCATTGATGAAATCGAGGAACGCCCGCGCCTTTCGGGGCAGGCCGCGCCCGTGCCAGACAGCCCAAAGACCCAGAGGCGGGGCGCTCCAGTCGGGCAGCAGGCGGACCAGGCGGCCGGCTTCGAGGTCTGCACTGACCAGGAAGCCGGGCGCCAGGATGGCGCCCAGGCCGCCCCGCGCCAGGTCGGCCAGCACGTCGCCGTTGGCGGTGCGCACGGCCGGATTGATCTCTACCTCGGCCTTGGCCCGGCCGTTGGCCAGCGGCCAGCGGCTCGGGAAGTTCGAGGAGGTCAGGCAGATGGCCGGCCGACCGGCCAGGTCGCTCGGCGCGGTCACTGGTCCATGCGCCTGCTCGAAGCCCGGCGCGGCCACCACCATGCGTGGATAGCTCCCCAGCCACAGGGCGGTCAGCCGCGAATCCTCCAGCTCGCCCAGCCGCAGGGCGACGTCCACACCCTCCGCGATCAGGTCGATGCGGTCGTCGCGGGCCATCAGGTCCAGCCGCATGCGCGGAAAGGCCTTGAGGAATGCGCCGGCGCATGGCGCCAGTTCGGCCCGGGTGAAGGCCACCGAGGCCGAGACCCGCAGCAACCCGGCCGGCTCCCGCTCGGCCCCGCGCACCGAGGCCTCCATGGCCTCGGCCTCGGCGACCAGGATGCGGGCGTGGTCGCAAACCTTTCGGCCGGCCTCGGTCAGCGACAGGCTGCGGGTCGTGCGATTGAGGAGCCGACCGCCCAGCTCTGCTTCCAGGGTTGAGACCGCCCGGCTGGCCGCCGACTGGGCAATGCCGGCCTCGGCCGCGGCGCGGCTGAAGCTGCCGCTCTCGGCGACACGCAGGAACAGGCGCAGGGCGGCGAGGCGATCCATGATTTATGCTACAACAGCATAGATTATATGCGCAATTGCCGGATTATCACAGAAAACAGATGGGCCTATTCCCCGGTCATGGCCGATTTCCCACTCCACAGCCGCGCCACCGCGCCCTCCGCCTCCAAGCCGTTCATCGAACAGGCCCAGGCGATGACCGGCTACGTCCCCGCCCTGGTCGGCCAGATGGCCGAGAGCCCGCAGCTGCTGGAGGGCTACTTCGCTCTCTCGGCCATCTTCGCCAAGTCGAGCTTCAGCCCAGCCGAGCAGCAGCTGGTGCTGTTGGCCGTCTCGGTCGAGCACGATAGCCACTACTGCACCCCGGCCCACGCCTTGCGGGCCCGGGCCGCCGCCCTGCCCGAGGCCGATATCCGCGCGATCCGCGACCGCCGCCCGCTGGCTGACGCCCGGCTGGAGGCCCTGCGCGCCTTCACCGTGCGTATGGTCCGCGAGCGCGGCTTCCTGTCGGACGCCGAGATCGCCGCCTTCGTCGCCGCCGGTTTCACCCGCGCCCAGGCGCTGGATGTGGTGCTGGCCGTGGGCCTCAAGACGATGAGCAACTACGTCAACCACCTGGCCGAAACGCCGCTGGACCCGCCGTTCGCCGCCCTCACTTGGGGTGGGGACGCCCAGGTCGCCTGAAGGAGATCACGATGAAGCGCATCGCCCTGGCCCTCGCCGCCCTCGCCCTCGCAGGACCGCTGATGACCCCGAGCCTCGCCGCGGCCGCCAAGCCGGCGGTCTATACCCCGGCCCTGAACAACGTCGCGGTCGGCGGCTATGACGCCGTCGCCTATTTTACCCAGGGAAAACCGGTGCGCGGCACGGACGCCTTCCAGACCGACTGGAACGGCGCGACCTGGAAGTTCAGCTCGGCCGCCAACCTGGCGAAGTTCAAGGCCAAACCAGCCGCCTACGCGCCGCAATACGGCGGCTACTGCGCCTGGGCCGTCGCCCAGAACTACACGGCCAAGGGTGATCCGACCCAGTGGAAGATCGTCGGCGGCAAGCTCTACCTGAACTACAACGCCGACATTCAGGGCAAGTGGGTGAAGGACATCCCCGGCTTCATCGCCAAGGGCAACAGCAACTGGCCGAAGGTGCTCAAGTGACCCGCGTCTGGAAATACCTCCCCGACGCCATGGCCCTGTTCATGGCCGCCATCTTCCTCGACAGCCTGCGCTACAAGTTCACCGACCATCCCAAGACCCAGGAAATCTTCGGCCGCCTCGACGGCTGGGCCGGTACGATCGGCGCGCCGGGGCTGTTTGGCCACACCGGCCTGTTCAGCCAGTATGTTATCGGCGGCATCGAACTGCTGGCCGCCGGCCTGTTGATCCTCGGCCTGCACCCGCGCTTCAAGCCTCTGCAGGCGGGCGGCGCCCTGGCCGGCCTGCTGGTGATGACGGGCGCCATCAGCTTCCACCTGTTCACCCCGCTGGGCATCGACCCCAACGGCGATGGCGGCGGCCTGTTCGCCGCCGCCTGCATGAACCTCGCTTTCGCCGTCATCCTGCTGCTCGGCTTCCGCCGCGCCGCGCTGACGGAGCTCCTCAGCCGGGTCGCCGCCGTGGTCAGGCCTAGCTGACGCCTTCCAGCCGCTTGAGCGCCGCCGCCAGTTTGGCCTTGGCCGCTTCCGCGTCCGCCAGCTTGCCCCGGTTCTCCTCGATCACCTCCTCCTTGGCCTTGGCCAGGAAGTCCGGGTTGCCGAGCTTGCGGTTAACCCGTTCGATGTCGGCGTCGTGGCCGGCGACCTCCTTGGCCAGGCGAGCCTTCTCGGCCGCCAGGTCGATGAAGTCGGCGACGGCCAGCGCCGCCGTCGCCTCGCCGATGACGAAAGGCACCGAACCGGCCGGGGCCTCGCACACGGCCGCGCTTTCCAGCCGCCCGAGGCTGAGGATCAGGTCGCGATGACGCTCCAGCCGGGCGGCGGATTCGGCGGTCGCGCCCGACAAGGTCAGCGGCGGGCGGGCCCCGGGCGGAACGTTCATCTCGGCCCGCAGCGATCGGACCTCGGTGATCAGGGCGACGACCCAGCCGATCTCCGCCTCGGCGGCGGCGTCGGCATAGGTGGCCGGATAGTCCGGCCAGGTCGTGCTCATCAGGAAGCCATCCCGCGCGGGACCGCCCTCGGCCGTCTGCGCCCACAGCTCTTCTGTGATGAAGGGCATGACCGGGTGCAGCAGGATCAGACACTGATCGAGCACCCAGGCGGTCATTGCCTGGATTTCGGCCTTGGCGGCCGCGTCGTCGCCGTTGAGGATCGGCTTGGAGAGTTCGACATACCAGTCGCAGAAGACGTTCCAGACGAAGCGGTACAGGGCCCCGGCCGCGTCGTCATAGGCGGCCGCTTCCAGGGCGGCAGTCACCTCGGCGGCGGTCCTGGCGGTCTCGGCCCGGATCCACTTGCTCAGGGTCTGACTGACCGCGCCGGGATCGAAGCCCTCGACCCGGTAGCAACCGTTCATCTGGCAGAAGCGGGTCGCATTCCACAGCTTGGTGCCGAAGTTACGATAGCCTTCAATACGTTGTTCGGACAGCTTGATGTTGCGCGCCTGCCCCGACATGGCCGTCAGGGTGAAGCGCATGGCGTCGCAGCCGTACTTGTCGATGAGGACCAGGGGGTCGATGACGTTGCGCTTGGCCTTCGACATCTTCTGCCCCTTCTCGTCGAGAACGAGGGCGTTGATGACGACCCGGTGGAAGGGAACCTCGCCGGTGAAGTGAATGCCCATCATCATCATCCGGGCGACCCAGAAGAAGATGATGTCAAATCCGGTAACCAGGGTGTGGGTCGGGTAGAAGCGCTCGAGGTCGTTCGTCTGCTCGGGCCAGCCGAGGGTCGAGAAGGGCCACAGGCCGGAGGAGAACCAGGTGTCGAGGACGTCCTCGTCCTGACGCAGCGGGGTGGCTTGGCCGTAGTGCTCGGTCGCCTTGGCCTGGGCCGCTTCTTCCGTTTCCTCGACGAAGATCTTGCCGTCGGGGCCATACCAGGCCGGGATGCGGTGCCCCCACCACAGCTGGCGCGAGATGCACCACGGCTGGATGTTCCGCATCCACTCGAAGTAGGTCTTCTCCCAGTTCTTCGGCGAGAAGACGGTCTTGCCCTCCTCGACCGCCTTGATGGCCGGCCCCGCCAGCGACTCGGCATCGACGTACCACTGGTCGGTCAGGTAGGGCTCGATGACGACGCCGGAGCGATCGCCATGCGGCACCTGGTGTTTGACCTTCTCGATTTCGCGCAACAGGCCCAGTTCCTCGAACCGCTCGACGACCTTCTTGCGGGCGATGAAACGGTCGAGCCCCCGGTACTCGGCCGGAGCGTTCTCGTTGATTTTGCCGTAGGCGTCCATGATCGAGATGGACGGCAGGTTGTGGCGCTTGCCGACCTGGAAGTCGTTGAAGTCGTGGGCCGGGGTGATCTTGACCGCGCCGCTGCCCTTTTCAGGATCGGCGTACTCGTCGGCGATGATCGGGATCGGCCGGCCGACGATGGGCAGCCGGACGCATTTGCCGATCAGGTGCTTGTAGCGTTCGTCATCAGGGCTGACGGCGACGGCGGTGTCGCCTAGCATGGTTTCCGGCCGGGTGGTGGCGACGACGATCTCGCCGCTGCCGTCTTCCAGCGGATAGGCGAAGTGCCAGTAGGCGCCGTCGACTTCCTTCTGCTCGACCTCGAGGTCGGAGATGGCGGTCTGGAAGTGGGGGTCCCAATTGACTAGGCGCTTGTCGCGATAGATCAGCCCCTGCTTGTGCAGCTGAACGAAGACGCGGCGTACGGCGGCGGACAGGCCGGGATCGAGGGTGAAGCGCTCCCGCGACCAGTCGCAGCTGGCGCCCAGGCGGCGCAGCTGGTTGACGATCGTGCCGCCGCTCTCCGCCTTCCATTCCCAGACCTTCTCGACGAAGGCGTCACGGCCCATGTCGCGGCGGCTCATGTTGCCCGCCTCGGTCAGCTGGCGCTCGACGACCATCTGGGTGGCGATGCCGGCGTGGTCGGTCCCGGGCAGCCACAGGGCGGCCTTGCCGCGCATCCGCTGGAAGCGGATCAGCACGTCCTGCAGGGTGTTGTTCAGCGCATGGCCGATATGCAGGCTGCCGGTGACGTTCGGCGGCGGGATGACGATGCTGAACGGCTCGGCGTCCGGGTTGTCGGTCGGCGCAAAGGCGCCCGAGGCTTCCCAGGCCGCGTACAGGCGCGGTTCGGCGGTCTTGGGGTCGAAGGTCTTCTCAAGCATGGCGGGGTTCTTAGGCGTGTGAGGTCTGTGCGCAAGCCTTTCCGCCCCTGCGGGCGATGCTTGCGAGCGAGTCGGCGCCGATGATCACTCACTGGCCCCATCATCGTCATCCTAGGCCTTGTGCCTAGGACCCACCGTTCAGCTGCCGCGAAACCCTGCCACGGGAGCACGGCCGTGCTCCCGCTCCGCTGATCGTGCGAGCGGACATGTGGGTCCTAGGCACAAGGCCTAGGATGACGGCTCTATACTCGGCCGCGCTGCAGCTTCTCGACGGCGTCGGTGACCGCGGCCTCGGCAATGCGCGGCAGGTTCTCGTCGAGCCATTGCTTGAGCAGGGGCTTGAGCAGCTCGCGGACGACATCATCCAGGCTGCGGCCCGGAGCCGGCATGGACAGGGCCGCTTCCAGCCGGCCAAAGGCGCTGGCCGTGGCCGAGGCGGCGACGGAGCCGATGAGGTCGTCGTCCTGGGCCGGGGCGCTGTAGCTCGGCGGCGGGACGTAAGGGGCGGGTTCAGGCTCGGGGGCGCTGAACACCGGCTCGGGCTCCGGCTCCGGCGTCCAGGCCGGCTCGGGAGCCGCTGGCTCGTAGATGTCGAGATCGCCGTGCGTTTCCAGCGGAGCCGAAGCCTCGATGGCGTCGGTCAGTTCCAGGACGTCCTCGTCCTCGGGCTCGACGGGGGCCGGCGCGAAGGCCGGTTCGGGAGCAGCCTGGGCCTCCGCCGGCGGCGCGTCATCTTCGGAGATGATGCGGCGGATAGAGGCCAGGATTTCCTCCATCGTCGGTTCCTGGGCGGTCTGTTCGGACATGTGACGGGCCTGGGTTTGAAGCGGAGCGAATCCGGACTAGTGGGCAAAGCGTATGCCCTGCCACCAGTTCCTGCAAATAGGTGCGGTAATAAGTCTTACGCTCCGGTTTCCGGAGCGCAAACTCACTTGTTCGCCGTCTTGACCGCTTCGTCGGGCGCCGGGCCGGTTCTGGGCGCCAGAACACTGTCGACGGCGGCAATCACCGGCTCCCACGGAACCCAGCCAAAGCTGCGGTAAACCTTCCGGTAGGAGGCTTTCGGATCGTACAACGTCTGGTCGGGCGTCAGCCAGCGGGCCTCCAGCTTGCCGATGGCGGCCAGCACGAAGGCGCCGGCGAGATACTCATCGCGGCGGGCATTGATCAGGGACAGTTCGGCGTTGCGCAGTTCCTGCTGGGCGTTCAGTACGTCGAGGGTCGTGCGCAGGCCGACCTGGGCCTCCTGGCGCACGCCTTCGAAAGCGATTCGCGCGGCGCGGACCTGTTCCTCGTTGGAGGTCAGGGCGGCGCGGGCGCCGAGCAGCTGGTTCCAGGCCTGGGCGACGTCCTGCTGCGCGGCGCGGCGGGCGCCCTCAATGGCGGCCGCGTCGGCGTTGTTCTGTTCCTGGGCCTGACGGATCGAGGAGGAGATCTGGCCGCCGGTGAACAGCGGCACCGACAGCGCCACCGAACCGGAGACGCCGCGGTCGAAATCGTCAAAAGGGTCGTTGGTCGGCGAAGAGCCGGAGGCATCGACCTGGCCGCGCAGGTTGATGCTGGGGCGGGTCGCGGCCTTGGCCTGGGCGACGCGGGCGCGGCTGGCCTGTTCGGCGTAGTTGGCGGCCAGCAGTCCCGGATTGTTCTCCTCGGCCATCGCGAACGCGTCTTCGATGGTGGCGGGCAACAGCTCGGCCAACGGCGGTTCGGCTTCCAGATCGCCGGGGTTCTGGCCGACGACCGAGGCGTAGTTGGCGCGGCTGATGGCAAGCTGGGCGCGGGCGTTCGACTGCTGGGACCTGGAGGCGGCCAGCCGGGCTTCGGCCTGGGCGACGTCGGTGCGGGTGATCTCACCCACCTCGAAGCGGGCGCGGGCCTCGTCCAGCTGCCGTTGAAGGACGGCGACGTTCTCGTCGGCGATGCGCAGGCTTTCGATGTCACGGCGGACGTCGACATAGAACTGGATGACCTGGCTCAGGACGTTCGATTCAACCGTGCGCAGGTTCTGGCGACCAGTTTCGATGTCGGCCTGGGCGGCGTTGATCTGGGAGCGGACGCGACCGCCGGTGTAGAGCGGCTGGTCGATGGTGAGGGCGGCGGTGCTCGAGGACCCGCGGCTGTCATCGTTGAAGCCGGTGAAGACGCTGCCCTGCGGCGAGCCGAAGCGGTCGTAGGCGACGCCGTAGTTGATGCTGGCGCTGACATCGGGACGGTAGCCGCTGCGGGCCTGGACGACGGTCTCGTCGAGGGCGCGCAGGTTGGCCCGCTGCTCGCGCAGGGTCGGGTTGGTCTGGTAGGCCAGCGCGATCGCGTCGGCCAGCGACTCGGCGAAAGCCGGCGCCGCTGTGCCGGCCAGGATCCCGGCGGTGCAGATGGCGGCCAACAGCCCGGCCTTACGGCTCTTGAACATTAGAACTATCCCCAGAGGCGACGACGACGCCGCCTATATATGATCGCCTGTAAGTCTCGCCGCCAGTCGCGACCAGTTAAGCTTTTTTCACGCACCAACGTTGCCGCAGGATTACAGCCTTGACGGGTTCGCGCCAAAGTCGCGAACCGTCGCAGGCTCATTTTTCTAGAAGGCGAACGCTTCCCTCGGGGCGAAACCAGGCAGCAGCGGGGCCGCCGAGTCGAACACCGAGCGTCCGCCGACGCCATCCCGCGACCGTACATAGGACATCGCGCGGCCCACGGGACCTGTCCGCTCGACGATTCCCAGCCGCCCGTGCAAGGCGAGCACACCCGTCCAGGCGTCGGGAACGGCCGAGACCGCCCCTTCGCTGATGATCAGGTCATAGGGCCCGCCGCTGACCGCCGTCAGGTCCTCGCCATCGAGGCGGGTGACGTCGAGGCCGATCTGCTCCAGTACCGCCGCCGCATAGGGGGCGGCGATGGCCAGAGCCCGTTCGCCGGCCTTGGGGCCGACCATCTGCAGGAGCTTGGCGATGTCGCGCGGGCGCATCAGAAAGCGGCCCGGCGCATACTCGACCTCGGTGTCGGCGTAGGCGGCGTGGGCCTTGGTGGCCGGAAGAAGAGATTCGCGAGCCACCGTCCGGATGGCGTCGGTGATGGTCAGGTCGGTGACATCGGCGGTGCGGACCTGGCTTTCGACCATGTTCTCGCGCGCGGCGGCGAAATCGGCGGCCATGGAATCCCTCGGAAAAGCGCTGCGTTTGCTGGCCCGGCTTATAGGTCCGGGCTTAAGGGGAACGCAATGGAAGCGTCGCTAATGCTTGTCGTCGCGGCTCGCCTCTGATAGCGAACCGCCTCCCCGACGCACCGCCGTGTCGGCGGACGGTAAGGCCCGATGGCGGAGTGGTTACGCAGAGGACTGCAAATCCTTGCACCCCGGTTCGATTCCGGGTCGGGCCTCCAACTTTTTTTCTTCAGATCATGAGGCCTTCCGCCGCGGCTTGCGCGCCGTGCTGATGACGGATTCGGCGTTGCCGCTCGTCGCGCATGCGCCTTCCAATGAGTTGACGAAAGTTGTAAGTGAGCGCTCACTTGCATTTTCTGATGACATGAGGCACCTTCCAGTCATCGGAGGATGCCCGCATGACCTGGGTCGCCATTTTCGTCCTGACTATTGCCCTCTGGCGCCTTTGGGAGGACCAGAAGGTTCTGCGCCACCATGCCGCCGGGCTCGCCGAGCGGCTCGATGCGGTGGAATACCCGGTCACGGTGGCCCGGCTCGACAGGCTTGCCGAAGACTGGACGCCCAAAGCCGCCGCCGAGGCGTCCCCTGCTGCCTCCCCGTTGATCAGGCCTGAACCGGCGGCGGTCGCGCCCGAGCCGCCGCCCCCGCAACCCGCTCCGCCGTCCTGGCGCGATCACGTCGAGCCGCCACGCCGCACCGCCGCAGCCGCCCGGCCCGAACCGCCGAGCATCAATCTCGGCGAGCTGCTGGCCGAGAAGGGCCTGGCCTGGCTGGGCGGCGGGTCGCTGGTGCTGGGCGGGGTGTTCCTGGTCGGCTATGCGGCCACGCAGGGCTGGTTCACACCCATCGTGCGGCTGATCGCGGCCGTCGGCCTGGCCGGGCTGATGCTGCTCGCCTCCGAGGTCCTGCGCCGCCGGCCGGGGCCGCGCCCACAGGCGCTGGCCTCCGCCGTGCTGGCGGGCGCCGGAGCCGGCACCCTCTACGCCACCCTGTGGGCGGCCTACGCCCTCTATCACTACATCGGCCCGGGAGTTTCGGCCGGGCTGCTGCTGGCGGTCTCGGGCCTTCTGCTGGCCCTGTCGCGCGACCGGCGCGAGCCGCTGGCGCTGATGGCCCTGTTCGGCGCCTTCATCGCCCCGCTGATCACCGAGCCCCAGGACTGGAACGCCGTCGCCCTGCTCCTGCACACGGTCGGTGTCGCCGCCGCCGGCCTGGTGGTCGCCCACCGCCGCCAATGGCTGGCGACCGCCCTGGCCGCCTCGGCCGGCGGCCTGGTCCTGCACCTGGCCACCGCCTTCGCCGGCGAGCCCTGGCGCCAGATCCTCACGCCGCTGCTGCTGGTCGCCCTGACCCTCGGCTGGCGCAGCCGCCGCGTCGGCGAGGACAGCCCGCTGGCCCGGGTCATCCTGCCGGTCGCCGCCCTGCTGGCCACCCTTTGCTTGCTGGTCCCCTTCGGCGCCGTCCGCGACGCCGCCACCATCGCCGGCGCCTCTGCCGCGGGCCTGGCCCTGACCGGCCTCATCGCCCTGGCCGCCCGCCGCGGCTGGACCAGCCCCTGGCTGTTGGCCGCGCCGGCCGCCCTGCTGGTCGCTGGCCTGGGCCTCGACGTGGCCTTCGCCCATGGCCCGGTGCTGGTCGCCGCCCGCGTCGGCGCCCTGCTGGCCACGGCCGGCCTCGTCCTGGCCAGTCTGGTCGTCTTCCGCCAGACGCGCCCGGGCGCCGCCCCGGCCCCGCTGGCCGTCGCCGCCTTCCTGCTGGCGCAGCTGGCCGGCTTCGGCCTGCCCGCGCCGCAGGGTGCGACCCTGGTGCTGCTGGGCAGCCTTCCCGCCCTCGCCGCCGCCGCCTGGCTGGGCCGCCGGCCCGAGCGTGACCGCCACCACCTAGCCTGGACCCTCTCGGCCGCCGCCGGCCTACTGCTCAGCGTGTTCATCGCCGCTCCGGACTGGAGCCGCCCGGCCGCCTTCGCTGGCATGGCCATGGTCTTCGCCCTTGCCCAGCGCCGCCTGCGCTGGCTGGGACTGAGCATCGCCGCCATGGCCGCCGTCGGCCTGGCCAGTTCCGCCGCCCTGGCCCCCGATTTCGTGCTCGTCGCCCTGGAGAGCGACGGCGGGGTTCGCCGCGCCGTCGCCACCTGCTTGGCCGCCGCCGCCCTGGCCGCCCTCGCCGCCTGGCGCCTGCAACCGGCGCCGCCGGTCAGCGCCGCCCGCCAGGTGCTGGCCGCCGGCAGTGTCGGCCTCGGGCTGATCGGCGCCTTCCTGGCCCTGCGCTTCGCCGCCGCCGGCGACAGCCCGACCATCGGCATGCTGATGGAGTCTTCGCTGCGCACCCTGCTGCTGGCCATGGCAGGCGCCTCGGCCTTGCTGATGCTGCGCGACGTGAAGGGCCTGATCGCCCGCCTGGGACACCACGTCCTGCTCGGCATGGCCCTGGCTAACGCCGCCGTCGGTCAATTGTTGTGGTTCAATCCCTGGTGGGGCGCCGAGACGGACGCCATCGAGGCCGCGCCGCTGATCAACACCCTGCTGTTGGCCTACCTGGCCCCGGCCGCGGTGTTCGGCGTCGCCTCCAGCCGACTCTATGGCCAGCCGGAGCTGCTACCGGCGCGCGTCTATGGCGCGGCCGCGTCCCTGATGGCCTTCGTTTGGGCGATGCTGGAGATGCGCCATCTGTTCCACGGCCCGCAGCTGTGGCGCGGCGAGACCAGCTTCGCCGAATGGACCTGCCTGGCCGTGCTGGTCGCAGCTACGCCGCCGATCCTGCGCCGCTTCGCCCCCGCCCCGGCCCGGGCCGACGCCGGGGACACGGAGACCCTGATCAGCCTCGTCGCCCTGCCCGTCAGCCTGCTGCTGGTCGGCGTGCTGCACGCCCCCTGGTGGGGCCCCGCCGCCGGCCAGCTTGGCGCGCCCTGGATCGCCGGTCCGGCCCTGCTGGTCCTGACCGCGCTCGCCGCCCTCAACGCCCGCACCCTGACCGGCCCCGGCCGCGAGATGCTGCTGGTGGTGGCCGCCGCCTGGGCGCTGATTGTTGTCACCCTGGCGACCCGCTGGGGCTTCCACCCGGCCGACCTGCGGGCGACCAGGGCCATCGGCCTGGAGACTTGGGCCTACTCCGCTCTGTGGGCCCTGTTCGGGGCAGGCTTGCTGGCCCTCGGCTCGGCCTGGCGCGAGCGGTCACTGCGCTGGATGGCGCTGGGCATCCTGTTCGCCACCGCTGGCAAGGTGCTGATCTTCGACATGGCCAGCCTCGACGGCGTCATCCGCGCCGCCAGCTTCCTGGCCGTCGGGGCCCTGATGGTGGCGGCGGCGGTGCTGGCCCGCCGCCTGAGCCGGAGCAGCTAGAGCACCTTTGCGCATGCGGAAGGTGATGTAACGGCCGTTCGGGTCGAGGCAATCGCGCTGGTAATAGAGTGGCGCGCCGCTGGTGCTGCTGCGCACTCGAAGGCGCTGATCGGAGACCATCTGTCGCCGCTTAAGCCCGGTGCAATTTACCCCTTGTTAACCATAAAAGCCGACCTTCCCCTCGTCTTCATTGAGGACACCCCACCATCACCGACTTTGAACAGCCCGGCCTCAAGGTCGGGCTTTTTTTCCTCCCGCAATCGCTTGCACCGGCCCGGCGCCCGGTCTATACGCCGCCTCCTCCAACGGTGATGTTCCTCGGTAGCTCAGTTGGTAGAGCAGTCGGCTGTTAACCGACTTGTCGCAGGTTCGAGTCCTGCCCGGGGAGCCATCGCATCAAACGCCGCGGCGTTATGCGACACACACACAGCCAAGCCCCGCGTGAGGCCGCGTCGTCCAGTCTTTCGACGGTTTCCCGCTCGGCCGCCGAGGTCGTCCACCAATCGCCGATGGCTTCGATCAGCGAGACCAGGCGCCGGCCCGACTCGGTGAGATCGTAATCGACGCGCCGAGGATAGCCGGGATAGTCCGTCCGCGAGACGATCCCCGCCTTTTCCAGCTTGCGCAGTTCCAGCGAAAGCATTCGGTGCGAGACGGTCGGGTTATCGCGCCGAAGATCGCTGAACCGCTTCGAGCCGTCCTGCAGATAGTAGAGCAACAGCGTGGGCCACCGCCCGCTCAGGACCCGCATGGCCTGCTCGATCGGGCAGCCTGAGACGACGTCCTTCATGCCAACTCCCGGGCAAGGTTGCAGAAAAGTGCCTCATTTACTTGGCGATGTCGGCGCCTAGGTTCCACTCCGCTGCGCAGCGACCCCTCCCCCAACAGCGGACATTAAAATGAAACCGATCCTCATCTATGGCCATCCGGCCGGCACCTCCATGGGCCTGATCGCGGCGATGGAATGGCTCGGCCAGCCCTACTGGCTGTGCCGCGTCGACATGCTCGGCGAGATGCGCGAGGCCTCCTATGCGCGGATCAATCCCCGCCATGAAACCCCGGCGCTGATCACCGACAGCGGCGCTCCCCTGACCGAAACCCTGGCGATCGCCGCCTATCTGGAGGCGCGGGCACCGAGCGCCGGATCAGCTTCGATCCCCGGTCGCCGGAAGCCGACCGCATGCACCAGCTGATGGCCTTCCTGAACAGCGGCTTCACGGCGGCCTTCTCGCCGCTCTGGGCGGCGATGGAGATGCAGCCGCCTGAGCCGGACTATCAGGCGACGCTGCGCCGCTTTGGCGGGGACAGCGTCCGCGAGCGTCATGACAAGCTCGAGGCCATGGTCGGCGACGGCCCCTGGCTGTCCGGCGGACGGCGCTCGCTGGCGGACGCCCTGCTGGCCGGTGTCGCCCGATGGCTGGAGATTCACGAGGTCGCAGACATCGCCCGATGGCCCAGGGTCCAGTCGATCCGATCCACCGTCGAGGCCGATCCGGCGGTGGCCTTCGCCGCCGCCTGCGAAAACGGCGAGGCGCCGGCGGGGTCCGGGGCCTGCCTCGGCCATATTCCGCTTCCGGAGGTCATCGCCAAATACGGTCGCTGACGGATCGTGGCGCCGCCGGCTCCCCAGCGGCGTCACGGAACTCCTGGACCGCGCTTAGCCGCCGGCCTTTCGCCAGTCTTCCTCGGCCGCTTCAACGGCAGCCTCCGCCTTGGCCAGGAGCTGATACGCCCGCGCCTGCTCGGCCGCCAAGGCCTTCCGCGCCGCCGCCACCGCTGCTTCGAGATCGACTATCCGTCGCGCGCACGACTCACGGGCCGCGTCCAGCGCCGCCCGCGCCTTGTCCAGCCGCGCCCGGCTCGGCGCCTTGCGTGGCTTCACGCCCTTGGAGGCCTCCGCCAGGGCGCCAGACCAGTCGCTGTCAGCCGGCCCGGCCGTGAACTGTCCGCCCGTCTTGGGGCGCTTGAGCGGCACGCCGGGCTGCGCCGCAGCCGCCTCGACCAGTTCGGCGTCCTTGGTCAGATCGGCCAGTCCCTGGGCGAACAGGTTCTGGTTCACGCCGAACGCTTCAAGCGCCGCCTTCTGGTTCGGGGCGGCTACGATCCACTGGTTCAGCCCGTCGATCTCGGCGGTGTAGGTGCGCAGGGGCATGGTCGATGAACGCGGCCGACCACGTCGGCGTTTCAGTCGACTGCCACCGTGTAGTTCAACGCCAGCCGGCCGCCGTCCGGATACAGGGTCTGGCCGGTGAAGTAGCTGGCGTCCTCGGAGGCCAGGAACACCGCCACCCTGCCGATCTCGTCAGCCTCGCCAAACCGCTTCATCGGGGTGCGCGACAGCACGCCCCTGGCCGCCTCGGGGCTGTTCATCACCCCCTTGAGGATGTCGGTGGCGATGGTGCCCGGCCCTATGGCGTTGACCCGGATGCCGTGCGGCGCGAGGCCCAGCGCCATGACCTTGGTCAACTGGTTGATCGCCCCCTTGCTGGTCACGTAGGCCAGCTGGCCGGGGATGGCCATCACCGCGTTGATCGAACTCATATTGATGATCGAGCCCTTCAGGCCGGCCGCCACCATGCCCTGGGCCACCGCCTGGCCGATGACGAAGGCGGCCCGGATGTTGACGCCCATCACCCGGTCGAAGTCGTTCAGCTTGGCGGTGAGGATATCCCCCGCCGCCAGGATGCCGGCGTTGTTGACCAGCAGGTCGATGGGGCCGATGGCCTCGGCGGCCTTGGCCACGGCCGCCAGCGCGGCGTCCGCGTCGGCGACGTCGCAGGCCAGACCGACCGCCGTGCGCCCGGTCTCCGCGGCGATGGCCTCGGCCGCCGCCATCACGCCGTCCTCGTCGATGTCGAGCAGCACCACGTCCGCCCCCTCGCGGGCGAAGGCCTGGGCGCAGGCCAGGCCGATGCCGTGGGCCGCGCCGGTGACCAGCGCCTTGCGTCCTTGCAGCTTCATCACCACGCCCCGACGTTCTGCATCGAGGCCCAGGGTTCCTGCGGCGGCAGGTTCGGCCCCTTCTGCAACAGTTCGATGGAGATGCCGTCCGGCGAGCGCACGAAGGCCATGCGGCCGTCACGCGGCGGCCGGTTGATGGTCACCCCGCCGTCGGCCAGCCGCTGGCAGGCGGCGTAGATGTCTTCCACCGCATAGGCCAGGTGGCCAAAATTGCGGCCGCCCTGATAGTCCTCGGGGTCCCAGTTATGGGTCAATTCGACCATCGGCCCCTTGCGCGCGGCCGCGAGCCCGACATCGTCAGGCGCGGCCAGGAAGACCAGGGTGAAGCGCCCGGCTTCGACGACGTTCCGGGACACCTCCGCCAGCCCGAGCTTGTTGCAGTAGAAGTCGAGCGCGGCGTCGAGGTCGGCGACCCGGACCATGGTGTGGAGGTACTGCATGGCGGGCTCCTAGGTGACGGCCGCGCGCTGGCGGAACTGGGGTTGGTCATAGGCGGCGGTGGAGACCACCTCGCCGAGGATGTCGGCGGCGGCCGCCACCTGCGCGAAACTCAGGGTGAGGGGCGAGAAGCCGAAGCGGGCGATGTCGGGATCGCGGAAGTCGCCGATGACGCCCTGGGCGATCAGGGCCTGGACGATGGCGTAGCCGTCGGGGTGCGCAAAGCTCACATGCCCGCCCCGCTCCGCCGCCGCGCGCGGCGTGACCAGGCGCAGCTCAGCCCCGGCCGGCCCGGCCTCGACCCGGCGGATGAAGAGGTCGGTCAACGCCGCCGCCTTGGCCCGCAGCGCCTTCGACCCGGCGCTAACGCTGAGCGCCACGCCGCACTCCAGCGCGCTGACGCCCAGCACCGGCGGGGTGCCACAGGCGAAGCGGGCGATGCCGCCGGCCGCCTCGTAGGCATCCTGAAAGGTAAAGGGCGCCGCATGGCCCATCCAGCCCGACAGCGGCGAGACCAAGCTGTCCTGATGGCGTTTGGCGACGAACAGGAAGGCCGGCGCCCCCGGCCCGCCGTTCAGGTATTTGTAGCCGCAGCCCACCGCCAGGTCGGCGTCGCAGCCGTTCAGGTCGACTTCCAGCACCCCGGCGCTGTGGCTCAGGTCCCAGATGACCAGCGCCCCAACCGCATGGGCCGCCGCCGTCAGCCGGGCCATGTCGCGGATGCGGGCGGTCTTGTAGTGGGCGTGGCAGAGCACCAGCACCGCCACCTCCTCATTCAGGGCCGCCTCGATCTCCTCCGCCGGCCGCAGTTCCACCCGCCTGCCATCGCCAAGCGTCCGCATCGCGCCTTCCAGCATGTAGAGGTCGGTCGGGAAATCCCCCGGCTCCGACAGCGCCACCTTGCGTCCGGGCCTTGCCTGCATGGCCGCCACGGCAAGCTTGAACAGATTGGCCGAGGTCGAGTCGGCGACGATCACCTCCCCGGCCCCGGCCCCGATCAGCCTGGCAATCGCGTCGCCGACCCGGCGCGGGGCCCCGATCCAGTCGTGGTCGTTCCAGCCGCGGATCAGGCTCTGGCCCCACTCCTGCTCGACCACCTGACGCAGCCGCGCCCGCGCCGCCTTCGGCATCGGCCCCAGCGAATTGCCGTCGAGGTAGAGCAGCCCTTTGGGGATTTCGAATTCGTCCCGCAGGCCTGCCAGGCGGTCGGCGGCATCCAGCGCGGTGATCTCGGCCTCGGTCATCAACTCAACTCACGCAACACAGCCCGCACCGGCGAGGCGTCCAGCCCGACCAGCGGCAGCGGCAGGGCGATCAGTTCATAGTCCCCCGGCGGGGGCGCGGTCAGCACCAGCCCTTCCAGAATGGCCATCCCCCGCGCCGCCACCCGGCGATGGGCGTCCATGGTCTTGGAGGTCTCCGGATCGAGCGAGGCGGTGTCCACCCCGATCAGCCGCACGCCATGGTCAGCCAGCAGGTCGATGGTGTCCGGCGCGATGGCCTTGAAATCGCTGTCCCAAGCCTCGTGCGGAAACGCCTCATAGGTCCGCAGCAACACCCGGGCCGGAACCCCGTCCAACGCCCCCGCCACGTCGGCCGGCTCGATTCGCGCCCCCGCCCGGCGCACGTCAATCAGCCGGCACGGCCCCAGATAGACCGACAGATCGACCGCCTCGGCCGTCACCCCGTCCGCGTCATAGTGAAACGGCGCGTCGCCGTGGGTGCCGGCGTGAACCGACTGGCTGAAGCGGCCGACATTGACCGGCGTCCCCGGTCCCATGGCCCAGACGCCGCTGCTCTCGAACGGCGTATCGCCCGGCCATGTCGGCATGCCGGGGCGCAGGAGCTGGGTGATGTCCCACAACAGGGCGGTCATGGATGCGCTTATGGGACGAGGCGGCGGCGATTGGAAGGCCTGCGCCTCAACCGCCACGCAGACGATGGAACCTGGACGGCCCCGTCCATTCTGTCCGGAATTTCATTTGCCCGGAAAGGGTGGGGGCGGCTATCAGAACAGTGTTCAGATTACTCTTTGGGGATAGGCGCGCCCGACGCCACGGTCGGCTGCGCCCACAGGGCCAGTTATGCAGATCAAACAATCTCACATCGTCGCCGCGGCGATCCTGGGCGGCGTGCTGTTGCTGTTCGTCATCGGCGGCGTGGTCGGGGCCCTGACCAAGAAGCCTGAAACGGCCAAGGTCGATGCCAGGCCGGTCGCCCTGATGGTCACCACCCGCCTGGTCGCGCCCGAGCTGCGCCCCGGGGCCATTGTCCTGCGCGGCCGCACCGAGGCGGCCCGCACCGTCATCGTCCGCGCCGAGACCGCCGGCTCGGTCGCCGCCGTCCCGGCCGCGGAAGGCAGCTTCGTGCGCCGCGGCGCCATCCTCTGCCGCCTCTCGGTCGACGCCCGCCAGGCGTCCCTCGACCAGGCCCGCGCCAGCCTGAAATCCCGCCAGCTGCAGATGCAGGCCTCGCAGCGCCTGGCCGCCCAGGGCTACCGCTCGCAGACCCAGGTCCTGCAGGACCAGGCCAACCTCGACTCCGCCCAGGCCGGCGTCCGCCAGGCCGAGGTGCTGCTGGGTCAGGTCAATGTCCGCGCGCCGTTCAGCGGCGTCTTCGACCGCCGCGAGGCCGAGGTCGGCAGCTATCTCGCCCCTGGCGGCGCCTGCGGCACCATGCTGGAGCTGGACCCGCTGGTCATCGTCGCCGACCTGGCGGAGAGCCAGATCGGCAAGGTCCGGATCGGCGAGACCGCCACCGCCACCCTGACGACCGGCGAGGTGCTCAACGGCCGCATCCGCTTCGTGGCCCGCGACGCCGATCCCCAGACCCGCACCTACCGGGTCGAGATTGTCGCCTCCAACCCCAGCTCCCGTGCCCGCTCGGGCCTGTCGGCCGACGTGCGCATCGCCACCCCGGTCCAGACCGCCCACCGCCTGCCCTCCTCGGCCCTGGTGCTGGGCTCGGACGGCCGCCAGGGCATCCGCCACATCGTCGGCGCCGGCCTGGTCGCCTTCACGCCCATCGAGATCCTGGAACAGGGTCCCGACGGCATCTGGGTCAGCGGCCTTGCGGGCCCGGTCCAGCTGATCATCGCCGGCCAGGCCTTCGTCAACGAGGGCCAGACTGTCCGCGTCAAGGCCGAGGCGGCGCCGGTCGCCGCCACGCCCGTCATCGTCGCCCCGGCCAAGGCCGCCCGCCCATGATCGCCGCGATGATCCATGCCGCCATCCAGCGGCGAAAGGTGGTGCTGGGGGTGGCGGCGGTGCTGTCCGTCTTCGGCCTGTTCACCTATCTGAACCTGCCGCGCGAATCCTCGCCAGACATCCCGGTGCCGTTCGTCAGCATCCAGGTGCCCTACCCCGGCGTCTCGCCGGAGGACGCCGAACGCCTGCTCGTGCGCCCGCTTGAGACCGAGCTTCAGTCCATCGAGGGGCTGAAGGAGATGAACGGCGTGGCGGTACAGAACGCCGCCCTGATCTACCTGGAATTCGACGTCTCCTTCGACGTCGACAAGGTGCTGCAGGAGGTTCGCGCCAAGGTCGATATGGCCCGCGGCCGCTTCCCGCCCGACGCCGAAGAACCGATCATCTCCGAGAACAACGTCAACGACGACCCGTTCATCGGCATCATGATGTATGGCGCCGCGCCGGAACGGACCATGTTCCAGACCGCCCGCGAGCTGCAGGACCGCCTGGAAACCCTGCCCGGCGTCCTGCGCACCGATCTTGGCGGCGGCCGCGAGGAAGTTCTCGAGGTCACCATCGACCCGGCTCGCATGCAGGCCGCCAACGTCAGCGCGAGCGAGCTCTCCCAGGTCATTGGCCGCAACAACCAGCTGATCCCGGCCGGCAACCTGCGCACCAGGGAAACCGAGTTCGCGGTGAAGATCCCCGGCGTCGTCGAGAAGCCGGAAGACATTCTGGCCCTGCCGATCAAGCGCAACGGCGACCGGCTGATCACCGTCGGCGATATCGGCGAGGTACGCCGCACCTTCAAGGACCCGGGCCGCATCACCCGCTTCAACGGCCAGCCCACCTTCTCCATCGACGTGGTCAAGCGCTCCGGAGCCAACATCCTGGAAAGCGTCAAGCAGGTCCGCGCCGCCGTCGCCGAGGAGCAGAA
Source organism: Caulobacter sp. (assembly GCA_046595895.1). Classification (GTDB taxonomy): domain Bacteria; phylum Pseudomonadota; class Alphaproteobacteria; order Caulobacterales; family Caulobacteraceae; genus Caulobacter. The sequence continues at coordinate 35,369 of JBKJSF010000251.1, read as the reverse complement.
GCGCTGGCCCGGCACCATCCAGGTCGCCTACACCTTCGACGAAAGCGAGTTCATCGAGCGCAGCCTGTCCATTCTGGAGAGCGGGCTGATCATTGCCACCATCCTGGTGATGACCATCATCGTCGGCAGCCTGGGCGTGCGGCAGGGCATCATGGTCGGGCTATCGATCCCGGTCTGCTTCATGATCGGCTTCCTGCTGCTGCAGGCCTTCGGCCTGACCCTCAATCAGATGGTTATGTTCGGCCTGGTGCTGGCCGTCGGGATATTGGTCGACGGCGGCATCGTCGTGGTCGAATACGCCGACCGCAAGATGGCCGAAGGCATGGACCGCGCCGACGCCTTCGCCGCCGCCGGCATCCGCATGTTCTGGCCGGTGGTCAACGGCACCCTGACCACCCTCTGCGCCTTCGTGCCGTTCCTGTTCTGGAACAGCATCCCCGGCAAGTTCATGAGCTTCCTGCCCATCACCCTGATGATGGTGCTGTCTGCCTCGATCTTCGTGGCGCTGATCTTCACCCCGGCCCTCGGCTCGATCTTCGGCCGCAAGCAGGGCGTCGACCTCCATCACCTTGAGGAAATCCGCAAGTCGGAGCACGGCGACCCGCGCAAGATGGACGGTTTCATGGGCTGGTACGCCCGGGTGCTGTGGTGGGCGGGCCATCACCCCTTCCGGGTCACCGGCATGGCCCTGGTGATCATCGTCGCCATCGGTTGGGCCTTCCAGAGCCAACCACATCGCACCGAGTTCTTCCTCGACCAGGACCCCGAGTTCGCAGCCGTCTTCGTCAAGGCGCGCGGCAACCTGACCCCGGAATCCGCCAACATCCTGGTAAGCCAGGTCGAGCAACGGCTGATCGGCCTCAAGGGCGTCAACTCGGTCTATGTCTCGGCCGGCAAGATGGGCAGCGGCGGCTTCGGCGGCCCGCCCGCCGACTCGGTGGGTCGTATCCAGGTCGATTTCGTCGATTTCGAAGAGCGCAAGGAACTGGGCATCCGCGGCAAGGATATCGCCGACGATATCCGCCGCCGCGTCGCCGATATGCCCGGCGTGCTGACAGAGGTGCGCCTGCCCCAGGGCGGTCCGCCGCAGGGCAAGGACGTCCAGGTCGAGATGCGCAGCGCCGATCCGGCCGCCCTCAACCGAGCCGCTGATCTGATCAAGGCCAAGCTGGCCGGCGATCCACAGCTGATCGAGCAGGAGGACAACCGCGCCTCGCCCGGCATCGAGTTGAACCTGACCATCGACCGCGCCGCCGCCGGTCGCTACGGCGTCGACGTGCTGTCGGTCGGCCAGGCCATACAGTTCGTTACCACCGGCGTCCTGGCCGGCCGATTCCGGCCGGACGACGCCGACGACGAGCTCGACATCCGCGTCCGCTTCACGCCGGAAAACCGAAACCTCGCCGCGTTCGAGCAGCTGAAGATCACCACCCCTTTCGGGCCGGTGCCGGCCAGCTACTTCATCAAGGAAAAGCCGAGCCAGCAGGTGACCAGCATCCAGCGCCGGGACGGCCAGCGGCTGGTTCTGCTGCAGGCCAACACCATCGACGGCGTCGCCGCCAACCAGAAGATCGCCGAACTCAAGCCCTGGCTCGAGAAGGCTCCGATCGAGCCCACGGTCCGTTGGAAGTTCAGCGGCTCCGATGAGGAAGGGGCGGAAGCCGCCCAGTTCTTCATGCTCGCCATGATGGCCACTCTCTGCATGATGGCCGTGATCCTGCTGTGGCAGTTCAACAGCTTCTACGGGATCGTCGTCACCCTGTTCGCGGTGGTGCTGTCGGTCTTCGGCGTGCTGCTGGGCGTCGTCGTCAACGTCGCCCACACCTTCGACTACATCTCGGTGATCATGCTGGGCACAGGGATTATCGCCCTGGCCGGGGTCGTGGTCGGCCACAATATCGTGCTGGTCGACACCTTCTACCAACTGCGGCGACAGGGCTATGAACCCGACGAGGCGGCTATGCGCTCGGCCGTCCAGCGCTTCCGGCCCGTGATGCTGACCACGGTGGTGACCGTCATCGGCCTATTGCCGCTGATGTTCGAACTGCACCCCAACTTCCGGGGCCTGCATTTCGAATACAAGGCGCCGGGCTCCGAATGGTGGGTTCAGCTGTCGGGCGCGGTGGTTTGGGGCCTCAGCTTCTCCACCCTCTTGACCCTGTTCCTCACCCCCGCCGCCCTGGCCGCCCCCAAGACCCTGGTCCGCCGGTTCAGGAACATCTGGGCGATGTGGTTCAAGGGCGTGCGCTGGGAAGACCGGGTGCGCCAAGGCGACGACGTGCGCATCGACCCGGAACCGACCACCGAGGACAGGTTGCGGCCGGCGGCGGAATAAGAACTCTCCCTTCTCCCGCTCGTCGGGAGAAGGTGGCCCCCGAAAGGGTGTCGGATGAGGGCAGCACCGGTTAGCGAAGATTGGGTTCAGCGCATCCCGCGCCAGAACGCGCTCCAGCGTGGCAGGCCGGCGCCGCCCTCATCCGGCGGCTTCGCCGCCACCTTCTCCCGACAAGCGGGAGAAGGGCCCCTTCCGGCCTACAGCGACCGGGCGCTGAACGTATCGCAGGCGGCCGGGTCGCCCGCCTCGTACCCGGCCCGGAACCAGCGCATGCGCTGCGCCGCCGAGCCGTGGGTGAAGGCGTCCGGCACCACCCGGCCTTGCGTCTTCTTCTGGATCGTATCGTCGCCGACCGCCGAGGCCGCGCCCAAGCCGTCGGTGATGTCCTGGGCGTTGAACCGCAAGCCGCCGCCGGCCTGCGTCCCGGCCCGCGCCGCCCAGACGCCGGCGTAACAGTCCGCCTGCAGTTCCAGCCGCACCGCGCCGCTCTCCTCGCCGCGCATACCCTGCCGCTGGGCCTTCTGCATGGCCCCCTGAAGGTTCTGCACGTGGTGGCCGACCTCATGGGCGATGACATAGGCTCGGGCGAATTCACCGCTGGCCCCGAATTTGGTCTCCAGGTCGCTCCAGAACGACAGGTCGAGGTAGATCTTCTGATCGGCGGGGCAGTAGAACGGCCCCATGGCCGACTGCCCGGTACCGCAGCCAGTGCCCGTCGCCTGATCATAGATCACGGCGCTGGCCGGCGGCTGGTAGCGCTGTCCGGAGGCTGAGAAGATGGCCGTCCAGACCTCGGTCGTCGAGGTTTCGATGACATCGACGAACTGCCCTGCTTCATCCTGCGGCGTTCCGCGTTGGCCCTCCTCCTGTGGGACGGCGCCGCCCTGGTTGAGAGCCGATAGGGTCTGCTCAGGGCTGATCCCGAACACGAAATAACCGATTGCGGCCGCGACCAGGCCAACCACCCCGACCCCGCCGGCCGCCGCTCCGGCCCCCATGCCCCGCCGATCCTCGATATTGCCGCCCTTGCGGCCGCCGCGCCATTCCATGAAGTCTATCTCCCAACCCTGTTCAAGGCACAGTGATCTCAAGAACGCGGGGACGGCAACTGCGATCCTGCCCCACGGGATTCCTTCTCCCGCTTGTCGGGAGAAGGTGGCCCCGAAGGGGTCGGATGAGGGCAGAGCGGAAGCGGATGATTGGCGACAGCGCCGAACGCGCCAGAACGCGCGCATATGGAGGGGCCGGCGCCGCTCTCATCCGTCTGACTGCGGCCGCCGCCTTCTCCCGACGAGCGGTAGAAGGACCGCGGATCAGTTGTTCTCGACCCTGAACCGCACCAGCTGCTTCGCCGGCGCATCCCATTTCGGATCGAGCGTCTGGGCCTTGCGGTAGTCGAGCCACGCCGCCTTGGCGTCGCCCAGACCTTCCTGGGCGATTGCCCGGTTGTAGTAGGCCTTGGCAGGCTCATCGACGCCGAGCACGATGCCCCGGTCTATCTCCGCCAACGCCCCGGCATAGTCCCGGTCCGCCATCCGCAGCACGCCGCGGTTGACGAAGGCTTCGCCCAACTCGGGGCTCAGCCGGATGGCTTCCTCGAAATCCCGCGCGGCCAGGCCATAGGCCTTGCCCCGCATGAGCATCACGCCCCGATTGACCAGGGTGCCGGCGCGGTCACGCGTCACCAGCGCTTCGTCGAGAGCCCGTGAGCAGGTTTCGAGCGAGGCCTTGTCCGACTTGCCTCGGAAGGCCGCCTTGGAGCAGGCCGGCGCCAGGCCTTCGCCCAGCACCAGCACCGACGCGCTGGCGGAACCCACCGCCAGCACCGCCAGAGCGCCCGCTATGACCCCGGACGCCCCAATGGACGCTATCTTCACTTGTAGGTCACCGAGAAGCGGGTGAGCTGCAGCTGCGGCTCTTTCCATTCCGGGGCCAGGCTGACCGCCTGTTGGTAGGACAGATAGGCATTCTTCGGATCGCCCATGCCTTCATAGGCGATGGCGCGGTTGAACCAGGCCTTCTCCGGCTCATCGACACCGAGCGCCATCCCACGGTCGATCTCGGAGAGACCTTCCGCGTACTTTTGCTCGGCGATCAGGCTGGCGCCCCAGTTCACAAAGGCCTCGCCGAGGTCCGGCGACAGGCGCAGGGCGCTGGCGAAATCGGTGCGCGCGTCGTCATAGTTGGCGCGGCGCAGCTTGATGATCCCGCGATTGACGAAGGTGCCGGCGCGGTCGCGCGGGCCCATGGCCTGGGTTTCCAGGGCCAGGGTGCAGTTTTCGATCGATTTCAGGTCGTTGCGGCCGCCGATCGCGGCCTTGGAACAGACCGTCGCCAGACCTTGCCCGAGCACCAGTGCCGCGCCGGACGCCGGTGTGGCGGCGATGATGGATGCTACCGTCAGAGCGGCGGTGGCAAACGCGATTTTACTGGGCATTGTGTTTCCTCAGCAGCGTTCGAGTTATGACCATTCCAAGCATACCACGCTTCGTAGAACGGTGGCATTACAAATGGACCTCACCCGCTTTCCCCGCGCCCGCTTCGCCCACCTGCCGACGCCGCTCGAGCCGGCCCCGCGCCTGGGGGCGGCGCTGGGCATCGACCTGTGGATCAAGCGCGACGACTGCACCGGCCTGGCCGGGGGCGGTAACAAGACCCGCAAGCTGGAATTCCTGCTCGGCGAGGCCCTCGAGGCCGGGGCCGACACCCTGATCACCCAGGGCGCCGTCCAATCGAATCACGTGCGCCAGACGGCCGCCGCCGCCGCCCGATTCGGCTTGGCCTGCGAGATCATCCTTGAGAACCGCACCGGCAATACCAGCCCTGACTACGTCGGCTCCGGCAACGTGCTGCTCGACCGGCTGCTGGGCGGGACCATGCGCACCGTGCCGGCCGACACCGACATGAACGCCGCCATGGCCGCCCTGGCGGACCGGCTCCGCGCCGGGGGGGCCAGGCCCTACATCATCCCCGGCGGTGGTTCGAACAGCACCGGCGCCCTGGGTTACGTCGACTGCGCCCTCGAACTGGCGGCCCAGGCCAACGCCACCGGCCTGAAGATCGACCGGCTGGTCACTGCCACCGGCAGCGCCGGCACCCACGCCGGCCTGGTTGCCGGCTTTGCGGTCAGCGGCGCCGACGTACCCGTTCTTGGAATCGGCGTTCGGGCCCCCAAGGCGAGGCAGGAGGAAAACGTCTTCAAGCTTGCTGTTGAGACCGCCGCCCGCCTCGGCCACGAGGCCCGGGTCAAACGCGAACAGGTGGTCGCCGACTGCGACTATGTCGGAGCCGGTTACGGTCTGATCGACCAGGGGGTGATCGATGCCCTGGCCCTGGCCGCCCGCACCGAGGGCCTGCTGTTCGATCCGGTTTACACCGGCAAGGCGCTCAAGGGCCTGATCGCCCTCTCCAGGGCCGGCGACTTCAAGGGCGAGACTGTGGTCTTCCTGCACACCGGCGGGGCGCAGGGCCTGTCTGGCTACCACTTCGAGCTGGAAGCGGGCCTCACATGAAGGTGTTGGGCGTCCTCGGCGGCATGGGCCCCGCCGCCACCCTCGACTTCCTCACCAAGCTGCAGGCCGCTACCCCGGCGGCCCGCGACCAGGACCACATCCGGGTGCTGATGGACCTCAACCCCCAGGTCCCGGACCGCAATGTCGGGGGTGGAGCGGCCGGCCCGGTGCTGGCCGCCATGGCCGCGCGCCTGCGGGATGCGGGCGCGCAGGTGCTGGCCATGCCCTGCAACACCGCCCACCTGCACGCCGAGGAGATCCGCCAGGCTAGCGCCCTCCCCCTCATCGACCTGATCGACGTCGCCATCGCTGCCGCCGGTGACGCTCGCCGCATCGGCGTGCTGGGGACCCGCCTGGCCGTCGAGATCTACCGGGACCGCCTCATCGCGGCCGACCGCGAGCCGGTGCTGCCGACCGACGATGCCCAGGCCGCCTTCATGGACATCCTCTACCGCATCAAGTCGGGCGAGACTGGCGGGGCGGTCCGCGCCCTGCTGGCCGCCTGCGCCGGCGGCCTGGAGCACCAGGGCGCCGAGGCTGTAATCGCCGGCTGCACGGAAGTCCCGCTGGTGTTGTCGTCCGCCGACCTCCGCGTGCCCCTGATCGACGGCTCGGCGGAACTGGCGAAGGCCTGCGTCGCGGCCTGCCGCTAGAACTCGTGTTCCTCGATTCCCGTCAGCGTCACCCACGGATGCGTCCGCTCCTCATAGACCGCCCGCACCGGCGGCGGGAACGTCGGGTCGCCGAACGCCCCCACGGCGATGGCGATCACCTCCGGGGACTCCGGGAATCTCCAGCTGATCGTCGTGCCGCAGCCGGGACAGAAGTCGAAAATGGCGGTCATCCCGCCATCGCCGGTCCGGCTGAAGTTTGACCGTGGTCCGACCAGCCGCACCTTGTCTGTTTCGAACCGCGCCTGCACGCCGAAGGCGCTGCCCGTCCGCTGCTGGCAGGCCAGGCAGTGGCAGACGCTGACCCGCACCGGCTCGCCCTCGCAGACCGCGTTTAGCGCCCCACAGCTGCAGCTGGCCCTGCGGCTCATGCCCGGAACGCAGGCTTGTCGCCCAGCACCGTCGCCCGGGTCATGATCCGCCGGTGCGGCAGGAAGTCATCGACCGCCCGATGCTGGGTGTTGCGGTTGTCCCAGAAGGCCACGTCCCCCGGCCGCCAGCGCCAACGCACCACGAATTCCGGCTGCTGGATGTGATTGTTGAGGAAGGCCATGAGCGCCTTGCTCTCCTCCCGCCGCAGCCCTTTGATCCTCCGGGTGAACACCGAGTTGACGAAGATGCCGGGCTCGCCGGTCTCCGGATGACTGCGGATCACCGGGTGAGTCACCGGCGGATTGGCCGCCACCGCCTTCTCGTATTTCTCCCGACCCGCTTGCGATGCGGCGATGCCTTCGACGGTGAATGCGTAGGCAAAATCATGAACCGCCTCAAGCCCTTGCAGGAACTTCTGCATCGGCTTCGACAAGGCGTTGTATGCCGTCGTCATCGAGGCCCACATGGTATCGCCGCCGACCGGCGGCAGTTGCCGCGCCGCCAGGATCGAGCCCATCGGCGGGGTGTCGATGAAGGTGACGTCGGTGTGCCAGAAGTTGTTGTCGGTGGGGTTGTCGACGTGATTGTCGATGATCATGATCTCGGGGTGGCCCTCGTCCCGGTCGTACAGCGGATGCACGTGCAGGTCACCGAACCGGGCCGCGAAGTCGCGCTGCTGGGTCGGGGTGAAGTCCTGCCCCTCGAAGAAGATCACCTGGTGCTTGAGCAGCGCCGCCCGGATATCGCCGATCAGGTCGTCACTGGCCTGCTCGGCCAGGTTCACCCCCCGCAGCACCGCCCCGATGGCCGGCGATAGGGGTTCGATTTCCAGCACGTTCGAGCGGGTCATGGCACATCTCCTTTGGTCTTGCCGCCCAGTATGCCTTCCGGCGAGGCGGCCGCCCAGACCGCCGCCGGCGCGCCGCTCAACTCCGGCAAGGGCTGCGGTCCCGCCGCGTCCTCGGCGCCGTCCCGTTCCTCGAGCTTGCGGCGAATGTCGTCGTGCACGGCCGCGGTCAACTTGTGGCCGCTGATCAGCCAGGCGGCGATCAGGCCCAACGCCGCCGGCGCCAGGGCGAACAGGTAGCTGAGGGTGTCCAGGGCCAGCTGGCTGTTGGCCTGTCCGGCTTTGGCCTCGAAGCCGACCGCCTCCAGCACCTTGAAGGCACCGAATATGGCGACAGTGGTGCCGATCTTGATCGAGCCGGTCAGCAGCGAGAACAGCATCCCCGATTGGTCGACTCCGGTCTCCAGCCGCACCTCGTCGCGCACATCGGCCATCATCGCCCGCATCTGGGCCGAGAAGGCCGCGAACGGCAGGCCGGCCATGAACATCACCAGCGGCCCGCCCCAGCCGCCGTGCGGCGCGATCAGGACGCAGGCCTGCATCACCGCAAAGGCGATGGCCGCGAACATCACCGTCCGGTGCTTGCCGATCCGCCGCGCCAGCCAGGGCCAGAACGGCGCCCCGGCCAGGCCGCCGACGAAGAACAGCAAGAGCAGCTGGGCCGCGTCCCCACGCTCGATGCCGCGCACGGCGCCGAAGTAGAAGAACAACAGGGTGCCGGCCAGGGTCGGGGCTGTGCCGAGCAGGATGTCCACGCCAAGCAGCCGCAACACCGTCGGCCGCTTGATCATCGCCCAGTACTGACGCCAGCCTGCATTGTTGCTGCTCACCCGCACTGGCGGTTCAGGCAGGGCCAGCAGCGCGAGCAGCACGGTCGGCGGCAACAGGCCGATGACTAGCCAGCCCATGGCCTGCACGCCCTGAGCATCACTGCCGCCCAGCTTCTCGACCAATACCGGCAAGGTCAGGATGATCAGCATGCCCAGCAGGGTGAATGCCTGGACCCAGCCGTAGACCCTGGCCCGCTCGCCATACTGCGGCGCGGCCTGCGCCGCCCAGGCCATCTGCCCCAGCTGGCCCATCGACTGGCCGACCATGCCGATGATCATCCAGATGACGATGTAGACCGGCGTGATCCCGGGCCTGGCCATGAACAGCATGTAGACCGCCACCATGGCGATGGGAGCGCCGATCACCACCCAGGGCCGGAACCGTCCAAACCGGGTGTCGACCCTGTCCATGACGATCCCCAACGCCGGGTCGAAGACCAGGTCGAACAGCCGCACCGCGGCGAAGGCCCAGGCCACCCCACCCAGGCTGACGCCCAGGTCCGTGGAATAATAGTGCGGCAGATAGAGGGTGACCGGCAGCAACATCGCCGACAGCGGAATGGAGAGCAGGGCAAAGGCGGCCAACCGCCAGCCCGAATGTCTTTCAGCGGCCATGAACGCGGCGTTCCCCTCATCTTTTCCGGCATGTTGAACGCTCGTTTAAGGCCCGGCAAGCGCTGCTCCCCCCTTTTCGGGAGGCGCGGCGCGCGAGGGGGCGCAGCAAGGTGGCGTCAGACGGCCGGGGGGGCCGAAGACCACAGGGACGGGCGGCATGACCACGACCTATTCCAAGCGTGAGAACGCCTTCGAGAAGGGCGAGCACAGCTGGCGCGTCGAGGACGATTGCCTGATCTGGATCCGTCCGAGCGGCGACAGCCTGACCCTGCTGTGGAAGGACGTCGGTGCCGTGCGCGCCGCCTTTGCCCCGACCCGCTGGAAGACCTGGCGGCACGTCTTCGAGCTGACCACCCGCAAGGGCTCCCGGCTGGTGATCGATAACGCCCACTTCAAGTCGGTCGGCAATTTCGAGGACCGCTCGCCGAAGTTCATCCCCTTCGTCCTGGCCTGCCTCGACCGCGTCGTTGCCCAGGCCCCCGACGCCAGGGCCTCGGTCGGCGCCGGCCCGCTCAGCTACTTCGGCCAGATGGCGTTCATGCTGGGCATGATGGCGGTTCTCGCCGCGGTGCTCCTCCTGTTGCCGACGCCGCTGGGCGGGGTGATCATCGTCAAGATGCTGCTGGTCGCCGCCATGCTGCCGGTGGCGGCCGTCTGGGCGGTCCGTTCAAGGCCGCGAAAGACCCCCCTGTCGCTTGGCGGCATGCTTCCCGGCCTGCCAAAACTTGCCGGTAACTGGCCGTAAACCATAGAAAATTTGGAACCCTCCACCGCAACTCACATTTCAGTTGCAACGACAGGAGGCAATCCATGAGTTCTTCGCACCATCAGTTGCGTCCCCTCGCCTTCGAGCGGCTCCGCGAACAACTTGCGACCGCCGTCGCCTTCTGCGACGACGATCAAGTCCTCGCCCTCGCCGACGGTCTGCACGACGCGCTGCGCCGCCGCCGCACCGCTTGCTTTCAGCAGGACCAGAAGCCGGAAGCCCGCAGCTGGCGCCCGCCGCATCCGTCGGTCGCCCAGACCGGATGAGTCGGTTCGGTCCGAAGTCCGCCAGACGCTGATCCCCGCCGCCGTCACGGTTTAGGCCGATCCCGAGCACCTCCGAGGCGCACCAGGCAAGGCGACCAACCCCCTGTAAACGCAAAGTTTCACGACGCCGGGGCTCGCCCCGAACTGTTCAACCAATCCCCCAGGCCCTCCCGTCGGCAGACTTCGATGAAGGCTGGTCGCGCCAGCATGCGCGTCACATAGCCCTCGAGCCGCGACCAGCTGGTCGCCGGCCGCTCCATGTTCCGCGACCAGCGCATCAGCATGGTCGCCAGGAGGTCGGCCGTCGTCATCGCCTCACCCAGCAGATAAGGCCGACCGTCGGCCAACATGCCGTCCAGCCGCTCGAAGACCCCCTCGATCCGTCGTCGGGCGAGGGCCCGGACCGCGTCGGCCCCTGCCGGGTCACCATCTTTGTCGGCGTAGAACCAGTCGCGCATGGCCGGCGACAGGCCGTTGGCCAGCAGCAACATGGTCTCCAGCCAGGCCGCCCGCCTGGGCGTCCCGACGTCCGGCGCGAAGCCGGCCTCCGGATGACGCTCAGCCAGCAGCATCAGCAGCGCCGCCGACTCACTGACCGGCGCGCCATCGACGACCAGGGTCGGCACCCGCCCGGCCGGATTGAGCTTGAGGTAAGCGGCCGATCGCTCGGCCTTGATGTCCACCGCTTCCGCTTCGAAGGCGACGCCCATCTCGATCAGCATCCAGTGGACCGCCAGGCTGGCCGTTCCCGGTGAATAGAACAGCATGTAGCTCATGGAGGGCTCCAGATTGCGGCCGCTCATGCGCGATGGTGCCCCCGGTCGGACTCGAACCGACACTCCTCTCGGAACCGGATTTTGAGTCCGGCGCGTCTACCAATTCCACCACAGGGGCCCGCGCAAGCGGATCGAGAGGTCGCGCAATCTAGCGACCCGATCCCGGGCGTCAACGATCCATCGGAAGCTTGCCGTCGTTACCGTAACGGCGCAGAAATAGCCGTGGCCCGCTCATCGCCTTTCAAGCCCTTCAGGTTCCTGCAGTGCCTGTTGACGGGCCATCTCTGGCGCAACAGTCGCTCGCGGCGGGGCACGCGTGTCTGCGAGCGCTGCGGCGCCCGCGAGATTTAGCGGCCACCCTCGCCCGACAGCTTGGCCGCCGCCGCCTCCAGCCGCATCAGCAGCCGCTTGAGCGTCGCCACCTCGCTGGGGGCCAGGCCAGCCACCAGGGCCGCCTCGTAAGCCTTGGCCAGCGGCGCGATCTCGGCGTGCAGACTTCGGCCTATCGGTGTCAGGGTCAGCAGGTGGCTGCGCCCGTCGCTGGTGTTGGAATCGCGGGCAAGCAGGCTGCGGGCGACCAGTTCGCGCGCCGCCCGGCTGACGCTGACCTTATCCATCACCGTGCGGCTGACGACCTGCTGCTGGGTCAGCCCGCCCTCGGCCAGCACCGCCATCAAGCGCCACTGCGGAATGGTCAGACCGAATCGGTCCTCATAGGCCCGGGCGATCAATCGCGAGACGCCGTTCGACGCCACCGACAGCCGGAAAGGCAGGTAATCATCGAGCACGAGGCTCGTCGCATCCGCCGCGCCAGGCCCTGCTGCCAGGGACAGATGGCCCGCCACGCCGCGCCTCCTCATCACACAGGCGCCACGGACTGTTCGATGGCGCCGAAGATGCTGTGGCGGCGGCCGTCGCGCATCTCAATCCGCACCGTGTCGCCGTGTTTCAGGAAGGGCGTTTTCGCCTCTCCGTTGAGCAGCGTCTCCACCGTACGCACCTCGGCGATGCAGCTGTAGCCGTGACCACCATCGACAATCGGCTTGCCGGGACCGCCTTCGGCATCACGGTTGGACACCGTGCCCGAGCCGATCACCGTGCCGGCGGTCAGCCTGCGGGTCTTGGCGGCGTGGGCGATCAGTGTCCCGAAGTCGAAAGTCATATCGACCCCGGCGTCGGCCTCCCCGAACGCCTTGCCGTTCAGCTCGACGTCGAGCCGGCCGTGCAGCCTGCCGTCCTTCCAGGAGTCGCCCAACGCATCCGGGGTCACCGCCACCGGCGAGAAGGCGGACGCCGGCTTGGACTGGAAGAAGCCGAAGCTCTTGGCCAGTTCGCCGGGGATCAGGTTGCGCAGGGAGACATCGTTGCACAGCATGACCAGCCGGATGTGGCCCAGGGCCTCCTCACGGCTCACCCCCTGCGGCACGTCGCCGGTGACCACCGCCACCTCCCCTTCCAGGTCGCAGCCCCAGGCTTCGTCGGCCAGCGGTATGGCGTCGCGCGGTCCCAGGAAGCTGTCCGAGCCACCCTGGTACATCAGGGGATCGGTCCAGAAGCTGTCGGGCATATCGGCGGCCCGCGCCTTGCGCACCAGGGCCACGTGATTGACGTAGGCCGAACCGTCCGCCCACTGGTAGGCGCGCGGCAGGGGGCTCATGGCGTCATGCTCATGGAAACGCTGGCGCGGCACGCCGCCGACCTCCAGGCTGGCCGACAGGGCTTTCAGGATCGGCTCGGCCCGCTCCCAGTCGTCGAGGGCCGCCTGCAGGGTCGGGGCGGCGGCGGAGGCGTCGAAGCACCAGGCCAGATCGTTGGACACCACGACCAGCTTGCCGTCACGGCCGGACTTGAGGGAGGCGAGCTTCACGGGCGTTTCCTTATGGTTTCTTGATGAGGCGACTGACCCGCGCCCCCTGGTCGTAACGCGTGGGACCGCCAAAGACGGCCACCTCGCAAAGAATGTCACCGCCCTCGCCCGCGGCCCAGATGTAGTTTCGCTCGACCTCGACTTCGCGCCCGGCCGGAGACAGCCCCTCGAAGGTGTCGCCCCAGGGGGTGATCTTGGCGAGATCCCGCCAGCTCAGGGTCAGGGCGCGGGTGAGCTCGTCCTCGGCGAAGGCTGTGAGGTCTGGATCGCTCACACCGTCGCTCCGTGCGGGGCGGTGAACTCGGAGGCCTCGGCATCGCCGGTATTGATTACCTCGGACGGCTCGAAGATCAGCACTTCCGCCTCCTCATCGGCCGCCGTGCGATGCTCGACCCCGCGCGGCACCACGATCATCTGGCCCGGCCTCATCTCCACCACGCGGTCGCGGAACTCGACGCGAAACACGCCCTTCCAGACCAGGAACATCTCCTCGGCGTCCGGATGCCGATGCCAGGGAAACACCCCCTGCACCTTCACCAGCCGCAGGTCCTGGCCGTTCGCCTGCGCGGCCACCTTGGGGCGCCAGTGTTCGTCGATGGCGGCGAACTTTTCGGAGAGGTCTATACGGTCGCTCACTCTGGCGTCTTCCAGCTGTCGACATAGGCCGGGTTCTCGACCGAGGCGGCGCCCTCGCCGACCTCCAGCGGGTCGCGGGTGTCGATCATCACCGCGTATTCGTCCGTCGCGGGCTTGGGTTGGCTGAGCATATTCTTCAGCGCCTTGGGGTGCGGACCGTGGGTGAAGCCACTCGGGTGGAACGTCATCATGCCGCTCTCGATGTGGTCGCGGCTGAAGAAGTTTCCAGCGTGGTAGAACAGCACCTCGTCGAAATCGTCGTTGTTGTGGAAGAACGGGATCTTGATCGCCCCCGGGTCGGTCTCGAACGGCCGGGGCGTGAAGGTGCAGACCACGAACCGGTCGCTCAGGAAGGTGGTGTGGACGCTCGGCGGCAGGTGGTAGCGGTGGCTGACCACCGGCCGGATGTCCTTGACATTGAGCCGCACGGGCGCCAGCTCGCCATGCCAGCCGACCGCATCGAGCGGATTATAATCATAAGTCGCGACAGACACTTGCCCGCGCTTCTTGATCCGCACCGGAAACTCGCCGGCCAGAGCCTGGTGGTCGCGGAAGGCCTCGTCCATGGCCGGGGTATCGAGCATGGCCGGGTCGAAGATGGCGTGGGGGCCGAGCAGCCCCTTGTCAGGCAGTGTGTAGTGGCTGTTGGTCGCCTGGATGGTCAGCACCGCCGTCGCCTCGGACGGGCTGAGCCGCCACATGGTTCCGCGCGGCAGATAGAGGTAGTCCCCGGCCCGGTAGCCGATGCGCCCGAAGTCGCAGAACAGGTCCCCGGCCCCGGCGTGGATGAACAGCAAAAGGTCGCCATCGGCGTTGCGCGCCAGATCCGTCAGTCCGGTCTCCGGCTTCCAGAACCGCAGCTCGGTGGCGTTGTTGTGCAACACGACCGGCGCATCCCACGGCGAGGCCTGCGGCTGGTTCAGCCGGTTGAGGTCATACGCCCGGGGCCTGAGCGGCCCCTCGAACTTCGACCAGCCCGTCGGCGGGCGCGGGTGATAGAGGAACGCCGCCGGCCCGAAGAAGCCCTCCTTGGACATTTCCCGCTCATAGGCGCCGTCCGGCAGGTCGGCGTGGGCCTGGCGGCTGTGCCGGCCTTGCGCCCCGCGAACGGGAATCCAGTTCTTCTTGCTCATCTTCCGCCTTCTAGGGCTCGTCCTTGTAGATCGAAATGACCGGCGCCGACCCCGCCGACGCGCGCGCCCGGTACATGCCCGGCGAGTTGAAACTCCACGCCAGCTGGCCGTCGGCGGTCAGGGCGATGACGCCGCCGTCGCCACCGATGTCGACCAGCTGCTTCTGCACAACCTCGTCGGCCGCCGCCTGCAGGCTCATGCCCTTGTATTGAACGAGGGCGCAGATGGTCCGGGCCACGGTCAGGCGGATGAAATACTCCCCCGACCCGGTCGCCGAGACAGCGCAGCTACGGTTGTCGGCATAGGTGCCGGCCCCGATGATCGGCGCGTCGCCGACGCGGTTCCAGCGCTTGGCGGTCATGCCGCCCGTCGAGGTGCCGGCCGCGACATCGCCCTTCGAGTCCAGGGCCGCGACCCCGACCGTGCCGAACCTGTGGTCGTCGGGCTGCGGCCCCTGCGAAATCAGTTTCGATGCGGCCGGCGCATTAATCGGCCGGGTCGGGATAGGCAGGCGCTTGTCGTTCAGCGTCTTTTCCAGCTGTTCCCAGCGCCGTTCGGTGAAGAAGAAAGCCGGATCGACCTGCTCCAGGCCCACCGACAGCGCGAACTGATCGGCGCCCGCGCCGATCAGCATGACGTGCGGCGATTTCTCCATCACAGCGCGGGCCAGGCTGATCGGATGGCGCGTGCGGGTCACGCCGGCCACCGCACCGGCCTTCATCGTCGCACCGTCCATGAAGGACGCGTCCAGCTCGTTGCGCCCCTCGGCCGTGAAGACGGCGCCGCGCCCGGCGTTGAACAGCGGGTCGTCCTCCATGACTCTGATGGTCGCCTCGACGGCGTCCATGGCGCTGCCGCCCTTTTCCAGCACCCTTTGCCCCTCGGCCAGCGCGCCGGCCATGGCCTCGCGATAGGCGGCCTCGGTCGCCGCGCCCATGCTGGCGCGCTCGATGACGCCCGCCCCGCCGTGAATGACAATGGCCCACTTGGGTTTGGGATTGGGCGCCTGGGCGGCGACGGGCGCCGCAAGCAACGTGGCGACACCCAAGGCGATGGCGATTCTACGGATCACGACGCTTCCTCTGATTTCCTTCCGGTGAGAAGGCACGAGGGCTTACGCCTGCACAACCCCGCGGCGGATCTGGTCGAGCTCGATGCTCTCGAACAGGGCCTTGAAGTTGCCCTCGCCGAAGCCCTCATTGCCCTTGCGCTGGATGATCTCGAAGAAGATCGGCCCGATCAGGTTTTCGGTGAAGATCTGCAGCAGCAGGCCCTGCCCTTCGGTCGGCGCGCCATCCAACAGAATGTTGTCGGCCTGCAGCCGTTGCAGGTTCTCGCCATGCCCCGGCACCCGGGCGTCGAGCAGTTCGTAGTAACTTTCGGGCGTGACCTGGAACCTCACGCCGCGCTCGCGCAGGGTCTCGACGGTGTGGAAGATGTCGTCAGTGCCGAAGGCCAGGTGCTGGATGCCCTCGCCCTTGTAATCGCGCAGGAACTCCTCGATCTGGCTCTGCTCGTCCTGGCTCTCGTTCAGCGGGATGCGAATCTTGCCGTCCGGGCTGGTCATCGCCTTGGAGAACAGGCCGGTGACCTTGCCCTCGATGTCGAAGTAGCGGATCTGGCGGAAGTTGAAGACCTGCTCATAGAAATCGGCCCATTTGCTCATGTTCCCGCGGAACACGTTGTGGGTCAGGTGGTCGAGGTAGGTCAGGCCGACGCCGTTGGATGCCAGCTTCTCCTCGGCGCCCTCGATCGGCAGGAAGTCGACATCATAGATCTCGTGGGCGCCGTAGCGATCGACCAGATACAGGTTGGTGCCGCCTATGCCCTCGATAGCCGGGATGTTCAGCTCCATCGGGCCGACCAGGCCCTGGACCGGCTTGGCGCCGCGCTCGACGGCCAGCTTGAACGCCTTGGCCGCATCGCGCACGCGGAAGGCCATGGCGTTGGCCGATGGGCCGTGGGCGGCCTGGAACTCGGCGGGCTGGCCGGCCGGCTCCATATTGAGGATGAAGTTGATGTCGCCCTGGCGAAAGCGCAGCACGTTCTTGGAGCGATGCCTGGCCACCGCCGTGAAGCCCATCAGCTCCCACAGAGCCTTCAGGGTCTCCGGATCGGGCGAGGTGAACTCGACAAATTCGAAGCCGTCGGTGCCGAGCGGGTTGTCGAACAGGTCTTTAGTCGTGCTGGGAGCGTTCATCTGGGATGCCTTTCCGATCAGGGAGATCGCTTCGACAATAGTATCATATGAAACTATCTGCGCAATGCTGCGGACCTCAACAACGTCCTGCACAGCCGCTGGTTCGAAAACCTGCTTGGCCTGAGCCTCGCCGCCGTGCTGAGCCCGCCAGGCGGAAGTGGGCTTCGGTTCCGCCGCCCGGGCGGGCTCAAACCGAAAGATAGACGCTTTTTGCCCGGCCCCGATTTCATCGGGGCCGGAAAGCGTCTAGCACAGGCCCATGCTGCGCAAACTTTACGATTGGGTGATGGGCCTCGCCGGCTCGAAGCACGCCCCCACCGCCCTCTTCGCCGTGTCGTTCGCGGAAAGCTCGTTCTTCCCCATCCCGCCGGACGTCATGCTGGCCCCGATGGTGCTCAAACGCCCGGAGAAGGCCTGGTTCTACGCCGGCATCTGCACCCTGGCCTCGGTGCTGGGCGGCATGCTTGGCTACGCCATCGGCTACTTCCTGCAGGACTTCGGCCAGTGGCTGATGGCCCTCAGCGGCCACGCCGGCGGGCTCAAGGAGTTCCAGTGCTGGTACGACAGGTATGGCGTCTGGGTGATCCTGGCCAAGGGCCTGACCCCGATCCCCTACAAGCTGGTGACCATCGCCTCGAGATTGGCGCAATTCTCCTTCCCCATGTTCATCGCCGCCTCGGTCGCCACCCGGGGGGCGCGCTTCTTCCTGGTGGCGGCGGTGGTCAAGAAGTTCGGCCCGGCCATGCTGCCGGTCATCGAGCGTCGCCTGGCCCTGTTCGCGGGTCTGGCTATCGCCCTGGCTGTCGCCGGACTGGTCGCCAGCCACTATCTGGGGGGCAGCGGCGGCGCCGCCTGCTGATAACGGACCCGAGATGACAGCTGCCCTCAAGCGCCTGATCTCCTTCGCGCTGCGCCACTGGCCCGAGACGGCCCTGCTGTCGGCCGCCCTGATGCTGGCCATCGCCCATGCTTTCCAGAGCTTCCTGCTGCTGATGCCCTGCACCCTCTGCCTGAGGGCGCGGGAGGTTTACTGGGTCGCCCTGGCCGTGGCCGCCGTCGCCATCGTCGTGCGCCGCACGCCGCTGGGCCGCCGCGCGGCGCCGTGGTTCGACCTGGCGCTCGGCCTGATCTTCCTGTTCGGTGCGGGCCTCGCCTTCTACCACGCCGGCGTCGAGTGGAAGTGGTGGCCGGGCCCCACGGCCTGCGCGGGCTCCGGCGGCGGCGGCTCCTCGGCGGGCCGCGTCCTCGACCTGCTCGAAGGCGGCAAGGCCGCCTCGCCGGCCTGTGACAAGATCGTCTGGTCGTTCCTCGGCCTCTCCATGGCCGGCTGGAACGTGGTGGCCTCGCTGAAGCTGGCGGTCTGGAGCTTGATCGCCGCCGCCAATGAGCCGCGAACGGGTCTCCTCAAATGAGCGGCAAGCCCATCCCTGCCCGCCCCGGCATGGGCGCCCAGACGGCACGGCTGGCCGAGATTCTGCGCGTTGACCAGGCCGGCGAGCTGGCCGCCGTCCACATCTACCGCGGTCAGCGGGCGGTCATGGAGCGGGCGCCCGGCATGGGCCGCACAGCCGCCCAGTTGGCCGAAATGGAGGGCCATGAACAGGTTCACCTCAGCCGCTTCGACGAGATCCTCACCGAGCGGGGCGTGCGCCCGACGTTGATGTCGCCGCTCTGGCGCGTCGCCGGATTCGCTCTCGGGGCCGGAACGGCCCTGCTTGGCGAAAAGGCCGCCCACGCCTGCACCGAGGCGGTCGAGACGGTGATCGAGCAACACTACGCCGGCCAGATCGCCGAACTCCAGACCCGCGAGCCGGAGCTGGCCGCCGAACTGAGCAGGTTCCGCGACGACGAACTTCACCACAAGGACATTGCCATCGGCGAAGGCGCCCGCGAGGCGCCCGGCTATCCGCTGCTGGCCGCTGTCATCCGCGCGGGCTGCCGCGCCGCTATCAAGATCAGCGAAAAGATTTAGCGGAACCCGGGGGCCTCGCGACCGGTTGCTCCTGTAACCAGAGGGAACTTCATGTCCGATCCCGGCCCCGACTTCCAACCCACCCCCGGCCCCGCCCCGGCCTACGATCCTCAGCCGCCGGCCACCGATCCCGGTCTGCCGACCGAGCCTGGTCCCGCGCCGGCCACCGATCCGACGCCGCCTCCGACTGTTTCCTAGTCCTCGTCCTTGGGCGCCGCACCGGCCATATGCGTCCAGACGTGACGCAGGGCCTTGAGTTGCCTGGTGGTCGTCTCGCGCAGGTCGTGCCGTTCGAGCAGTTCCAACCCGACCTTGTTGCCTCGCCGCCAGATAACCCTGGCGTCCCAGGCGATGCCTTCGCGGACCTGCAGAAGATGCAGTTCGTTGGGAATCAGATGCGGCGACGGGGTTTCAACCAACGCGCCCTCGGCGCTCAGGTTTTTGATCACGCAGTCGATGGTGATGTTGGCCTGATCGGTGGCCAGCTTGCCCGTCAGCAGCGCGCGCTGCCGCTGATTGCGGCGTCTTTCGGCAGGGCGGGCCGCTTGGGTGCTGGACATGGAACAATTCTAGCCGCTTCGCCTTGCCAACACGTTGATACTCAAACCCCCCTTTTCATGGGCGGAAATGAACTTATTTTGGGGTTAACTGGACGAGGAAGGGGGCCCCGTGCTTTTCAAACGAAAGACCAACAAGGACGACTTCGAGCGCGAGGTGCGCAGCGAAATGTCCTACATGCGTGATCTGCACGGCGAAAACGCCGAGGCGATCGCCCGGGAGCGGGCGGCGCGGCCCCGGCTCGGCGGCGCGCGTCGGCGGGTCATTGAAGAAGCGGCGCGGCGTTTGGCGGCGGAAGACAAGTCGGGGTCGCCGCGACCGGACCTCGAAGCAGCTGGCTGAACATTGATGCGGCCCGGGCGGGACGCTGGCGCGCCGGGCCCTGCTACGCCTCCAGCTCGATGTCCCAGTAAAGGTAGTCGAGCCAGCTCTCGTGCAGATGGCCCGGAGGGAAGCGCCTGCCCCGTTCCTGCAGTTCATGCATCGACGGCCGACGCGGCGCCCGGCGCGGGTGCATGTGGGCTTCGCGCGGCGTGCGACCACCCTTGGCCAGGTTGCAGGGGGCGCAGGCGGTGACGATGTTTTCCCAGGTCGTCCGCCCGCCCCGCGAGCGCGGCAGCACATGGTCGAACGTCAGATCCATCGTTGAGGTGCAGTACTGGCAGGCGAAGGCGTCGCGCAGGAACAGGTTGAACCGCGTGAAGGCCGGCGGCCGGTCCTGGCTGACAAACTGCTTCAGGGAGACGACGCTCGGCAGCCGCATCTCGAACGAGGGGCTGCGGATCACCTGGTCATAGGTCGAGACCACATCGACACGGCCCAGGAACACCGCCTTGATCACGTCCTGCCAGGGCCAGACGGACAATGGATAGTAGCTGAGCGGCCGATAGTCGGCGTTCAGGACAAGGGCGGGCCAACCGGATGGCGCATGGCTGGTGATTTCCATCACTCCAGCTCCCGCAGAATGAAACACCCAATCAGACTGAAGACCCGCCTGCCTTTCCGCCGATCCACGGGAATCGCCAACATTCCCGACGGCCAACTCAAAGATGGCGCCGATAGGCGACGGCTCCAAGACACAGCCGAAAAAGAAAAGGGCTCCCGAAGGAGCCCTGGAGTCTTCCGATTGGATCGAATGGAAACCTGTGGGCGTTGGCGACCGGTGAGGGCCGGCCGCCTGCCCGATGGTTCTTACGCGCCGATCATGGCGGTCGCGCCGGCCAGGAACAGACCCAGGCCCAGGAACAACACGACGGCCGTACGGTCGAAGAGGCGCTCGAACGAAGACAGTTTGGAAACTTGCATGACACACACCTTTGAGTTTGGACCCCGGTTGACCGGGAGCCCCCATTGTCATCCCCCCTTTTCTCCCGGGGAGGGGAGAACGAGGGGTTGTCCGATCTGGACAGTGCTTAGATAACATCGATCTAAGCGCTGTCAAGATGATCTTTACGTCGTTCGGATGAAAGTTTATACAGGTTCAATGAGCACCGCCGCTGTTGCCGATACCCGCCCCTACCACCACGGCGATCTTCGCCGCGCTCTGGTCGACGCCGCTATCCGGATTCTGGAGCGCGAGGGGCCAAGCGCCCTCTCCCTGCGGGCCGTGGCGCGCGAGGCCGGGGTCAGCCCGGCTGCGCCCTATCACCACTTCAAGGACAAGGGCGAACTGCTCGACGCCGTCGCCCACGTCGGCTGGGAGGCGCTTGGGGTCGCCATGACGGAGGCCAAGGCCCGTTCGACCGATCTCAACGGGCTGCTGACCGAGATCGGCGTTTCCTACGTTCAGTTCTCCCAGGACCACCCTGCCCTGTACCGGGTGATGTACGACTGCTCCCGCGACAAGGATTCGCTGCCCGAGGGCATCCAGGACAATGAGGACAGCGCCTACTGCCTGGTGCGGGGCGCCTTCCGCCACGTCGCGGGGCCCGAGATCGCCGATGTCGATATCGAACTGGCCACTATCGCGGCCTGGTGCGCGGCCCACGGCCTGGCAGAGATGAGCACGTTCAAGCAGTTCGCGCCCCTGAAGGACGCCTTCGGCGGAGAGCAGGGTTTCCTGCGCGCTGTCCTCAGCCACCTGGGAATGTTCACGCCCCGCGTCGTTCCCTAAGGAACGCCGACCGGCCCCGACCCGTTAGGCAGGCTCTCAACAGCCGCCATAAGGGGCCCCGCCATGCTGATCTCTGAAGTGATGACCGCCAATCCGCAGGTCGCCAAGCCCTCGGACACCGTCGCCGATGTCGCCCGGCGCATGGACCAGATCGACACCGGCGCCATGCCCGTCGTCGAAGACGGCCAGATCCTGGGCATCATCACCGATCGCGACATCGTCCTGCGCGTCGTCGGCGAGCAGCGCAGTTTCGACACCAAGGTGTCGGAAGTGATGACCACCGACGTCCAGACCTGCCGCGAGGACGCCACCATCGCCGACGTCATATTCCAGATGCAGGACAAGCAGATCCGCCGCATCCTAATCGTCGACGACAAACAGAACCTGACCGGCATCGTCTCGCTCGGCGACGTGGCGCAGGAAGCTTCGGCCCGCAAGGCCGGCGCCATCCTGGAAGAGATGTCGGACGCGCCCGCCAACAACTGAAGCTGACGCCCGCAGCGGGATGACGGTGAAGGGGGACGCGGATAGAAGCAGTCCGTGTCCCCCTTCGTCACCCGTTTCGCCCCCTCGCCCACCGGCTATCTCCACCGGGGCCACGCCTATTCCGCGCTCACCGCCTTCGAAGCCGCCCAAGCCGCCGATGGGCGTTTCCTGCTGCGCGCTGAGGACATCGACGCCACCCGTTGTCGGCCCGAATACGAAACCGGGCTGCTCGAAGACCTCGCCTGGCTTGGCCTGAGCTGGGAGACCCCGGTCCGCCGCCAGTCCGACCACCTCGCCGACTACGACGCCGCCCTTCAGCGCCTGCGCGACGCCGGCCTCGCCTACCGCTGCTTCAAGACGCGCAAGGAGATCGTCCGGGTCGCGCAATCGGCGCCCCACGGCCTCCCCGCCCCCTACATCGGCGCGCCCTTTCCGCCCGCCGAAGAGGCCCGGCGCCTCGCCGAAGGTCAGCCCTTCGCCTGGCGTCTCTCCCTCGCCGCCGCGCGGCGCAACCTCGGGAGCTTCGACCTGACCTTTACAGAAGGCGGCGAAATCCGCCCGGCCGACCCCACCCCGGCTGGCGACATCGTCCTGGCCCGCAAGGACGTCGGCGTCGCCTACCACCTGGCCGTCGTCGTCGATGACGCCCTCCAAGGCGTCACCCAGGTCATCCGGGGCGAGGACCTCTACGAAGCCACCCCCGTCCAGCGCCTCCTCCAGACCCTGCTCAACCTCCCCGCCCCGGCATACCGCCACCATCCCATGCTGGTCGGACCGGACGGCAGGCGCTACGCCAAGCGCGATCAGGCGCAGACCCTGCGGGAGATTCGCGGCAGCGGCGTCACCGCCGACCAGCTGCGCCGGGAGCTAGGATTTTCTTGAACAGCCGCGCCCTCCCGCTCATCGCCCTCCTCGCCGGCGCCTGCGCTATCGGCTTCGCCCCCATCTTCGTGCGCCTGACCGAGACCGGCCCGGCCGCCGGCGGGTTCTGGCGCCTGGCGCTGGCTCTGCCGATGCTCGCCCCCTTCGTTTTCCGGCCCAGCCTGTTCCAGGCCGCCCAACCCTCGCCAGCCCTGCCCAGCCTGGCCCTGATCCTGGCGGGCCTCTTCTTCGCCGCCGATCTGGCCTTCTGGCACTACGCCATCGGCATGACCTCGGTGGCCAACGCCACGGTGCTGGCCAACCTGACCCCGATCGTCGTTGTGATTGTCGGCTTCCTCGCGTTTCGGGAGCGCGTCGGGCCGATCTTTCTGGTCGGGATGACGCTCGGCCTGCTCGGCGCCTGGACCATGGCGCAGGGCCGCGGCGCGGGCGCCCCCGGCAGCAACCCGCCACTCGGTGACCTGTTGTCCTCCGCCACCGCCCTCTGGTACGCCGCCTACTTCCTCTGCGTGCGCCAGGCCCGGGTCCGTTTCGGGACCATGGCGGTGATGTTCTGGTCCAGCCTGGTCGGGGCCGTCGGCCTGGCCGTCATCATGCTCGCGCTCGGCGAGGACATCATTCCAGACAGCCTGGCCGGCTGGGGCGCCTGTCTCGGCCTGGCCATCGTCCATGTCACCGGCCAGGGAGCCATCGCCTGGGCGCTCGGTCGCCTGCCGACAGCCACCGCCTCCGTCGTCGTCCTCGTCCAACCCGCCGTCGCCGCCCTGCTCGGCTGGCTGATCTTCACCGAAGTCATGACCCCGCTACAGGGGCTTGGGGCGCTAGCAGCCTTGGCGGGCGTTGCGCTGGCTCAGTGGGCGGCGGCCCGTGACCAGCGCAAAACCGATCAGGCCGGAGGGTTGTCCCAGTAGCTGTAGGCAAACACCGTCTCGAACCCGAACCGCTCGTACAGCGCGATGGCCGGCGCATTCGGCGCCTCGACCTGCAGATAGACCTTGGACGCCCCCGCCTCCCGCGCGCCATCCATCAAGGCCGCCACGATATCCGCCGCCAACCCTTGCCGCCGATACGCCGCGAGGGTCCGCATTCCGAACAGCCCCGCCCAGTCCCCCTCCACCGCGGAGCCGCCGATCGCCACCGGCGCGCCGTCAACATCAATGCGCGCGAACACCCGCGGCCGCGCGATCCGGTGGAAGGCGCCCATCCGCTCGGCGGCGTCGGCGGCATTGTCCTGCGTGCCCAGGAACACCCGCTCGAAGGCTTCGCCCACTGTATCGGCCACCGTCACCCGTTCGGGCCGCGCCACATCCGGAATGTCCGCCACCATCATCAAGGTCGGCGTGCGCGCCCGGTATCCCCGCGCCGTCAGCTCCGCCTTGAGTGCCGGCAGCGGCCCGGCCGGCTTGAACACCGCCGGCAATCCCCGCGCCGAATACCAGGCCTCGACCGCATCCACCGCTTCGGCCAAGGGCACGGGCGGCTCGCCCAGCGGCCAACAGGCGTTCAGCCGGCCCGACCACCCCGTCGAGGCATTGAGAATCCACGACCCCAGGCTCGACCGCTCGGCCGCCGGCCAGGCCCGGTCGGCGATCCGCTCCACGCTGTCGATCTCGTCAGGGGTCATTCCGCCCACCACGTCATAAAAATCCGGCCGATGACTGTCTCGCGAAGCGTGACTGTCATCGTTCGAGCCAGACGGAGACAGTCATCCGGCTGCGCCGGAGGACAGTCATCGGCACTACGGCTCCGCCAGCAGCGACCGCACCAGTTCCATGGCCTCGGGTCCGCTCCAGTCGGCCTCGCCCGACAGCCGTGCCCGCTCGACGCCCTTCTTGTCGTAGACCACCGTCGTCGGCATCCCTTGCGCCGCCGGGTCCAGCAGGAACGGCAGGTTCATCGTCCCGTCGCGGTAATAGGCCAGCGGCCGGTTCTTCGCCATGAAGGCTCGGGCCTGCATGTCCTTCTCGTCCTTGTCGATGCTGATCGCCACGACCGCCACCGGCTGACCCTGATAGGTGGCCGCCAACCGCGACAAGGTCGGCATCTCCAGCAAACAGGGCGCGCACCAGGTGGCCCAAAAATTGACGACCGTCACCTTGCCCTTGAACGAGGCGATGGTGACGTCCTTGCCGTCCGCGTCCTTGAACGCCTGAGCCGGCGGCGGCTTGGGCGAGCGGGTGATCTCCAGCTTCGCCAGCTTGCCGCGCTTCAAGGTTTCGAGGTTGGCCGGCCCATTGGGGACTATGACCGCGCTCAGGATGACATATAGAACCGCCAGAACGCCCGCCAGGACGGCCACTGTAATCGCCCACCGGATCACATCGGGCCGCCGACCGGCCTTGGACACTTCGCTCATATGACCGACGACTCCTCGAAGAAAAAGCCCACGGGACAAGCCCAAGGACAGGCGATGTGGGGCGGGCGTTTCAGCGCCAAGCCGGCGGACCTGATGCAGGCCATCAACGTCTCCATCGGCTTCGACCGCCGTCTCGCCAGCCAGGACCTGGCTGGCTCGAAAGCCCACGCCGCCATGCTGGCCGCCGTGGGGGCGATATCTAGCGAGGATGAGGCGCAAATCCAGCAGGGATTGTCAGCCATCGAGGGCGAGATGGCCGCCGGCGCCTTCCCGTTCCGTGACGAGTACGAAGACATCCACATGAATGTGGAGGCCCGGCTGGCCGAACTGATCGGCGAACCCTCGGGGCGCCTGCACACCGCCCGCAGCCGCAACGACCAGATCGCCCTCGACTTCCGCCTCTGGGTCCGCGAGGCCTGCGATCGCTCCGAGCAGCAGCTGAAGGCCCTGCAGCGCGCCCTGATTGCCAAGGCCGAGGCCCACGCCGACGCCCTGATGCCCGGCTTCACCCACCTGCAACCGGCCCAGCCGGTGACCTTCGGCCACCACCTGATGGCGTATGTCGAGATGTTCGGCCGCGACGCCGCCCGCTTTGCCGACGCCCGGGTGCGGATGAACGAATGCCCGCTCGGCGCCGCCGCCCTGGCCGGCAGCCCCTTCCCCATCGACCGCCAGATGACGGCCACGGCCCTCGGCTTCGACCGCCCGACCGCCAATAGCCTCGACTCCGTCTCCAGCCGCGACTTCGCCCTCGAGGCCCTCGCCGCCGCCGCCATCGCCGCCACCCACCTCTCACGGCTGGCCGAGGAGATCGTCATCTGGATGACGCCGCAGTTCGGCTTCATCCGCCTGTCGGACGCCTTCACTACCGGCAGCTCGATCATGCCGCAGAAGAAGAACCCCGACGCCGCCGAACTGACCCGCGCCAAGGTCGGCCGCATCCTCGGCGGTTTCACCAGCCTGATGGTGGTCATGAAGGGCCTGCCGCTGGCCTATTCGAAGGACATGCAGGAGGACAAGGTCCCCACCTTCGAGGCTTTCGACTCCCTGGAACTGGCCCTGCTGGCCATGGCCGGCATGGTCGCCGACCTGGAACCCAACCGCGAAAAGATGGCCGCCGCCGCCGGGGCCGGCTTCTCCACCGCTACCGATCTGGCCGACTGGTTGGTCCGCGAGCTCAACCTGCCCTTCCGCCAGGCCCACCACCTGACCGGGGCCGCCGTCAAACGCTCTGAGCAGCTGGGGGTCGACCTGCCGCAACTTTCGCTCGTTGAGTTGAAGGCGCTGGACCCCCGCATCACCGATGGCGTCTACTCGGTCCTCACCCCCGCCGCCTCCGCCGCCAGCCGGCAGAGCTACGGCGGGACCGCTCCCGATCAGGTGCGCAACCAGATCGCCCGCTGGAAAGAGATCCTCTCATGAAACTCCGCACCGCGATCCTCGCGACCCTGCTCCTCGCCGCGCCCGCCCTGTCGGCTTGCGGCAAGACCGGCGAGCTGGAGCGCCCCGGCCCGCTCTGGGGCCCGGACGAACGCGCACCCGATGCCCGCGCCAAGGAGGAGGCCGCCCGGCGCGCCGCCTCGGCCCAGGCCAACCAGCCCGCCAAGCCGGGCTCGGCGCAGGAGGTCCGCGACCCGGCCTCCAGCACCGCCAACATCCGCCAACAGCCGATCGCCGGGACGAACGACCCTTTCGGCAAGCCGCCCCAATAAGCAGCGATCAGTGAACCACTTCGAGACCCGTTCTGGCGACCTCTACTGCGAAGACGTCTCCCTAGCCGCCATCGCGGCGGCGGTGGGAACGCCGGTCTATGTCTACAGCCAGGCCACGCTTGAGCGGCACTTCCACGTCTTCCGCGAGGCCCTGCGCGCCCACGCCAACCTCGGCGAGCCGCTGATCGCCTACGCCGTCAAGGCCAACGGCAACGTCTCGGTCCTGCGCGTGCTCGGCGCGCTGGGGGCCGGGGCCGACACCGTCTCCGAGGGTGAGATCCGCCGCGCCCTGGCCGCCGGCATTCCGGCCGACCGCATCGTCTTCAGCGGCGTCGGCAAACGCCCTCACGAGATCGAGTTCGCCCTCCGCGCCGGCGTCGCCGAGATCAACGTCGAGTCCGAACCCGAACTCGACCTGATCGCCAGCATTGCCGAACGCCTGACCTTGCGGGCCCCCGTCGTCTTCCGGGTGAACCCCGACGTCGAGGCCGGCGGCCACGCCAAGATCGCCACCGGCAAGGCCGAGAACAAGTTCGGCGTCTCCTTCACCGAGGCCCGCCGCCTCTATCGCAAGGCCGCCGACCACCTCCACCTCAATCCCCTCGGCGTCGCCTGCCACATCGGCAGCCAGATCAGCGACCTCGCCCCCTTCGAAGCCGCCTTCAGCAAGATGCGCGGCCTCGTCGAAACCCTCCGCGCCGAGGGCCACAGCGTCGAACGCCTCGACCTCGGCGGCGGCCTTGGCGTGCCCTATTTCAACATGCCGGAGCCGCCCTCGCCGGCCGACTACGCCGCCATGATCGCCCGGGTGATCGGGAGCTTGAACGTTCAGCTGGCCTTCGAGCCCGGCCGCATGATCGCCGCCAACGCCGGCGTCCTGGTCGCCCAGGTCCTGCACCGCCACGAGCGCCCGGAAGGCCGCAAGTTCCTGGTCCTCGACGCGGCCATGAACGATCTCCTGCGCCCGGCCATGTACGACGCTTTCCACGATATCCGCCCGGTCGCCGCCACCAACGCCGAGCCGGAACCCTTCGACGTCGTTGGCCCGGTCTGCGAAACCGGCGACACCTTCACCCGCGACCGGATCATGCCGAGCCTCGACAGCGGCGACCTCGTGGCCTTCATGAGCGCCGGGGCCTACGGCGCGGCCATGGCGTCGGAGTACAATAGCCGCCCCCTGGTCCCCGAGGTGCTGGTCCACGGCGACCAGTTCGCGGTCATCCGCCGCCGCCCCACCTACGACGAGATGCTGGCCAACGAGGCCCCGGCCAACTGGCTTTGATCGACCTCCCCGACGTCGTCCGCCGCCGCGCCGAGCAACAGGGCGAGGCCGGCCGCGCCTGGCTTGCCGCCCTCGACACCACCGTCGCCGACATCGCCGTCGGCTGGTCCCTGGCCATCGGCCCGGTAATGTCCGGCGGCACCGAAGCCCTGGTCCTGGAGGTCACGCTCGACACCGGCGTCCCCGCCGTCCTCAAGCTCCCCTACCCCGGCGCCGACCCCACCGACCGCGAACGCCGCACCTTCCAGGCCGCCGACGGCCACGGCTACGCCGCCCTCCACCGCCACGACCCCGCCAGCCGCGCCATGCTGCTCGAACGCCTGGGTCCCATGCTCGACGACCTGGGCTTGCCGCTGGACGACCAGATGCAGATCATCTGCCAGACCCTGCGCCAGGCCTGGACCGCGCCGATCCCGGACAACCTGCCCACTGGCGTCGAAAAGGCCGCCGACCTCGCCGCCTTCATCCAGACCACCTGGGAGGCGCTCGACCGCCCCTGCCCAAAGGCCGTCATCGCCAAGGCCCTGGCCTTCGCCGAAACCCGCGCCGCCGCTCACAACCTGGCCGCCTGCGTCCTCGCCCACGGCGACGCCCACGGCTGGAACACCCTCGCCGACCCGGCAAACCCCGGCGCCTTCAAGTTCGTCGATCCCGACGGCCTGATCATCGAACCGGCCTACGACCTCGCCATCCCGATGCGCGAATGGTCGTCCGACCTCCTGGCCGGCGATCCGCTTCAGCGCGGCCGCGGCCGCTGCCGCCGCCTGGCGCAGCTCACCGGTCTCGCCGAGGAGCCGATCTGGCAATGGGGCTACATCGAACGCGTCTCGACCGGCCTCAGCTGCCTGCAAGTCGGCCTGCCGGAAGGCCCTGCGATGCTCGCCGTCGCCGAAGCGTGGTTCGACGATTAAACAACCCTGCCGTCATCCCGGACGGCCCGCAGGGACGAGCCGGGACCAGGAGGGCCGTGCTGGGCATCAGCGGACCGCTGGGGCGGAGCTTTGTCGGCCCCTGGTCCCGTCTCCGCCAGGCTACGGCCGGGATGACGGCAGAGGTCAATCCCACCAAGGGTATTGCGGCGGCATATCGCTCGACACCTTGCCCGGGAAGGCCGGCTTGCGCTTCTCGAGGAAGGCCGAGACCCCCTCCTTCACATCCGCGCTAGCCCCCATCGCCATGTTGGCCGGTCCGTCCACGGCCAGCACCTTGAACAGATCCGGCTCCCCGGCCGAACGCCACAGCAGCTGCCGGACCATGGCGATCGACACCGGTGAGGTCTCCTCGGCGATGTCCCGGGCCAACTCCCGGGCCCGCGCCAGCAGGTCCTCGGGCGCCACCACCTCGCTGACCAACCCACCCCGCAGCGCCTCCTCGGCCCCGAACACATCGGCCCGGTAGCACCACCGCAAGGCCTGCGGCAGCCCCACCAGCCTCGGCAAAAACCAGGCCGACCCGGCCTCCGGCGCCAGGCCACGCCGCGCGAATACAAAACCGAACTTGGCCTTGTCCGAGGCGATGCGGATGTCCATCGGCAGGGTCATGGTCACCCCCACCCCGACAGCCGCGCCGTTGATCGCCGCGATCGAGGGCTTGCGACAGGCGAAGATCGCTCCCACGAACCCGCCCTTCGGCCCCGGCGCCTTGCGTGCGCCGAACAGCCTGTCCCCGTCCCCGCCGAAACTGTCCGACCCCGAGCCCATGTCCGCCCCGGCACAGAAATGCCGCCCCGCCCCGGTCACCACGATCACCCGCACCGCGTCGTCAACGTCCGCCGCCACGAAGGCGTCAGCCAGGTCGATGCCCATCTGGGCGGTGTAGGCGTTCAGCTGTTCGGGCCGGTTGAGGGTCAGGGTCAGGACCCCGGCGTCCAGCTCGGTCAGGATGGTCTCGTAGGCCATGGCGCACTCGCGGCGGCCTCAACCGGGCCGGATGCGTCAGCCTGTCGTCGCTTGACCCTCGCGACACGCCTGACGTTGCAGCAGTTGCTGTTGACATTGAAGGTGGCAGGCATAGGCTGCGGCATATGCCTGATGACGTTCCGGACATCCGCCACGCCAAGCTGTTTATCAACGGCCGGAGCCAGGCGGTGCGCATTCCCCGAGATATGGAATTGCCAGGCGAGGAAGTTACACTTCGTAAGGTCGGTGAGGCCATTCTCATCGAGCCCGTCACTCGCAAGTTGACCTTCCGCGAAGCGCTGCTGGCGATGAAGCCGCTTCCGCCGGAGGAATGGTTCGAGATTCCCGAAGACCTGCCTCCTGAGCCGGTCGAGCTCTAGTGGCGCGTTACCTGCTCGACACCAACGTCCTTTCGGCGTTGATGCGTGATCCGCTCAGCCCTGCAGGCCAGAAAGTGCTTCTTTTGGATGACGATGCAGTCTGCACCAGCATCGTCTGCGCCGCCGAGTTGCGGTCCGGCGTGGTCCGGCGGCCGACATCGGCTCGTCTGGCTCAGCTTGATTGGGTGCTCGGCCACATTCCGACCGAGAAGATGGGACCGCCAGCGGATGCGATCTACGCCACGGTCCGCAGCGAACTTGAGGCGGCCGGAACTCTGATCGATGGCTTCGACATGCTCATCGCCGCGCACGCCCTGGCGCTCGGCTGTATTCTGATAACCGACAACGAACGCGAGTTCCGCCGTGTCCCCGGCCTTACCGTCGAGAACTGGCTGACCTGACCTAATCCATCGCCCCGATATACGGCAGCCCACGCATCGTCCCCGCCACGTCCAGCCCATACCCGACCAGGAACCGCCCCGGCGCCTCCCAGGCCACGAAGTCCGGCTCCAGGGCCCGCTTCTCCGGCCAGGGCTTGCGCGCGAACACCGCCGTCAGCACCTCTGACGCCCCCGCATCCTTCGTCAGCCGCGCCGCCTCACTGAGTGACAGCCCCGTGTCGAACACATCATCCAGGATCAGCGTCTTGCGACCCAGCACCGGCCGCTGCAGGTCGGCCCGCACCTCGCACCGGCCGTAAGAGGCCCGGGCGTCCTTGTAGGATGATAGCCACAACGCATCGAAATGCACCAGCCGCCCGCGCCGGGCCAGCGCCCGGGTCAGGTCCGCGGCGAACCAGATGCCGCCGGTCAGCAGGCAGATGGCCACCGTCTCGTCGTCGATGCGCGGCGCAATCTGGTCGGCCAAGGCCTCGACCGCCGCCGCGATCTCCGCTTCCGAGATCAGCACCGTCGGTTGCGCATCCATCAGTGGGCTTCCTGAGCCGCCGCCGGCAGCGCGTTGGGGTCATGCTTGTCGAGGGACTTGGCCTCCTCGGCGTGCACCGGTCCGGGCTCGGCCGAGCCGCGCAGGGCCGGCGCTTTCAGGTCCGGAGCCGCGGCCTTGCGGGGTTTGGGCCTGGCGGCCACAGCGCCCTTGTCGGTGACGAAGCCGACCTCGATATCGGCCGCCGTCTTGGGCGGATCGAGCAGCACCACGGCAAAGTGCCGGGTCTCCCCGGCCGGGATGACCGGATCGGCCGCCTGGGCGATCTTGGCCATCACCCGCCTGTTCTGCTTGTTGATCAGGCTGATCTGCAGCGGCGGGGCGGT
Source organism: Caulobacter sp. (assembly GCA_046595895.1). Lineage (GTDB taxonomy): Bacteria > Pseudomonadota > Alphaproteobacteria > Caulobacterales > Caulobacteraceae > Caulobacter. The sequence continues at coordinate 3,633 of JBKJSF010000251.1, read as the reverse complement.
CACCGCCTCGCCCTTGATGTTGCGGATGACGCCCGACACCGACAACGCCGCATGACCGTCCTGCAGCGCAGGCTCTGCCCGCACATCCTCGATCTCCAGACCGAGGACATTCACATCGAGCCCGACAGCGGCATAGGCCGAGGCCGTCTTGGGCCACACCCTCACCACGCCATCACGCATCACGACCGCGCCGAACCCCAGCACGATCAGCATCGCCGTCATGCCGGCCCAGACAATCCCCGTCGTCGCCGCCTCGCGCACCCGCTTCTCGGTCCGGGCCTTGGCGCGGAACACCTTTGGCAGCTCCTCGCCAGGCAGTTCGACGAGAGCGGCGGGCTCGGGGGTGAGGGTCGGCGGCTCGCGGGCGATGGCGCCCTCTTCACCGCTTATCGACAGGTCGAGTTCGGGTTCCGCGTGGGCTGTCCACCGGTGGCCGCACGCCGCGCACTTGACAGTACGGCCGGTCGCGCCGACCTGATCATGGCCGACGAAATACCGGGTAGCGCACTCTGGGCAGGTTAGTATCATGGCCGGCGAATCGGTCCGCTCCCGCAACTCTATGTGAGGTCGCCGATTCCGGCTCCCATGTCCACTGACCGCAACGCCTACACGAGCGATTTGCCCGATGGGCCGACCCTGCGCTTTTCCGGCGTAGGGATGCGCTATGGCCGCTCGGCCGAGGTGCTCAAGGACATAAACTTCGAGCTGCCGCCGGGCTCTTTCCACTTTCTGACCGGGGCCTCCGGGGCCGGCAAGTCGAGCCTGCTGAAACTCATCTACATGGCCGAGCGTGCGTCGAGGGGCCGCATCGAGATGTTCGGCCGCGACATCGACCAGATCGCCGTCGCCGACCGCCCCTTCCTGCGCCGACGCATCGGGGTGGTGTTCCAGGAGTTCCGCCTTCTCGAACACCTCAGCGCCTTCGACAACTGCGCCCTGCCCCTGCGCATCGCCGGCGGCAAGCCTGACAAATACCGCGCTGACGTCGCCGAACTGATGAGCTGGGTCGGCCTCAAGTCTCGCCAGCACGCCCTGCCCGCCACCCTCTCCGGCGGTGAGAAACAGCGCCTGGCCATCGCCCGCGCCGTCGTCGGCCGCCCCGACATCCTGCTGGCCGACGAGCCGACCGGCAACGTCGACCAGGGCCACGCCCTCCGCATCCTGCGCCTGTTCGTCGAGCTCAACCGCCTGGGAACAACCGTGCTGATCGCCACCCACGACGAGGATCTCGTCGCCCGCAGCGGCCAGCCGGTGCTCCATCTGGATGCCGGTCGCCTGATCGCCTACGGCCGGAGCGACGGGCGATGAGCGACACGATGTTCGACCCGACCCGCTGGCGACCCGGCCCCCTGTTGCCGCGCCGCGATGCCCGCGACGGGGCGCTGATCTTCGTCGTCGCCGTGCTGTGCTTCCTGGCCTGCCTGACCGCCATCGGGGCCCTGGCCGCCGACCGCGCCGCCCGTGGCTGGACCAGCCAGCTTTCCGACAGCGCCACTGTCGTCATCCAGCCCCGCGGCGCCGAAACCCCGGACGCTGCCGCCGCTCGCGCCGCCGAGGTGCTGGCCGGCGTCAAAGGGGTCAGCGAAGCCCGCGCCCTCGAAAAGGAAAAGGCCGAGGCCCTGCTCGAACCGTGGCTCGGCCGCGAGGCTCTGATCGACGACCTGCCCGTCCCCCGGCTGGTCACCGTCGAGCTTGACCGCAAGGCCCCCGCCAAGGCCGCCGACCTCGACCGCGCCCTGAAGGCCGCCGGCGTCAATGCCAAGGTCGATGACCACAGCGTCTGGATCGAGGACATCCAGCGCGCCGCCGGCTTCGCCCGCTGGTCGGCCCTGGCCATCTGCCTGCTGATCATCGCCGCCGCCACCGCCGTCATCGGCTTCGCCACCCGCGCCGGCCTGGCCGCCCACCGCGACGTCATCGAGGTGCTGCACCTGTCCGGGGCCGAGACGGGCTTTGTCGCCCGCCTGTTCCAGAGCCGCTTCGCCACCGCCGCCGGCATGGCCGGACTGTTCGGGGCCGGCGGCGCCGCCGTCGTCGCGGCGCTCGCCCGCCTGGCCGGCGGCGGTCAGGGCCTGACCCCAGTCCTGCCCCTGGCCTGGATCGACCTGCTCGCCGTCCTCCCCGCCCCCCTGCTGGCCGCCCTCACCGCTGCTGTCGCCGCCCGACTCGCGGCCGCCGCCATACTGCGCCAGCTGGGCTGAACGCGGGCGGTATGCGACCCCGATGAAACCTCTATGCCACCGGCGCCAAAACCAGACGCAAACCCAATGGCTCCTCAATCAAATCCGTATTGATAAATCATTGTTTTTATTTAAGTTTTTGGCATGCAAAGTCTAGCATGGCGTCGTTTCATGCTACAATAGCCGGCCGCTTCGTTAACCTGCCCCGCCCGCCGGTCTTCCCACGGAACCTCGGAACCCTCTAGAACAGCCTCATGCGCCGCCTTTCACTGCTGCTCATCCTCATCGTGGTCTGGTTCGTCGGCCTGCTGGCCTTCGCCGGCCGCATCGACAAGCTGACGCCCGCCGCCGAACCGCCGGTGTCGGACGCCGTCACCGTGCTGACCGGCGCCTCGACCGAGCGCATCACGGCCGCCGTCCGTCTGCTCGAAGAGGGCAAGGGCCGCCGTCTGCTGGTCAGCGGCGTCAACACCGAGGTCAGCCGCGAAGACCTGCTGGAAGTCACCGGCGCCTGGAAGCCGATCTACCAGTGTTGCGTCGATCTCGGCTTCGAAGCCGCCGACACCAAGGGCAACGCCCAGGAAATCGCCGCCTGGGCCAGGACCCACAGCTTCAACCAGATCATCGTCGTCACCGCCGACTATCACATGCCCCGCTCGATGCTGGAGCTGCGCGGCGAGATGCCGGGCGCCAAACTGATCGCCTATCCGGTCAAGACCGACGCCTTGGATGGACGACGGTGGTGGCGTGACCAGACCCAGATCCGCCGCCTGACCCTGGAATACTGCAAATACCTGGCGGTGCTGGTGCAGGAATCTGTCATGGGCCTCTTCCGCAAGGCGCCCGAGGCCAAGGCGGATACCCCCAAATCCCCGGCCAAGCCGGAGGAGAAAGTGAAGGCGAAGTGACCGTTCTGCGATCCCTCGTCTTCCTGGGCCTGTTCTACGTCTACTCCGCCATCCTGGCGATCGGCCTGTCGCCCTTGCTTCTGGGCCCGCGCAAGCCGCTGATGGCGGTGATGGTCCTGTGGGGCAAGTCTGTCACCTGGCTGCTGCGCGTCGTCTGCGGGGTCAAGGTCGAGGTCCGCGGCCGCGAACACCTGCCACCCGGGGCCGCCCTGATCGCTACCAAGCATCAACGGATGTTCGACATCTTCGGCGCCTTCGCCTTCCTGCCCGACGCCTGTTTCGTGCTGAAAAAGGAGCTGGTTTCCGTTCCCTTCTTCGGCTGGTGGGCCCTGCGCTCGCAGATGATCGTCGTCGATCGAGAAGGCCATTCGGCAGCCCTGCGCAAACTGGTCGCCGACTCCAAGGAACGGATGCTGGAGAACCGCCAGCTCTTCATCTTCCCCGAAGGCACCCGCAAGGAGCCGGGCGACGCCGGCGACTATAAGCCCGGCATCGCCGCCCTCTACCGCGAGCTGGAAATGCCGGTAACCCCGCTGGCGCTCAAC
>JBKJSF010000152.1:0-10789 GCA_046595895.1 Caulobacter sp. | reverse complement strand
GGGCTGGGGCCGTAGCCTTCGAGGATGCGGTCGGGGACATAGACCGGCAGGCCCCGGCCCATGGCCCGGAACCAGCGGACGATCTGGGCGGCGCTGCTGGCCCCGTCGACGTCGTAGTCGGCGAACACAACGCACGGCCGGCCGCTGACGACGGCGTCGACCAGGATCTCGGCGGCCCGGTCCATGTCGGCGAAGCTGGAGGGGTCGGGGAACAGGGCCTTGAGGGTGGGATTGAGGAAGTCCCCTCCCCCCTCGGCAGTGATGCCTCTGGAGGCCAGAGCGCGGGCCAGGGGCTCTGAGAGGCCGTGGCGCAGCTGGTGCTGGCGGGTGATCGCCTCGTCGGCCGGGCGACGGCGCCAGACGCGGCCGGTCAGGGACTTTCGGACGCCCAGGAAGTCTTCCGGGCCAGACCCGCCCATCCCTCCTTCAGGGGGCATCAGAGCGCCCGCTTCATCCGCACTTCGCGCACGGTGTGGCTGTGGCTGTTCATGACCAGGGAGTGGGTGTGGACAAAACCGTTGCGGAAGGTGACGCCGTCGAGCAACGCCCCCGTGGTGACGCCCGTGGCGACGAAGATGGCGTCGGCGCCGACGATGTCGATGAGGTCATACTTGCGGTCCAGATCGGTGATGCCCAGGCGGCCGGCGCGGGCCTTCTCGTCAGCGTTGCGGAACATCAGCCGGCCCTGGAACTGGCCACCGACGCATTTCAGCGCCGCGCAAGCCAGCACGCCCTCCGGCGCTCCACCCTGGCCAATGTAGAGGTCGATGCCGGTCTCCGGATCGGCGGTGTTGATCACTCCGGCCACGTCGCCGTCAGAGATCAGATAGACCCGCGCGCCGACCGTGCGCAGGCTGGCCAGGATTTCGGCATGGCGTGGCCTATCCAGCACGCAGACGGTGACCTGATCGGGACCCACGCCCTTGGCGGCGGCCAGGGCCTGGACGTTTTCGGCCGGGCTCTTGTCGAGATCGAGGATGCCGGCCGGGTAGCCCGGTCCGCAGGCGATCTTGTCCATGTAGGTGTCGGGCGCGTTGAGCAGGGTCCCGGCCGGGGCCCAGGCCATGACGGACAGGGCGTTTGCCTGTGCTTTGGCGGTCAGGCTGGTGCCTTCGAGGGGGTCCAGGGCGATGTCGACCCGGGGACCGCCCTTGCCGACCTTCTCACCGATGTAGAGCATCGGGGCCTCGTCCCGCTCGCCCTCGCCGATGACGATGACGCCTTCGATATCGAGGTCGTTCAGGGCATTGCGCATGGCGTCGACGGCGGCCTGGTCGGCGGCCATCTCGTCGCCGCGCCCGACCAGGGCCCAGGAGGCGATGGCGGCGGCCTCGGTGACGCGCACCGCGTCGAGGACCAGGCCGCGATCCAGGGTATCGGAACTCATTCAGGCGTCTCCCGGCCCTTGCCCGTCTGCTGCGGGAACTGGGGTTTAGCGGCTGCCGGGGGTCGGCGCGAGGGGCAACTGGGGCGGCCTGGCGGGGCGGCTGTTATCGAAGCGGACAACAGTTTAACCCGATCGCGCGCGGTCGAGGGCTGTTGTTGTTTGTAAGTGATTGAAATTGCGGGCCCGGGGCGTTGGCTAAGGGTTGCCTAATGTAGCCCGGTTCCTGCCCGCGCCGACCTACTTATTTGCGGCGCCGCATTTGGCCCATTTGGGGGCGTTTTAAATATGCCTAGACATATTCATCGGGCGGCAGATCGAGGATTTCGCGGACCAGGACTGAGGCAGGGCTGGCGATGACCTCCGCCGTCGGGCCTTGCTGGAGGATCCGGCCGTGATCGATGACGACCAGGTGGTCCGCAAGCGCTGTCGCCTCGTCGACATCGTGGGTGACCAGGACGATCGGAATGCTGATCTCGCGCCGCAAGCCGAGAATCTCGGCCTGCAGGGCTCGGCGTGTCCGGCGGTCGACGGCCGACAGCGGTTCGTCCAGCAGCAGCGCCAGGGGATTGCGGGCCAGGGCCCGGGCCAGGGCGACCCTCTGCTGCTGTCCCCCGGAGAGCTCCGACGGCTTGCGCGTCCCCAGACCATCGAGGTGGACCCTGGCCAGCAGAGCCGCGGCCGCGGCTGACCGTTGCGCTCGGGGCAGGTGGCCGAGGGCGGCAGCGACGTTGGCGGCGGCGGTCAGGTGCGGGAAAAGGGCATAGGACTGGAACACCAGCCCGACCCGCCGCTGATGCGGTGGCCTGAATATCCCGGTCTCGGTATCGAGCCAGACCTCGCCGTCGGCGGTGATCCGTCCCGACCGGGGGCGGTACAGGCCGGCGATGCTGCGAAGGATGGTGGACTTGCCGGCGCCGGATGGCCCCACCAGGGCGAGCACCTGTCCCGGAGGACAGCTGAACGCCACGGCCAGCGGGATGGGGCCGGCCTGTTCAAGACGGACACTGAGGCCCGAGCTATCCGACACGGCGCCCGACCCTGCTGCCGAGGCCATAGACGATGGCGATGGCGGCGACGCTGATCAGCACCAGGGCCACCGACATCATCCCCGCCGCCGCGTGGTCGAAGGCCTGGACCCGATCGTAGATGGCGAGCGACGCGGTTTTGGTTTCCCCCGGGATCGAGCCGCCGACCATCAGAACCACGCCAAACTCACCCATGGTGTGGGCGAAGGTGAGGGCGAAGGCGGAGAGCACGCCCGGCCAGGCGAGCGGCAGCTCGACTCTCAGAAATGTCTGCAGGGGATTGAGTCCGCTCACCCAGGCGGCCTCGCGGACATCGGGCGGCAGGGCCTCGAAGGCGCGCTGCATCGGCTGCACGGCAAAGGGAATGTTGACGAGGACGGAGGCGACGAGCAGCCCTTCGAAAGAGAAAACCAGGCTGTGTCCGAAGGTCTGGGTCCAGGCGACGCCGAGCGGCGAATTGCCGCCCATGCTGACCAGGAGGTAGTAGCCGAGGACGGTGGGCGGAAGCACGAGCGGAAGCGCGATGAGGCCCTCGACGATGGCCTTGCCCCGCCACTGGCGGAAGGCCAGCTCACGCGCCAGCCAAAGGCCCAGAGGCGCAAGCAGCAGGGATGTGCCGGCCGCGAGTTTCAGCGTGAGACCGAAGGCCGTCCAGTCCATACGGCCTCAGCCTCCCTGACCGGGGAGCACGAAGCCATGGCGCTTCAACACCGCCCGCCCCGCCGGGGACTGCAGGAAGAGGTAGAAGGCGCCGGCCGTCTCGCCGGCGCCCTTCAGCAGCACGGCCCGCTGGCGCAGGGGTTTGTGGCGATGGGCGGGGATGAGCACGAAGGCGCCCGCCGACTTCACGGGCGGCGTCAGGGCCAGGGACAGCGGAATGATTCCCCCCTGCGCCGAACCCGAAACCGCGAACTGCGTCGCCTGCGACACGTTCTCCCCGAGCACCAGGCGGGGCCGGATCGTTGCCCACAGTCCATAGCTCTGCAGCGCTTCTCGCGCGGCGCGGCCGTAGGGCGCGTGCCCGGGATTGGCGATGGCGAACCGCTCGACCCTTCCGTGGCGCAGAGCCGCGGCGAGGCCACGCAGGTCGGCGTCCACTGAAATCTTCGCCGTCCTGGGGATGAACAGGCCGATCCTGCCTGTCGCGTAAAGGGCGCCGTCGCCCTGGGTCTTTCCGGCTTTGGCGAGGGTTTGGACATAGGCTTCGTCAGCCGACAGGAAGACCTGATACGGCGCACCGTTCTGAATCTGCTGCGTAAAAGCGCCCGAAGACCCGAACGTCAGCCGCACCGACTTGCCGGTCTGTCGGGTGAAGAGCTTGGCGACCTCCGGCAAGGCGGCGCTGAGATCAGAGGCGGCGGCCACGACGGGCGCATCGTCCTCCCGAGCCGAAGCCGGCAGACCGGCCGCCGTAGCCGCGAGAAGGCCCGCGATCGCGGCGCGACGGGTTGGGCAGGATTTCACGAGGCCTCCGATATAGCCGCCCGACTATATCGAAGCGCGAGGCTTTGGCTATTCCCCGGCGGCGGGGTCATTGCCGGCCAGGAGCGCTTCCAGGCGGTTGAGGTCATCGGCAATGGCGGCGGCCGCATGGTCTTCAATGGACCGGTAGTGGGCCAGCACCTCTCGGCCAAGCGGCGTAAGCAGCGCCCCGCCCCTCGCATTACCGCCCTTCGCCGCATCGACGACGGGCCCGGCGAAACACTGGTTCATCGTGTCGATCAGATACCAGGCGCGCTTGTAGCTCATCCCCAGCTCCCGGGCGGCGGCCGAGATGGAACCGCTGTTCATGATCGCCGACAGCAGGTCGGCTTTGCCGGGCCCAAGAGCGATCGACCTGCCGGCCATCAGCCGGATCCTCAGACGCAGGGTGCCAGTCATGGACGCGATCCTAGTCGGGCCTGTGGCTGATCTGAAGTCTAGATGGTTGGCGTTCAAGGGGGCGGGGAAGACCGCTAACGACCCTTAGCGGACACTTTCGACCCACCTGCAGAGGTTATCTACTTCTTTGTAGCAACCACCCGGAGGAAAGTGGCGGGTATTTCGGTGCTATCCTCGCCAGCGCGATTGGACTCTTCGAACAGCTTCGTCAGCTCGGTTTCAAGCTGCTCAGCTTTGCCATCCTTCGAGGCCGCCTCAAACGCAGTCATCGTCGGGCCGTAATATTGCTTGAGGGTCTGGAGCAACTCGCGCGGCGGCCCAGAACTGCGGAACACATAGGTCGCGCGCTCGCAAGAGACATTCTCAGCTGGCACGCCAGCCGCACCGAAGCGCTCGCGAACGTTATCCTCCACACCCCAGGTGACCGGGCTGATGAACCCCTCGGGCGGCGGTGGGGTGTAGGCAGCGCTTATTTTAAGGACCTGCGCAATCAGGGTTGGATCGCCGGGAATCCAGTTCCCCATCACGATCCGGCCCCCCTTGCGCGTGACTCGCACCATCTCTTTCGCCACATCAAATGGTCGCGGCGCAAACATCGCGCCGAAGATACTCACCACAAGGTCAAAGCTCTCGTCGGCGAGATCCCGGAGGTCCGATGCGTCGCCCTCCTGGAACCGAAGGTTACCCAGTCCCGCCGCGGCCGCCCGGGCGTTGCCGGCAGCCACCAGGTTCTCGGCGATATCCACTCCCAGGACGTTGGCGCCTCGCTGGGCTGCCGGTACTGCGGTCGTGCCGTCGCCGCAGCCCAGATCGAGGATGTCCAGTCCCGGCTTTACGCCTAGTCCTTCCACCAATTCCTGACCGCTTTCCCGCATCGCGGCGGCAATCCTGGTGAAGTCCCCCTTCTCCCACAGCGCTTTGTTCGGATTCACGGCCTCGCCCTCCTCTTTCTCGAAGCCGGCACTTAATCACAGGCGGCTTGAGGTGTCAGTGGGGTGCTCTTGAGGCATGCTTTTTGCCTCAATTCTCTACGTCCACTCTCCACCGATATTGTTGAAAAAGGCTGAGCGTCCCGAAGTCTCGGTCGGTCTTACCTCGCACAAACTGAATTGCGGAACAGTTCCCCCTGTTAGATGAGCGACGAGCAAGAACGTTGCTCATGTTCGGGTCCGATGAATGGCGGGGCGACTTCTTCAACAATATCCACCCATAGCCGAAGCTCACTGGGTCCGGTCTAGGTTCGATAGACAACGATCTGCTTCCGGCCGATGTCCAGCGACTGGACACCCCTGTATCCGACCAGAGCGATTTTTCGGGGCGTGTGGGCGGAAGGTGCGGCTCATCCGCCGTTTTCGCAAAACGCATCGCGGCGCTGCTGACACACAACCCCGCTGGACCGGACAAGACACGCGCCGCTGGGGATCAACCAGCGTTTGCTTGGTCTGCCGGTCCCCGATCTGCCGATCAAAGGTCAGTCAGGGAAGTGTTCCCACCATTCCACTTCGGTCGATTTGAACAATATAGCGCTGGCCGTCGAGCCCGCTCTCACATTTGTATAATTTTCTTTAGTTTGACCCGTTTCGGGATCAACCCGGCTGTAGTTGATCCTGATAATGAAGTCGCAATCATTCGACCACGTCGCGTTGTTCCAGTCCGTGGTCTTGTCGTATTTTATACCTGTGAAGGTGATACAGGTGCGGCCATCGGGCGAGAGGTGTCTTCTGTCCTTCGCCACGCTTGGCCCGGTCGCCATCAAGCTGACCAACAAGGCGGCCGCCACCCCAACAAAACCGATCTTCATTTCCTGCCTCGACAATGGGCGATCCCCGAGATTGATCGCATTGACGCCAGAATGCGTGAAACAAGGCCATCTCAAATGACAGCGTTCGTCAAGAGTTGGGCTTTTGGCGCAGCCGTCGGGTCGGCGGCAGGCGCCTGGTGAAGTTTGTCACCCGCCGCGCGATCCAAGACCGCTGACCCCAGACTGGCGGTTCGCCCAGTTGCTCACGCACCGTTCTGGCCCCGGCGTGCACGGCGCTTCCGCGCGGTCGGCGGCGGTCCTTGCCGTTATCGAGCATCCTGTCGCGCATCAACCCGATCATCTGACCGGTGGTCATGCGAAACAGCGTCGTCTTGCCGGCCCCGTTGGGGCCAGGTATCCGCCGACGTGTCTCCAGATACCTAAAACTTGCGTTGTTCCGGAGAGTACCTCTGGCATTGCCCAGTAAAAACGGTCTCGATCGAGCCACCACGTTTGCTGACATAAAGGGACCGGCCATTAATAGACCCGTCTATCCTGCTAACCACGGTTGGATAGTGAGAGTATACTCCCGTGGAGCTCTTTCCTTCACCACAATAATCCTGACAAAACGAAATCGAGGCGTCGCTGACCGTTAGCGTTATCAATTTCCTGGCGATGCCATCTGCAGTCCAGACGATATTTGACTGAACCCCATCGACATGAATTACCCAGACGTAGTTCGCGACGTCCCCGTCGTCGGATTTGGCTACAACCGAGCATTTGAGATCGATGACTTCGGCAAGGGCTGGAGTTGCAAAAAGAAGGGCGCCCGTGACCCCGAGGCTGAGAAGTGCTTTCATGATCTTTCCCCCGTGTTGAGAGGTGACCACACCGCGCCGGAAAGCGCAATTACTGCCGCTCTCGCCTGAAGGGCTGGCGGTATGCTTCAAGTTGGGCGAACGTCCGCTTTCCACCCTTAACGGTCGTCGCAAGTGTCCGCTCTGGGCAACGAGTGACAGCCATCCGAGCTTGACTGGGCGTGGGGAAAGCCCGGCTTCAGCGCCTGGCGCCGGCGACCTGTCTGACGGCGTCGTGCCAGTTTCGGGCGCCTGTCGAGGAGTCGAGCGCGACCAGGGCATAGCCGCTTCGGGTCTTCAGAAGCCGTCCGTCCCGCCCCGGAAGATCAGGTACCGCTGGCCTATCGCCAGACGCAGCTGGCTCGGCATGCAGCTGTGCCGGGCGATAAGGGCGTCCGGCAGGTCGAGTTCGTCCACGGGCGGCAGGAAGATCAGTGGATGTCGTTTGCCCTTCCGGACCACATATCTGAATTCGGATACGCCACGGGGCTGGACCTGGCGCGGCACAGTCCCACCGCCATCGAGGAGGACCGTCGCGGGAGCCCGGCCCTTCAGCCGGTCAATGACGGTGAGGCGAAATCGGACGCCGACGGGCTTGTGGCGTTTGGCCTTGTAGACCGCGCGCGCCTGCGCCTTGTCGGCGAAGCTCGGGGCGCCCAGAACGTTGAACCATCGGTCCCAGGCCTCGGGCGCGGTGACGGAAGGGGCGCTCCGCACTACCACGACTTCGACGAACGACGCTTCCTTGACCGTCGCCTCGGCGAAGCGGAGGTAGTCTGCCCGCTGGTTTGGATACTGGCGCTGCGGGCGGGGCGTGCAGGCGATGGCCTGGGCGACACCCAGCGCCCAGAAGCCGAGGGCGAATATTCCGATCAGTCCGCGCATGGGGGCATCTCAACCATCAGGGCTTAAGGTCCGCTTTCTCCGCCGGTTAACGCCAGGAGCATCCCCACTCACGACCGATAGGCCGCTATTCCGCCGTCAGCAGCGCTTCAAGCTTGCCGTAGACGTCGTCCCAACCGTCATTGAAACCGGCGACGACGGCGGCGGCCCGCTGCTCATGGTTTGCGTAGCGCCTGATCTGGGACATGCGCGTCCCCGTCCCGTGGGGGGCCAGGTCGGTGATGACCGTGGGGCTCGCCGTCGTATCGCCGTTGAAATGCTCGACGTGCACCATGTGACGCGGAGCATCGGCGGCGGGGATCGGCCCCGAGAAATAGAATTCCTTCCATTCCAGATGGAAAGTCCCGCCGGGACGGGCATCCCATTCGCAGCGGATGAAATCGTTCGATCCCGCCCACTGGGCAAGCAGCGCCGGCTCGGTCAGCGCCCGCCAGACACTGGCCGGGGGGTGGGTGAAATCGCGACTGATAACGACATCGGTTTCGCCGTCCAGGGAGACGGTCGGGTCGAGGTCGGGGTCATGACGGGTTCCTTTCGGGGGTGTCGGAAGAGGCCGGGTCCGGCTCGTCCGCCAGGCCGTCGAGCACCGCGTCCATCCTTTTGAACTGCGCCTCCCAAAGCGCGCGGTATTGGCCGAGCCAGTCCCAGAGCGCCTCGACGGCGTCCGGTTTGAGGCGGCGGGGGCGGGCCGTGCCGTCGATACGGGTCTCGATCAGTCCCGCCTCCTCAAGCACCTTCAGGTGGCGGCTGATCGCGGGCTGGCTGATGGAAAACGGGCGGGCGAGGTCCTGCACCGTCGCCTCCCCCGCCGCCAGCCGCGTGATGATGGCGCGGCGAGTGGGGTCGGCCAGGGCGGCGAAGGACTGATCGAGGGCGGTCAAGGCAGGCATCCGTTATGTAACGACTATATTATATAACGGACTTGCGATATTGTAAGGCTAAGATCGTACCGAGATCGCGGGTAAGCCTAACGTCAGCCCTCGACCCGTTCCGGACAATCCTGGCCGGGGGCAGCAGGTCGGCTTTGCCGGGTCCAATCGCGATCGACCTGCCGGCCATCAGCCGGATCCTGAGGCTCAAGGTGTCGGTCATGGACACGATCCTGGAGCCTTTCAGGGTTTTATGGACTCATCAAACCGGTCGCGGCGCAACCTCTTGCTGGAACGATTTCGGCTCCCGGATATCGATCAACGCAGCCAGTTGCCGGATCAGTTGTTCAGGCACCAAGGGTTTCAGATGGACGATCAGGTCTGGAAATCTCGCACTGAGTTCTTCAGGCACACCCAGACCGGTGTGAAAAATGACCGGCACGCCACGGCTCAACAGCAACTCCGCGACCGGGCAGATGTCCCGGTCGCCCAGGTTCACATCAAGGATCGCCGCGTCCACGGGACAGTTCTCAAGGAGCGCGAGGGCCTCCTTCACCGTCGCGGCCGGCCCCACAACCAGACCGCCCGCATCCTCGATCGTCGTGGCCAGGTCAAAGGCTATGAATGGCTCGTCTTCCGCCACGAAGACCGCGGCATGATCAGGCAAAAAATGCACTTCCAAGACGGTCTCCGCATCGGCGCTTCAGACGGCTAGTCGCGCTTGCGACGCGGTCATATGGACAAGTAAGCCTTCGCGATTCCAATTGAACGCTATAGTCCCGTCGAGGTTGCCTCCGGCGCTTCGACGAGCGAGCAGAGTTCCGAACCCCTCACGCTCCGGGGCCGTCTCGATCAGCGGCCCGCCATGCTCTTCCCAGATCAGATCGAGCTGGCCCTTGGCGACGGTCCAGGAGATGCGGATATGGCCGCCGTCGGTCGATAGCGCTCCATACTTCGCGGCGTTGGTGGCCAGTTCATGCAGCACCAGGGCAAAGCTCGTGGCCGCATCTCCGCTGATCGGGACGTCAGGCCCCTCAATCTCCGCCCGGCCGCCGTCTTCGGCGCGGTCTAGATCTGCATAGGGCGCGACGATCGTCCGGACGAGTTTCTCCAGGGTCGTTCCCTGGACAGCGGGGTCGGCACCTGACGATCCCGGCCGGATCAGAAGGTGAGCGCTTGCCAGCGCATCAAGCCGGCCCCGGATCGTCCTGGCCATGTCCTGTGGCGTCAGCGCCGAGCGCGCAGACAGGGCCACCACACCGGCAGTGACGGCGAACAGATTTTTCATCCGGTGGTCGAGTTCCCGCAGCAGCAGCGCCTGTTGCTCCTCGGCGTGTCGTCGTTCGGTGACGTCAACGAAGGTGCAGACCGCCCCCTGAAGTTTGCCGTCGCGCAGCATCGGACGGAGCCAGTACTCGACCGGGAAGCCCGTGCCGTCGCGCCGGCAGAAGACTTCGCCTTCCACATGGGCCGGCTCCCCGGACTTGGCCGCCCGGAGAATCCGAGACTTGTCCCTCGGATAGGGCGAACCGTCAGCACGTGAGGGATGGATCATGGCGTGGAGGTCCTTGCCGATCACCTCCTCCTCGCGCTCGAAGCCAAGCATCCGCATAAACGCAGCGTTACAGAGCGTCGGCAGGCCCTCACGATCGACGCAGAAGATGGCGTCGGCGGTCGAATCGATCAGCAGACGCAGATCGTCCTGAGCGCCTCGCAACGCGGCTTGGGCACCTTCACGCTCGGTGATGTCGATGAAAGTGATCACGACACCATCGATGACGTTGTCGACCCGGCGGTAGGGACGGATACGCATGATAAAGGTCATGCCTGCCCCGACCAGAGACACCTGCTGTTCGATCACGGTGAGCTTGCGGATCACGGTGCGGACGTCGCGTTTGAGGTCTGCGTAACTGAGCAGGGTGACGATCTCGGTGATCGGCCGGCCCACGTCGCTCTCCCGCAGCGGGAAAATGTCGGTGATGCCGGGTGTGAAGCTCTTGATCAGGAGCTGATCGTCGAGAAAAATCGTCGCGATTTCCGTGCTGTCGAGCAGGTTGACCAGGTCGCTGTTCAGCGTGGTCAGGAGTTCATTCTTCGAGCCCATCTCGGCATTGATCGTATGAAGC
>JBKJSF010000114.1:0-5135 GCA_046595895.1 Caulobacter sp. | reverse complement strand
CCAGCGTGGTCCCGAAGGGACGAGACGCCGCATTGGCGGGAGGGGACTGATCCCGGGCTGAACTAGACATCTGTTTTCACCTTCCCCGTATCGGAGAGAAGGGAGCGGGCGGTACTGATGATGCGGTTCAGATGCGAGGCACCGCCGGGGGTCGTGGAGTGCGCAAACCTGACCATCTCGGCGGCGTCTACGATTTCGCCCAACGCCCCCTCAAGGTCGCCCACGCGGGTAGAGAGGCGGTCAGCGATAGCCTTCCATTCGGAGATCGCGTTGAGGGCGTCTTGGCCGGGCGCTGTGCTTTCCAACCGCATCCCACGTTCCCGCAGGCCTTCGTGAAGCGCATCCTCGGCGTCCACCAGGGCCTTGATACGGGATGCGGCTTGTCGGAGCAGGGTGTCGGTGGGGCTCGCCGCGATGTCCTCGTCGCGTGTGAAAATGCAAGCCTCCTCCAACAGCCCGATCAGTTCTTCATCCTTGTGCGGGGTCATGGCTTTACCTCGGTGGTTTGGGCAGCTCGGTAGTGAGCCCATGCACCCCGCCAGCAGGCCCAATGGTTCACATGGCCGTCGCTGTAGTCGTTCACGTCAGGGCCGACCCAGTGATGCTGCTCGGTTTCCTCCCACCATTCGACGGTGTAGCCGGGCGGCAGGGGCGTGCGGTCGGGGTATTGGCGACCCATCATCCACCCCCGTTATGTTCAGGGGAGGCGAGGGCCTGGCTTTCGTAGAACTCGTGAGCGCGGGCCAGTTCGGCGCGGATGTAGTCTTGCCACCACGACACGTCACCGCCGCCGTAGTCGCTCAGCAGGCCCGCGTCATACGTCGCCAGGCTCTCGCTCTTTGCTTCAGTCATGCTGCTTGCTCCTGATAAACGTCGCCGGTCCATTGAGCGGCCATCGCGGCGGCAATGCCGGGGAAGAACCTGGACCGCTCTTTCCAGCGCAGGGCGCCGGGCGGCATCCGATGCACGCGGGCTTCACGGCCGGGTACAATGTCGGTCGGGACCAGCGGCGGCAGGCCCTTGAGCCAGAAGCACGTCCGCTTGGTTTCCCCGTGCCCGAACTGCCATGGCTGAACCGATTGCGCCGGCTCGGCGTAGTTGACGATGCGGGCCTTGGCGTGCCGGTGCATGACCGGGTTCTCGACACAGATGCGGTCTATGGGCGCGTTCCAGAAGTCGGAGAACAGCGCGGCGCCCTCGTCCAGATCGGACCACATGGCCTCAAGGGTGCGGCCCGGCGGCGGCGTGGTGAGCCAGCGTACGCCGCTATTGCAGAGCCTGGTGCATGGCGGGTGAGCGACCATGAGCAAGTCCCACCCGTCGCCCAACAGATCGCGGGCGTCTCCGACGATGTGACGGTTGCTCCCGTCTTCTGCGGGGAGCAGATCGCAGGACCATGCGTCGTGGCCGGCCGCATCGAAGGCGCGGCGGACCACGCCGGAATACTCGCAGGCGATCAAGCAGCGCATTGGCCGGCCTCGTCAAAGTGGGTGATGACCAGCCCTTCACGGGCGGTCCAAGCGAGGATCACGGTGATCAACTCGCTCATCTGGCTGACAGTCAGGTGCGAGGACCGGTGGCCGGCGGGGAACATGCCGTCGCCTTCGAGGGCCGGGAGGAAGACTACTTCCGCGCCCCACGCCTGCATGAAGACGGCCTTCCACAGGTCGGCGGTCATCTTGACGCCGTTGTGGGTAGGGCGCTGCTTCTGGACTTGAGACAGGAGTGACCAGAGCGCGGCGTTCTGCTCGCTCGAGCGCGTCGGCTCCTTCAGCTCGAGAAGCCATCCGTCAGGCGCGGCCTTCACGCCTTTGACAGCCAGGTCTCGGTTCCAGCGGGTCAGCTTGAGGGTGCGGCGGTCGGTCATCGGGCGATCCCCCGGTGCTTGTTAGGCAACCGGGGTCCTTCGCTGCGGATTGGGTTATGCGCCACGTCATCCCCGGCCATGCAGCTTTGACGGCCAGGAACAGCGCCCTTGCGGCTTGGGTGTCGGACATGGGTCACGCGGGGTCTTGCGCCTCGGACAGGAGGCGGGCGCGGATGGCCTCCAACTCCTTCTTGACCGCCAAGGCGTCCCCCGGCGCGCGCGCCCAGAACTCCCGCAGCGGGTAGGTGTTGGCGCTGTCGAACCACTGGATTTGCGCGTAGGTGGTGAAGTCGCGGGCCGTCGCCAGAACCCGGTCGGCGATCTGGCCGAGCGCGATGGGTTCCAACGGGCCGTTCGGGGTAAGTTGGAAGGTGACGCCGGTGCCGATGCGGGACAGGCGGTCCTCGGTCTGGGCGGCGCTGAGAACCTCTGACGGCGATAGGTCGGAGGCTTGCGCCTGATCCAGCTCTTCGGGAGCGTAGAGGGCCGACAGGTCTTCCGGGAACGCCTTGCGAAGGGCCTGGGCCTCAGCGCACTTGGCGAGCATCACGCGGGGCATACGAGACCAGTTGCCCCCGGTGTCGAGGGTCTTCTTGCCGGTGGGGCGGCGGCGGCCGGTTTCGGGGTCTTCGCCCCACTCGTCCGAGATGGGCGCGAACTCATCCCAGTAGGCCACGCCCATGACCGGACGCCAGCCGCCCTCGCGCGCCGTGTCGGCAATCCAGATTTTGACGGAGGCCTTGACCAGGCCAAGCGGATTGGTCGGGCCTTTCAGCTCGGGGTCGTACTCGTAGCGGGCCTCTTCCTCATCGGGGCGGTAGCGCCCGCTGCGGCTGGCGATGACCCGCAGGCCGTCGATGGTGGTGACGATAGCCATCCGGCGCTTGTCGGCCTTGGCCTTATTGAAGACGAGCGCGCTGATCTGCTTGCGGAAGGGGTCAAGCCCGGCGTTGCGGGCGACCGTCACGAAGAGGTCGAACTCGCTGTCGTTGCAGTCGTTCGCCACGGTGCGGCGGATCAAGGCGAGCTGCGAGCCGGTGAAGACACCGGCAACGGGAAGGGTGGCGACAGAGCCCATATCAGGCGTTCCTTATCGTGAGGGATGGAGCGGCGTTCGACAGCGAAGCGCCGGGGACAGGGCCGTCCTTTAGGGCGGCGATGAGGGCCTTCTTGTCGAGGACCGGGGCCGGGGCCTTCCAGAACTCGGCAGGGATATCGCTCTCGGTTTCGATGACGGCCTGGGGCTGGCGCTTGGCGAGCGAGAGGGTCGCGGTCGGGCGCTCGATCTTCGGCAGGTCGGCGATCATCATCGCCTGCTCGATCAAGGCCCGGTCGTCGGCGATGCGCTTCTGAAAGCGCGTCTTGCGCTCGTAAAGGCGGCCCTCTTGTGCTACCGTTCCCTCGACCATGGCGGCGTTTTCGGAGATCCGATCAAGCAGCCGGTCGATGATTTCGAAGAGGCCCGTTTCGCCCTCGATCATGTCCGCCAGAAGGGTGTCGTCGCCGTCCAGGGCAGACACGCTTTCCCGCAGAGCCTTCGCGGCCTGGGCCTCGCGCTTGGCGTCCAGAGGGTTCACAGCACCGCCCTCATCCCGAAGAACACCAGCCCGGCGACAAGGCCAACGCTGAACCCTCCGACGAAAGCAGCGGTGAACAGGTCTTTCAGCCAGTGGTTCCGAACGTCGCACCACACCACCCCACGGAAGGGGACGGGGGGCCAGTTGATGGAGGGGTGTTCGGTCATGCGAGCCTCCGAAAGTCGGGTTCAAGCGGGTTGTCGCGGCGGCTGTCGTCGGCCTCTTCGGCACGGTCGCACTCGCGGGAAAGCCGGTCGCCCAAGGTGCGGAAGCCCTCGGCGATGTCGTCCAGACAGTCCTGGTGGGGGATGGCGTTGATCAGGCCAACCGTGTCGGTCGGCATCAACCGGCAGGCGGCTTCCAGGCCACGGATGAGCATGGCCAGGTCGTCGCCGAATTGCTCGATGGCCTCTGCTGTTGCGCGGGGTGTCATGCGGCGGCCTGATCTTCCGGCGGCAGGTCCAGCTTGGCGGTTAGGTCGGTGAGGATGACCGCCGGGACAGAGACCAAGCCGGGGCGGTTGGTCATGCGGGCCTTGATGAAGGTTTCGGCCTCGGGCCACGCGTCCAGCAGGGCGTCGAAGGTGCTGAATTTCGCCAGCGTGGCTTCGACCTGATGCAGGGTGGTGTCGCGCTCGGTTGTGGCCTCCTTGCAGGCCATGGCGTGGGCGTTGATGCGTTCGCCCAAGTCGTCGCCGGCCTCCAAAGAGAGAGTGTAGCTGTACTCGTGCTTTTCGAAGATGGCGCGCGGCGCATCTGGGTTTGCACCGAACCTGAGGACGTGGCGGCAACCGGCGGCGTTGACTTTGAGGCGGCCCTTGGTTGGCAGGGCGCCCTTGGGGGAATTGTCGATCCAGCGGCGGTCGGCCTCGCTGTAGGCGCGCTTGTAGACCTCATCGGCGAGGAGGTATTCTTGTGCCGCCAGCGCGGCTTCGATGGGGTCGAACTTGTGGGCGGTGAGGTCGGCGGCGATGACTTCGCGGTCGGCTTTGTAGAGGCGGATTTTCACGAGTTAGCTCCTGATCTTGGCGAGGGGGTTGGAAGGGGTCACTGGACGACCTGATCGATCAGGTCGTCGATGCTGGACAGAGCGTCCAAGGCCTCGTCCAGCGCGTCGGCGGCGGCATTGGCCTGCTCACCCTTCTCGCTGCCCTGAAGGCTCTCGGGCATGTTGTCGAAGTAGTCGCGCTCATCGGAGGCGGCCTCTTCGATGATGGCTTGCGCCTCGGCGACAAGCTGCTTGGCACGCTCGAGCGCGGCGCGGCGATCCTTGTTCATGGGTTAGCTCCTGATCTTGGCGAGCATTTCCCGCCGTTGGGATACGAGCCCGAAGGCGGGGGAAACGGCGAACGACACCGGGTTCTGGTAGGTGGCCACTCGCCTTTCCGCCCATGGCAGGGTCGGGACGCCGCCGGGCTTTCCGCAGCGGTGAGCAGCGAGGGCCACACGGCCAAAGCGGCGCTGCCAGCCTTCAACCGGATGGGGAGCGGCTTGGTAGGCGGCCAGGGCCTGGGTGAGGTCGTCGTATTCGATGTAGGAGCCGCTCATTGCCCCACCGCCTTCAGGATGGTGAGGGCGACCTGACGGGCTTCATGCGCCGTCATCTCGATCTCGCCTTCGGGGCCTTCAAGGCGGAACCAGCCGGAAGCGAGGCGATCCACGATCAGGCCTTGGCCGTCTTCACGGGGGTCA
>JBKJSF010000093.1:0-6219 GCA_046595895.1 Caulobacter sp. | reverse complement strand
GCGGTCCGGGCCCAACAGGTCGGAAGCCTCAACAACGCCGGTGGCGGCACCGGCAACATCGTATTCGTGCTCGCCCAGCAGGCCGGAGACCGAGGCCGCGTCCTGCAGGGCGGTGCGCACGACCTTGGCCGGGTCGATGACGCCCATCTTGACCAGGTCGCCGTACTCTTCCGTCTGGGCGTTGAAGCCGAAGGAAGCGTCCTTGCTGTCCAGCACCTTGCCGACGACGATCGAGCCTTCAACGCCGGCGTTTTCGGCGATCTGACGGATCGGGGCCTGCAGGGCGCGGCGGACGATGGCGATGCCCGCGGTCTGATCGGCGTTGTCGCCGGTCATGCCTTCGAGGACCTTGGAGGCCTTCAGCAGGGCGACGCCGCCGCCGGGGACGATGCCTTCTTCCACGGCCGCGCGGGTCGCGTTGAGGGCGTCGTCGACGCGGTCCTTCTTTTCCTTCACTTCGACTTCCGTCGAGCCGCCGACGCGGATCACGGCGACGCCGCCGGCCAGCTTGGCCAGACGTTCCTGCAGCTTTTCCTTGTCGTAGTCGCTGGTGGTGTCTTCGATCTGGCGCTTGATCTGGCTGATACGGCCTTCGATCGCGTCCTTGGCGCCGACGCCGTCGACGATGGTGGTGTCGTCCTTGGTGATGGTGACCTTCTTGGCCTTGCCCAGCATTTCCAGGCCGACGTTTTCGAGCTTGATGCCGAGGTCTTCGCTGATCAGCTCACCGCCGGTCAGGATGGCGATGTCCTCGAGCATCAAGCTCGAGAACATCAAGCTCGAGGATCTGGGCAAGGCCAAGAAGGTCTCGATCACCAAGGACGACACCACCATCGTCGACGGCATCGGCGCCAAGGACGCGATCGAAGGCCGTATCAGCCAGATCAAGCGCCAGATCGAAGACACCACCTCCGATTACGACAAGGAAAAGCTGCAGGAACGTCTGGCCAAGCTGGCCGGCGGCGTCGCCGTGATCCGCGTCGGTGGTTCGACCGAGGTGGAAGTTAAGGAAAAGAAGGACCGCGTCGACGACGCCCTCAACGCGACCCGCGCGGCCGTCGAAGAAGGCATCGTCCCCGGCGGCGGCGTCGCCCTGCTGAAGGCCTCGAAGATCCTCGAGGGCATGACCGGCGACAACCCCGACCAGACGGCCGGCATCGCCATCGTCCGTCGCGCCCTGCAGGCTCCGATCCGTCAGATCTCGGAAAATGCCGGCGTCGAAGGTTCGATCGTGGTCGGCAAGGTTCTGGACAGCGAGTCTGCCACCTTCGGCTTCAACGCCCAGACCGAAGAGTATGTCGACATGGTCCAGGCCGGCGTCATCGACCCGGCCAAGGTCGTGCGCACCGCTCTGCAGGACGCGGCTTCCATCGCCGGCCTGATGATCACCACCGAAGCGGCCATCGTCGAAGCCCCCAAGAAGGGCGGCGGCGGCGGTGGCGGCATGCCCGGCGGCGGCATGGGCGGCATGGGCGACATGGACTTCTAGTCCACGAACTCAGTCGAGAGTTAAGGGAAGGGCGGGATCGAAAGGTCCCGCCCTTTTCTTTTGCGCGACGCGCCCTTCTCCCGCTCGTCGGGAGAAGGTGGCCCCGAAGGGGTCGGATGAGGGCAGCACCGGCTCTTGACGCCCTGCCTTTCATCAATCAACGTTCTCTATATGTTCACGATGCGCAACCGGATCCGAGCAAAAGCCATGCGCGGCGCCCCGACCTCCAACGAGGCCCGCCTGTGGAAACACCTGCGCAACCGCCAACTCGCGGACCTGAAATTCCGCCGCCAGGTTCCCATCGCCGGCTACATCGCCGACTTCCTCTGCGTCGAGGCCCGGCTCATCGTCGAGGCCGACGGCCCAACCCACGATGACAGCGCCTACGACCGCGAGCGGGACATCCGCCTTCGCATCGCCGATTACCGGGTCCTCCGCTTCACCAATCAGCAGATTTCCCAACAGCTCCAGTCAGTCCTCGCCACCATCTGCGTGGCGGCCGGCCGGCAACCTTCAGACACCGGCGCCGCCTCATCCGACCCCCTTCGGGGGCCACCTTCTCCCGACAAGCGGGAGAAGGAACGGGGTAGGGGCGCCGCCCGTGGCCATCCACGGACCGAGCCCGGCAAGCGGGAGAAGGGACGCCTTGTGGCTCAGTTCCGGGCCGGAACCGGTTGCACATACTCCCCGCCGCCGGCCGCTTGCTCCGCGAACTGCTTCCGCCGCGGTCCCAGGTAGCCGAACAGGAAGGCCGCGACCTTGCGGATCTGGATCTCTTCCGAGCCCTCGGTGATCCGGTAGCGGCGGTGGTGGCGGTAGATGTGTTCGAAGGCCTTGTGGCGGCTGTAGCCCATGCCGCCGTGCACCTGCATGGCCCGGTCGGCGGCCTCGCAGCACAGGCGGTTGCCCCAGTAGTTGCACATCGAGACCTTGTCGGAGAGCTCCTTCTCGATCTGCTTGTGCTCCATGTGGTCCATGTCCCAGGCGGTCTTTCGGATAAGGAGCCGCAGCATCTCGCACTGGGTGGCCAGCTCGACGAGGGGGAACTGGATGGCCTGGTTATCGGAGAGCGGCTTGCCGAACGGCTTGCGCTGGCGGGCGTACTTCACACTTTCTTCTATGCAATAGACGGCGGCGCCCAGCGACGAGGCCGCCTGACGGATGCGGTTCTGGTGGACGAAGGACTGGCCGAGCCCCAGGCCCTTGCCGATCTGGCCCCAGTAGCTGTCCTCGGGGATCCAGCAGTCGAAGGAGATGCGCGGATGGTCGGTGGGCATGTTGAAGGTCCACATCCACTCCTCGATCTTGATCAGATCGCGGGGGACGATGAAGCAGGTGATGCCGGTGGCGTCGCCGTCCTTCCCCGAGGTGCGGGCGAAGACCATGACGTGGCTGACCACATGCATGCCGGTGGTCCACATCTTTTCGCCCTTGATGCGCCAGCCGGGCTTGCCGTCCTTCTCTTCCGGCGTCCCCGTGGACTCCATGAAGGTGGCGTCGGAGCCGTGGTTGGGTTCGGTCAGGCCAAAGGCCGTGCGCATCGTGCCGTTCAGCACCTTCTCGCCGTCGCGGGCGACCTGCTCGGGTGTGGCGAACTCCTTGAACATCAGGATGAAGGGGTTGTTGCCGACGATGCTATGTTCGGTCTGCAGGTCGTTAAACAGGCCGAGGCCCTTGGCCGCCAGGTGCTCGCGGATCACCGCCATGTCGAGGTTGGTCCCGGCCTTGCCGCCCATGTCCTTCGGCCAGGCATAACGCAGGTGCCCGGCCTCGTCGGCAGCCCTGCGGCATTCGGCCAGCAACTCTTCCCACTCCTTGCGCGGTAGACCGTTGTTGTCCCAGTCGGTGCGGGCGTGTTCGCGGCGGTGGTCGAAGAAGCGCTCGTTGTCGTCCCGCGCCTGGATCGGATCGATTTTCTCGACGATGAACCGGTCCAGTTCAGCGAGATAATCGACGAGGTGTTGGGGGAGGTTGAAATCCATGGCCGTCGTCCCGATGTCATTATTCTTGGTCGGCACTATGCGCCGGTTGACCCGCGCGGCAACCGTGACCCGGCGTAAGGGGCCAGACAAAAGATTTTGCGGGTCGGCCAAAAAATCGCTTGCAGCCGTCTAGGTTATCGTTGATATCTAAGCAGTGCTTAGTTCACGTCGCGCCGCTCGGTGGGGATACCGGGTGGCAGACCAGCGGCGAGTTCGAGGCGACAAGTAATCTCGATCCAAGCGTAGCGTTTCCTCACCTTAAGCGCCCTGGAGGGCACCCAGATGAAAATTCAAGTCCTCGCGGCTGCCGCCGCCCTGTCGCTCGCCTTCGCCGGTACGTCGTTCGCCGGTGACGGCAAGATCGTTGTCTCGCTGAAGACCCCCGTGGCCGCCAAGACCAAGGTCGTCGCCGGCGGCGCCGTGTTCAACTGCGAAGGCAGCGTTTGCGTCGCAGCGGCCGCCCCCGCCCGCACCGACAGCGCCAAAGGCTGCAAGGCCTTGAGCAAGGAAGTCGGCGAAGTCGTCTCCTTCGGCTCGCTCGGCAGCGAAGACCTCGCCAAGTGCGGCACGGTCGTCTCGACCAGCCGCGCCGTCGCCTCCAACAAGTAGAAGTTTACCCCGCCCGGCGGGACTGTGCCCCGCCGGGCAATTTCCTCGAGCAAACTCGACCTTGCGAATGGTCAGGGGCGGCTGGTTCATCCGGCCGCCCCTTTTCTCTTTGCAGCCGCGCCATTAGGACAGCGCCTCATGACCACGACCCGCCTCGCTACCACGCTTGAAGACGCCCTGACCGCCGCCGCCGGTTCGGACCGGCCGGTGCTGCCGGTGTCGCTGGCCGTTGATTACGGCGCGGCCGGGGAGGGCGATCTGTCGGTGACGACGGAGATCGACCGCTCCACCAAGAGCCTGGTCTTCGTCAGCGCCCGGGCAACCTGGCCCGACGGGCGGGTGGCCGGCGGCGGACAGGGGATTTTTCGGGTGGTCAGCGCGTAGGCGCCCTTCTCCCCGCTTGTCGGGAGAAGGAATCCCCTCGGTTCCCACCTTATTTCCCCGCGACGTTGCGGTGCACAACACCCCGTGCTATCAGGCGCGCGGCTTCGGGCAGGCGGTTCATAACGACCCCCTCGCCCATGTGCTTTTCTCAAGCGCTTTCAAGCCTTTAGGATCGTGGTGGGGGCAGCCCCGCTGGCGACGGACAGAACGCACCGGACGGACCAAATTGGCGGACGACAGCAAGACCAACGATGTGGGCGATCGATACGCCCGGGCCCTGTTCGACCTGGCCATGGATAACAACGCCCTGAAGGCCATCGAGGCCGACATGGAGACCCTTTTCCGCGCGCTCGCCGAGAGTAAAGACCTCAAGCGCCTGGTCGAATCGCCGGCCTTCAGCGCCGAGGAAAAGGGCAAAGGCCTGGTGGCGGTCGCCGCCAAGTCCGGGGTCCATATGCTGACCGCCAAATTCCTCGGCCTGCTGGCCGCCAACGGCCGGGCCCGCGACCTGACCGCTGTCATCGCCGGCTTCCGCGCCCTGGCCGCCGCCCATCGCGGCGCGGTCACCGCCGAGGTCGTCTCCGCCCTTCCGCTCACGCCCGACCAGACCAAGGGGATCGCCGCGGCGCTTCGCCAGTCGTTGGGCAAGGAGCCGGAAATCACCACCCGCGTGGACCCCGCCCTGCTTGGCGGACTCAAGGTTCGCGTGGGTTCCCGTCTGTTCGACGCTTCGCTGAAGTCGAAGCTCGACTCCCTGAAATTCGCCCTGAAGAGAGCGTAACGTTATGGACATCCGCGCCGCCGAGATTTCGGCCATCCTCAAGTCGCAGATCGCCGGGTTCGGCGAGGAAGCCGACGTCTCCGACGTCGGCTCGGTTCTGTCCGTCGGTGACGGCATCGCCCGCGTCTATGGCCTGGACAATGTCCAGGCCGGCGAAATGGTCGAGTTTCCCGCCGCCGGCGTGAAGGGCATGGCCCTGAACCTGGAACGCGACAACGTCGGGATCGTGATCTTCGGCAACGACAGCCACATCAAGGAAGGCCACGAAGTCCGCCGCCTCGGCGAGATCGTCGACGTGCCGGTCGGCAAGGGCCTGCTGGGCCGCGTCGTCAACCCGCTGGGCGAGCCGATCGACGGCAAGGGCCCGATCGTCGGCTCCGAGCGTCGCCGCGTCGACGTCAAGGCGCCGGGCATCATCCCCCGCAAGTCGGTGCACGAGCCCGTGCAGACCGGCCTGAAGGCCATCGACGCCCTGATCCCGATCGGCCGCGGCCAGCGCGAACTGATCATCGGTGACCGTCAGACCGGCAAGACCGCCATCGCCATCGACGCCATCCTCAACCAGAAGGCCGCCAACGCCGGGGATGACGAGAGCGCCAAGCTCTTCTGCATCTACTTCGCCATCGGTCAGAAGCGCTCGACGGTCGCCCAGATCGTCAAGACGCTCGAGGAAGCTGGGGCGATGGAATACACCATCGTCGTCGCCGCCACTGCCTCCGAGCCGGCCCCGCTGCAGTTCCTGGCCCCCTTCTCGGGCTGCGCCATGGGCGAGTATTTCCGCGACAACGGCATGCACGGCCTGATCATCTATGACGATCTGTCCAAGCAGGCCGTGGCCTACCGCCAGATGTCCCTGCTGCTGCGCCGCCCGCCGGGCCGCGAAGCCTACCCGGGCGACGTCTTCTACCTGCACAGCCGCCTGCTGGAACGGGCCGCCAAGCTGAACGAAGACAACGGCTCCGGCTCGCTGACCG
>JBKJSF010000138.1:0-6596 GCA_046595895.1 Caulobacter sp. | reverse complement strand
CGCGTCGAGCCCGTCGATCGCCGCACCAAGGAGACCCTGATCCTGCCCGCGTTCGAGGGCGAGACCCTGCGCGACGGGGACCTGGTGCTGGCCCAGGTCGGCCAGGCCGAGAACCGCTACGGGCCCAAGCGCGGCAAGCTCCTGGAGGTGGTCGGGCGCGAGGACCAGCCGCGCGCCGCCTCGCTGATCGCCATCCATTCGCACGGCATCCCCACCGGCTTCCCGGCGGCCGGGGAGGCCGAGGCCGAGGCCGCCCAGCCGCCGACCCTGAGCGGCCGCGAGGACCTGCGCCAGGTCCCCCTGATCACCATCGACCCGCCGGACGCCCGTGACCACGACGACGCGGTCTATGCCGAGCCCGACACCGAGGCCGGAAACCAGGGCGGCTGGATCGTCTGGGTCGCCATCGCCGATGTGGCCGCCTATGTGCGCCCCGGCTCGTCCCTGGACGTCACGGCGCGGGAAAAGGCCAACAGCGTCTACTTCCCCGATCGGGTGGAGCCCATGCTGCCCGAGCGGCTGTCGGCGGGGCTGTGCTCCCTGCGAGAGGCTGAGAACCGGGCCTGCATGGCCGTGCGCATGGTGTTCGGGGCCGATGGCCGCAAACGCAGCCACCGCTTCGTGCGCGGCCTGATGCGCTCTGCCGCCAAGCTCTCCTACGAGCAGGCGCAGGAAGCCAGCGAAGGCCGGCCGGACGACCAGACCGGGCCGCTGGTCGATAGCATCATCAAGCCGCTGTGGGAGGCCTACCGCGTCATGCTGGGCGGCCGCCGGGCGCGCTCGCCCCTGGCCATCGAGAGCGACGAGCGGCGTATCCGCTTCAATCCCGAAGGCGAGATCGTCTCCATCGAACGGCGCCGCAGCCTGGAGGCCCACCAGCTGATCGAGGAGATGATGGTGCAGGCCAACGTCTGCGCCGCCGAGACGCTAGAGCAGAAAAAGACGCCGCTGATCTACCGCGTGCATGACACCCCCTCGATGGAGAAGATGCAGTCGCTGGGGGAATTCCTGGAGACTCTCGGCATCCCGTGGAACAAGGGCGAGGCGCCGCGCACCGACCGCTTCAACAAGCTGCTGGCCGAGACCCGCGAGGGGCCGCACGCGCCGATCGTCAATGAGGTGGTCCTGCGCACCCAGATGCAGGCCCACTACAACAGCGACAACATCGGCCACTTCGGGCTGAACCTGGCCAAGTACGCCCACTTCACCAGCCCGATCCGACGCTATGCCGACCTGATCGTGCACAGGGCGCTGATCCGCGCCCTTGGCCTCGGCGACGACGGCCTGACCGACGGCGACATCAGCCAGATCAAGGACACGGCCGAGAAAATCACCTTCGCCGAGCGGCGCAGCATGGCCGCCGAGCGCGACGCCACCGACCGCTATGTGGCCAGCTTCCTGGCCGACCGGGTGGGCGCCACCTTCCCCGGGCGGATCACCGGGGTGACGCGGTTCGGCCTGTTCGTCCGGTTGGAGGAGACAGGCGCCGACGGCCTGGTGCCGGTTTCGACGCTCGGCGAGGAATACTTCGTCCACGACGAGCGCCTGCACGCCCTGGTCGGCGAACGCACCGGCCTGCGCTGGCCGCTGGGCATGGCGGTGGAGATCAAGCTGCGCGAGGCGACGCCTGTGACCGGCGGCCTGCTGTTCGAGATGCTCAGCGAACCGGCCAAGGCCGATCCCAATGCGCCGAAACCGCGGCTTGGCGTGCGGCGTCAGTTGAGGGATGGTGGCAATACGCGGGGCGGTCCGCCGCGCAAGGGCGGAGCGGGGTTTTCCCGGACGCCCGGAAAGCCCGGCAAGGGTGGGGGGAATCGGCGATGAAATCCTGGCTGTCCGGCGCGGCGCTGGCCGTTCTTCTTTGCGGTGGAGCGGCGCTGGCCAATGATTCAACGGCCGAACTGGCCGCCGGTGGGTTGGTTCTCAAAACCACCGACAGCATCGAGATGCGGTCCGAGGATCTGTTTATCAGCCAGAAGGAAGTGGTGGTCCGCTACCGCTTCCAGAACATCTCGGCCGCCCCGGTCAGCACTGTCGTCGCCTTCCCGATGCCCGACATCGGCGGCGAGGGCTTCTTTGAGAGCGACAACGGCCTCCCGAGCGACGACGCCACCAACCTCTTGCAGTTCCACACCCTGGTCGACGGCCAGCCGGTCAAGGCGCAGGTCGAGCAGAAGGCGTTCGTCGGCAATTTTGACCGCACCGCCTGGCTGAAGGCCCGCAGCGTCCCGCTGGCCGCCCATCGGCCTGAGGCCACGGCCGCGCTGGACGCCCTGAGCAAGGCAGATAAGCAGGCGGCGGTGGATCTGGGTATCGCCTGGGTCACCGAGTTCGATCAGGGCAAGGGCTGGGAAACCCACCTGGCGCCATCCTGGGTGTTGAAAACGACCTTCTACTGGACCCAGACCTTCCCGGCCGGGAAGATCGTCGAGGTCGAGCACCGCTACATCCCCGCCGTCGGCGGCAGCGTCGATACCATCGTCGGCTCGTCGATGTGGACCGAGGACTACGAAGGATGGGCCACGCGGCATCGCAAGAAGTACTGCATCGAGCCGAGCTTCGTGGCGGCGGTGAACCGCAAGCGGGCCAAGGCCCCGGAGGGCTCGATGTCGGGCTACAGCGAAAAGCGCATCGCCTATGTGCTGAAGACCGGCGCCAACTGGGCAAAGCCGATCGGCGACTTCCGGCTGGTGGTCGACAAGGGCGCGTCCGACAATCTGGTCAGCTTTTGCGCCACGGGGGTGAACAAGATCGGCCCGACGCGGTTCGAGGTGATCAAGAAGAACTACACCCCGACGGGCGATCTCGAGGTGTTGATCCTGGAGCCGATGCGGTTGGATTAGCCCTGAGTTTCCCTTCTCCCACTTGGCGGGGAGAAGGTGGCCCCGAAGGGGTCGGATGAGGGCAGCACCGGCCAAGAAAGATGGCGACATCGCTGACCGCGCCAGAACGTGGACGTGCAGGACAAGCCGGCGCTGCCCTCATCCGGCGGCTACGCCGCCACCTTCTCCCGGCAAGCGGGAGAAGGATTCCTGTAGTTCCCTTCCCCAACGACAGACTTTCCACGTCACCACAGGGCCGTACACTGCCGCCATGACCAGACCGATCCTCGATCCCACCTACGACCCGCGCAGCGACGGCGCCATGCGCGAGAGCGGCAAGGCGATCCGGCCGCGGCATGCGGCGACACTGATCGTGGTGCGGCGGGACGCGAAGAAGCCGCGGCTGCTGATGGGCCGGCGGGCGAAGGGCCATGCCTTCATGCCGTCGAAATGGGTGTTCCCCGGTGGCCGGGTGGATCGCGGCGACTTTGCCGCGCCATCGGCCAGCGAGCTCAACGCGGATGCCGAAGCGAAGCTGGCGCTGACCCTGCGCCACAGGTCCCCCGCCCTGCCCCGCGCCCTGGCCATGGCGGCGGTGCGGGAGACCTTCGAAGAGGTCGGGCTGCTGCTGGCCAAGCCGGCCCCGGCCCGGCCCGGAGCGGGCGCCTGGCGCGAGTTCCTGGCCCAGGGGGCGGCGCCGGACCTGGCGGCCTTGAGCTTCGTGGCCCGGGCCATTACCCCGCCCTACCGGCCGCGCCGCTTTGACGCCCGCTTCTTCATGGCCGACGCCGAGGCCCTGGTCAGCCTGGAGCGGCAGCCGGACTGTGGCGAGTTGGACGAGATCGCCTGGGTCGATCTCGACGAGGCCCTGGCCCTCGACCTGCCCAACATCACCCGCTTCGTGGTCGCCGAGGTGGCCGAACGGCTGGGTGGCGCCGAGCGGCCGGCGCCGTTCATGCGCTTCCTGCAGGGCGCGCGGCGGCTGGACTACCTGTGAGCGATCCCCTGCCTGTCCGACCGCGCCACGCGGCCAGCCTGATCCTGCTGCGCGGCACGGGTCGCAACGCCCAGGTGCTGATGGGCAAGCGGCCGCGCAAGTCACGGTTCGCGCCCGACGTCTTCGTGTTTCCCGGCGGCGCGGTCGATGCGGCCGACCGGGAGCGGCCGCGCCACCTGTCGCCGCTCTGCGCCCGGCTGACCCATGCGCCCGGTCGGCTGGCCGGGGCCCTGGCGGCGGCGGCGGTGCGCGAGACCTTCGAGGAGACCGGCCTGACGCTGCCGGATTCCGCGCCGCTGACCCTGGCGGCCCGGGCGATCACCCCGACCAACAGCCCGGTCCGCTTCCATGCCCGGTTCTTCCGGGCCGACGCGGCCGACATGACCGGAACCTTGGCCGACTCGGACGAGCTGTCAGAGCTGGGCTACCGCCCCCTGCCGGAGGCGCGCCAGCTGCCGCTGTTCGACATCACCGAGGCCATCCTCGACGCCCTGATGGCCGACGACCCGCCGTTCCTGTTCACCTACCGATACGGCAAGGCGCGGCTGAAGACCCTGATCTAAGGCCGGTGACTGTCTCGCGAGCCGTAGCTGTCACCGTTCGAGCCAGACGGTGACTGTCATCCGGCTTCGCCGGAGGACAGTCACCGCAGAGGCCTGGTGAGATCGAACTCGACCCGGAAGTGGCGATTTGGCCGGCGCAGTTCGTAGGCGAAGATCTCGTCGGTCACTTCCACGGCCCAGACGTTGGTCACGGAAGCCGGGTTGCCTTTTTCCCGGAAAAGAGTTTTGGAGAACTCATCGGCTGGGAATTCCTGGCGCCAGAACGAGCCCGTCTGACTGCTGTCGCCGCCGTACTGCGAAAGGACATCTTCGCTTCCGTCCTCATGCCTGTGGTCATGCTTGAGCCTAAGCTGTGTCGCGCTGAGCTGGGTGATGACCCAGGTGCGCGACCGGTCCGTGCCGACCGAGAAGGGGATTCGGACTTCGTTTCGCTCGCAGCTGGCGACTCGCATGACCAGACGCTTGCCAGCAAAGTCCTTGTCGGCCGGATCGGTCGTGACCACCCGACCCTCAAAGCTCTTGCCACAGAGGGCCTTCAAACCCTGAAAGTAGCTGATCTGCGAGGTGAAATCGGCGGCGGCGCAACCGGGCAGTCCAACAATCATCAGAAGGGCGAGGAGGAAACGCTTCATGCCGCGACTCTAGTCGCCACAGCCGTTGACTTCCAGCAATCCATGCGTATGTTCCGCGCCTCGCGAGAATTCGGCCCTGCGGCCATGAGGACATTGCTATGGCCAAACCGGCATCCATCAAGATCCGCCTCAACTCGACGGCGGATACCGGCTTCTTCTATGTCACCAAGAAGAACGCCCGCACCAAGACCGAAAAGATGGTCCTGAAGAAATACGACCCCGTCGTGCGCAAGCACGTCGAGTTCAAGGAAGGCAAGATCAAGTAGGCCCACAAAGCCATACCTGACGACGAGACGCCCGGCCTCACCGCCGGGCGTTTTGCATTTGAGGCTATCGATCCTTGGAGGGGCGAGTGCCGATGAACGGCCGCTTGGTGGTCGGCAGGCTCCAGCCCAATCCCAGGAGGGCCATGCCAAGCAGGCCCAGCATGGCGACGCTGATCAGAGTCAGGTGGGGCGCGTAGCCCTCACCGGGCGCCGACTCGAAGTGACGGAAAGTCGAACCCCACAGGACGGGGAGCATGGCCCCCCAGGCGGCGCTGAGCAGTCGGGCCCGGGTGCTGTCGCTTGTCCGAAGAACCAGCCAGCCCGCCACGCCCAGCAGGGCGCCGACCAGCAGGTCGTCCACCCAGAAGGGCCACCACTGTCCATGGATCAGCTGGCGAATGACCGCCAGGACCACAGTGACCGGACCGAGACACACGGCGATCCAGGCGGATCTCGTACGCGTTTCCATCCCTGGCTACCCCTTGAGCACCCACAGTTGCATTGAAAGGCGCTCAATCGCGACTCCCGGCATCTGTATTATGACAGGGTCCGGAGAATTCCAGTGGTTCCAATGCCTGAAATGAGCCCGGCAATGTCGACGACCACACAGACCTGTTGATTGATATCGCCGTTCTGTCGAAATCGGCCAGTCTACGCCGCGCGCGCGATGACCCGGTTGCGTCCGGCGTGCTTGGCCTCGTAGACGGCGCCGTCGGCCCGCTTGAGCAGGGTCTCGGGGGTATCGAGGTCGGTCACCGTGCTGGCCACGCCCACAGAAATGGTCACGGTCAGCAGTTCCTTGCCGCCGGCCACCCGGAAGGGCGAGCCCGCCACATGCAGCCGGATCCGCTCGGCGATCCGCTCGGCATCGGCCAGGCGGGTGCCGGGCATGATGACGGTGAACTCCTCGCCGCCGTAGCGGCAGGGCAGGTCGACGGCCCGGACATTGGTCGCCAGCCGCACCGCGAACTCGCGCAGCACCTCGTCGCCGGCGTCATGGCCGAAGCTGTCGTTGATCTTCTTGAAGTGGTCGATGTCGATCATCAGGGCGGCCACCGGCTCGCCCCCCATGCTGGCCCGCTTTACCAGCGCGGCCAGCTGGGTTTCCATGTAGCGGCGGTTGTGCAGGCCGGTGAGCTGGTCGGTGACGGCCAGTTCCAGGCTGTGATCCAGGTTGTCGCGCAGGAAGTCGGTGTAGCGCTTGCGCTTGATCTGGGTGCGGGCCCGGGCGGCCAGTTCCTGAGGATCGATCGGGCGCGAGAGTATGTCGTTGAGCCCGATTTCAAGGGCTTTCACCAGCCGCAGACGCTCGTCCT
>JBKJSF010000067.1:0-5831 GCA_046595895.1 Caulobacter sp. | reverse complement strand
CTCGAGGGCGCCCTCGTCGGACTCCATGTCGGCCAGCTCGGCGTAGTCGACCGCGTCGGCCAGCTCGGCTTCGAGGGCGCGGACCGTGGCCACCTTGGCGGCCAGGGTCTGGCGGTCGCGCATCAGGGCCTGGGCATCGGCCGGCCGGTCCCAGAGGCTCGGGTCTTCGGCGCGGGCGTCCAATTCGTCGAGGCGTCTTAGGGCTGGATCCCAGTCAAAGTCGCCTCCTGAGCAGGCTTATCGCCTGCTCGATGTCGGCCTTGGCGGCCTCGACATCCGGTCTCATGAAAAACTCCAGTCGTACGGGTCGCGCAGCTCGTTTGGGCGCGGAGGGGCGGGCTTACAGGGGCTGAGCGCTCAATACAATCCGCTGAGGTCGTCCGGCACCTTCGGCTTGGGGGGCGGCTTCTGTTCCGGCGGCGGGGCGGCCGTCGGCGGGCGGAAAGCGCCGTCGTAGGGGATCGGCCCAGGCGGCTTGGGTCCGCCAAGGCTTGGAACGCCGACATTGCCGCGGGGCTCGGTGCCCGGACGGAAGGCCTCGCGCACCCCTCCAACCATGGCGAACTTGGCCTGTTTGGGCGGCTTGAACTCGGTGGGCGGCACGTCCTTGAGGGCGACCTTCATGAAGTCGATGAAGATCGGCAGGGAGGCGACGCCGCCGACCTCGCCCTCGCCGAGCGAGCGGTTGTCGTCGAAGCCGACGAACACCCCGACCACGATCTGCGGCGTGTAGCCGACGAACCAGGCGGAGCGGTACTCGTTGGTGGTGCCGGTCTTGCCGGCCACCGGGCGGCCCAGGACGCGGGCCTGGGTGGCCGTGCCGCGCTGGACGACGCCCTCCAGCATGGAAGTGATCTGATAGGCGGTGACCGGGTCGATGACCTGCTGGCCGCCAGCGGCGATGCGCGGGCTCTCGTCGCCGTTGAAGCCGGCGTTGCAGCGGGGGCAATCGCGCTTGTCGGCCCGGAACAGGGTCTTGCCCTCGCGGTCCTCGATAATTTCGATCAGGTGCGGCTCAATGCGGCGGCCGCCGTTGGCGAAAGAGGCATAGGCGCCGGTAATTTTCAGAGGCGTGGTCTCCCCTGCCCCCAGCGCCATGGCCAGCACCGGGGCCATGTTGTCGGCGACGCCCATCTTGACGGCCATGTCGCTGACCTTGCGCATGCCGACACCCTGGGCCAGGCGCACGGTCATTGCGTTGCGCGACAGCTCCAGGCCGCGGCGCAGGGGCATCGAGCCGTAGTATTTCTTGTTGTAGTTCTCCGGCGTCCAGTCCTCGCCGTTGACCGCGCCCCGAAGCGTGATCTGGGCGTCGGTGACCATGCTGGCGGGGGTGTAGTCGCCCTCCAGGGCCGCCGCATAGACGAACGGCTTGATCGACGAGCCGGGCTGACGCATCGCCTGTGTGGCCCGGTTGAAGTTGGACAGCGAGAAGCTGTAGCCGCCGACCATGGCCAGCACCCGGCCGCTGTTGGGCTCGATGGCCACCAGGGCGCCGTTGACCAGCGGCACCTGTTTCAGCCGATAGGCGCCGGCGATCTTCTCGTCGGGTTCGACGAAGATCAGGTCGCCGACGGCGAGGCCCTTGCCGGCCCGGGCCCAGACGACATCCTCGGCCGCCAGGGGGCCGGGGCCATAGTCCTTGGCCGGGCGCACCCGCACCCCGCCCTCGACGCTTTCGACGACGGCGGCGCGCCAGTTGCGGCGCTCGGCCGGCGGCGTCTTCTTCATGGCGGCCGGCTCCCAGCCGGCCGCCAGGTTGGTCGTGCCCCAGGCCCCGCGCCAGCCGTGGCGGCGGTCGTAGGCTTCGAGGCCGTTCA
Source organism: Caulobacter sp. (assembly GCA_046595895.1). Classification (GTDB taxonomy): domain Bacteria; phylum Pseudomonadota; class Alphaproteobacteria; order Caulobacterales; family Caulobacteraceae; genus Caulobacter. The sequence continues at coordinate 4,011 of JBKJSF010000067.1, read as the reverse complement.
TCAGGGCGATGCGCGCGGCTGTCTGGAGGTTGGAATCCAGCGTCGTGCGCATGTAGTAACCGCCCTCGGTCAGGCGCTCGCCCATGGTGCCCAGGCCCCGGCGGCGGACTTCTTCGACGAAGTAGTCGGCGTCCTTGTACTTGGCGCGGCTCGGGGCGGACTGGACGACCAGATCCGCCTTCATCGCGGCTTCCGCTTCATCGGCGCTGACCCAGCCTAGCTCGGCCATCTGGCCGAGGATCCAATTGCGGCGGCCAAGGGCGTTCTGCTTCTGGCGGATCGGATGGTAGTTGTCCGGCCCCTTGGGCACCGCGGCCAGATAGGCCATTTCGGCCAGGGTCAGGTTATCGAGCGACTTTCCGAAATAATTGTAGGCGGCGGCGGCGACGCCGTAGCTGCGATAGCCCAGCCAGATTTCGTTCAGATAGAGCTCAAGGATGTGGTCCTTCGTCAGGGTCTGTTCGAGGCGCCGCGCCAGGATGGCTTCCTTCAGCTTGCGCCCCAGCGTGGCGTCGCTGGTCAACAGGACGTTCTTGGCCACCTGCTGGGTGATGGTCGAGCCGCCTTCGAGGCGTCGGCCCCTGACCACATTGACCACGTTGCGCAACATGGCTCGGCCCAGGCCTTGCACGTCGACGCCGCTGTGGTGGAAGAAGTTGCGGTCCTCGGCGGCCATGAAGGCCTGAACCAGACGCGGCGGCATCTGATCGTAGGGCACGAAAATCCGGCGTTCCTTGCTGAACTCACCGATCAGCGTGCCGTCCCAGCCGTAGACCCGCGTCGCGGTCGGCGGGCGATAGTCGACCAGGTCCCCGGCGTCGGGCATGTCGTGGAACAGAACAGCCGCATAGATGGCAATGGCGAAGCCGGCCAGGGCGATGATGCTGAGCACGCCAATGCCCAATACGGCGACCCACCGCTCCGGCGGGTTGAACACCGGCCACACGCCCCGGGATTTGTTATCCGACATGGGATTCCCTCTAGCGCGCCAGAGGGGCGGCGCCAATCCGGCAGCACGCGAAGCGGTCAGACTTCCCTCGCTCGTCCGCCCGTGCAACGGTTCGGAGTCGGCGCCGCTTCCTGCGGCGACCGTCGCCACAACAACGCACCAAAGGGAACGCTCACATGCGCAAGACCGTACTGGCCGCCCTCGCCGTCGGGGCTCTCGCCCTTACCGCCTGTTCGCAGAAGACCGAAGACAAGGCCGCCACCGCGGCTGACGCCACCGGTGAAGCCGCCGCTTCCGCCGGCGCCGACACCGCCGCCAACATCGACGCCGCCGCGGACGGCACCGCCGCCGCTGTCGACAACGCCGCCGACGCGACAGCCGAAGGCGCCGCCAAGGTCGAGCGTAAGGCCGACGCCGCCGCTGACGCGGCCGCCAAGCAGGAATAGGGCTTCAGAGACCGGGGACCGTCGCTCAGGCGGCGGTCCTCTTCAATCAGCGTTCGGCCCTTCCCTCATGGCCGGTTGTCGAAGCGGCTGACCATTATTCGGCGGCGCGCCCGACCAACGTCGCCGGCCCGGTCTTCGGCGAGGGTCTACGGCGCCGGTGAATATGTCTGGACATATTCGGCAAGTTATTGATCAGGAAAAGTTTTCTACGGCCGGATCGGTTTGAAAGTCGGTTGGCCTAGCGCGACGCGACCTTCATATCCCGGGTGAACCACCGGTCGATGGCGTCGGCGATACTGTTCACCAGACGGGTCCGGCCGGCGGCCGAGGTCAGGCGGCCCTCGTCGCTGCGGCTGGTGATGAAGCCCATTTCCAGCAGCACGGCCGGCACATCAGGCGCCAGCAATACGATCAGATTGCCGTCCCGGTGGCTGCGACGCAGCATCGGGGTGACGTCGGAAATCTCGGTCACCAGCATTTCGGCGAATACCGCCGAGCGGTTCTTGGTCGACCGCTGCGACAGGTCGAGCAGGATCTGGCTGACGCCGCGGTCACCGCCGGTCAGCGAGGCGTTCATCAACCAGTCGTCCTTGCCCAGCACCTTGCCCACGCGGCCCTCGCCCTTTTCGGAAAGGGTGTAGACCGAAGCGCCGCTGACCGATTCGGGACCGGCGTCAGCGTGCAACGAGATGAACAGGTCGGCGTCGGCGCGGCGGGCGATCTGCACCCGGCCCTCGAGGGCGACGTAGCGGTCGGAGTCCCGGGTCAGGATGACGGTGTAGCGGCCGGACTTTTCGAGCCGCGCCTTGAGGGCCTTGGCGGCCGCCAGGGTGACGACTTTCTCGTGGACGGTCTCGCCGATGGCGCCTGGGTCGTGGCCGCCGTGGCCGGCGTCGATGACGATCACCTTGCGGCCCGAGGGGCGGTCGGCCCGGATCACCGTCATGGCGCGGCGTGCGGCCTGGTCGACGGGCAGCGACTGGGCGGGACCCAGCGCCCTCGCCTCGCGTAGATTGGCGTCGCGCGGCTTGATCGCCCCGCCGCCGGTGGCGCGCAGGTCGATGACATAGCGGTAGTGATCGACGCCGTCGCCGGGCGGCAGCAGGAAGCGGCGGGCGACCTGGGCGCGCTGGGCGAGCTCGATGTTGAGGCGGGCGGCGCCGCCCTGGGAGATGACATTCCAGCGGCGCACGACGCCCTGGCCGCCCCCCTTGAGGTCGCCGCTGACGCCGACCTTCGGGAAGGCGATGATGACGGTGTTGTCGACGGCGCCGTCGGAGATCAGCTTGCCGGATACGGGGCGATCAAGATCGATGACCAGCCGGGTCTCGGCGATGTCGCCGCCCAACCGCACCTTGAGGATGCCGGCCGCCAGACCGGAGGCCTGGGCGAAGGCGCCGGCGCCCAAGGCCACGACGATCAGCCCGCCGGCGATCAACGCCGCCGTCCAACGCTTGCCGACCTTACCCGCGACCCCGCGCATTCTTACGCCCCACACACCCGCCAATCCGGCGATCAGACTCGTTATGGGCCGGTCAGGTGGAGAAGGGGTTAAGGCCGATTAGGATATCGGCCCCGCCGCTCAATTTGCGCCGGTCTGATCCGAACCAACCGGACACCGCCCGCGTTAGCAGCGAGGGACTTTCCGAAAGAGCTGCTGACGTATGAGCGATCGCGACGCCGGGACATCGGTCCCGCCCCCTTCTTACTCGCCCGATCGCCGGACGCCCATGGCTGCCGCCCGGAACGGGCTCGAGCGGTTCGCGCGCAGTCGCTGGGCTCCCTACAGCGTCATCCTGCTGGCTCTTCTGATGGTGTTCATCGCCTATCTGAGTTGGGCTCTGCCGCTCAGCCGGGCGCTTGAGCCGTTTGAGGCGCCGACCCTGGTGCTGGTCACGGCAGACGGCAAGCCGTTCGCGCGGCGCGGATTCTACAAGGAGGCGCCGGTCGATGCGAAGGCGCTGCCGAAACATGTGCCGGGCGCCTTCATCGCCATCGAGGACCGTCGGTTCAACTCCCACCTGGGCATCGATCCCTGGGCCATCGGACGGGCGGCCACGGCCAACGCCAAGAGCGGCGGCGTCCGCCAGGGCGGCTCGACCATCACCCAGCAGCTGGCCAAGAACGCCTTCCTGTCCAACGAACGGAGCCTGCGGCGGAAGGCGCAGGAGGCGATCATCGCGCTCTATCTGGAGGCGCGGCTGACAAAGGCGGAAATCCTCTCGCGCTACATGTCGAGCGTCTACTTCGGCGATGGCGTCTATGGCCTGCGGGCGGCGGCGCGGAACTATTTCGACAAGAATCCCGAGGACCTGACCTTCGGCGAGGCGGCGATGCTGGCCGGGGTGGTCAAGGCCCCGACCCGCCTGGCCCCGACCTCGGATTTCAAGGCGGCCAAGACGCGGGCCGGTCTGGTGCTGACCGAGATGGTCGACATGAAGCTGGTCAGCGCCGACGAGGCGGCCAAATCGCTAAAGTCGGTCAAGCTGAAGGGCGCGCGGTCGAAACTGCCGGACGGCTCATACTTCGCCGGCTGGATCGCGCCGCAGATCCGCCAGACCTTCGGCCGCGGCTATGGCGAGGTCACCGTCTGGACCACCCTCGATTCGCAGATGC
>JBKJSF010000234.1:0-3801 GCA_046595895.1 Caulobacter sp. | reverse complement strand
CATAGGCGCCCAGCAGCAGTCGCCGAGCGCCCCGCGCCCGCGCCCGTTCGAGGGCCGCCTCCATCAGCCGGGGCCCTAGGCCGCTGCCGTGGAAACGGTGCAGCACATAGATCCGCCGCAACTCCAGGTCGGCCTCGTCGGTCGCCACCGGCAGGTCGGGCGGGCTGACCATGGCATAGCCCACCGGCGCGTCGCCGGGCAGCATCACCCCCAGGACCAGGTCGACAGTCGGATCGGCCAGCAGCCGCCGGTAGGGCTCCACCCCATGGGTCCGCTCGCCGTGCAGCAGCATGTCGCCGCCGGCGACGATGCCGGCGTAGGTTTCCAGGAAGGTCGCCTTGCCGAGCATGGACAGGCGCTCGGCGTCGTCGCCGCAGCAAGCGCGGATGGTGATGGTCATGGCCCCTCCCGAAGCCGCAAACATAGGGGCGGGTGGCGCGCTTCGGAAGGCTTGGCCCCGATTGCGGCCTGTCGCCACGCTTGGGGAGGCAGCCTCGCCCGTTAAGGGGTTGTCTAACCCGGGGCCCTAGTCTGCGGGCCAGGGAGTTCGTCCGCCTTGCGTCTGTTGTTCCGACCCAGCCTCACCGATCTCGACCTAGTCGCCCAGGATTCCCGCCGCCTGGCGCCGGGCCGGGCGATGGCGGCCGCCATCCTCGTCGCCCTGATCATTCCGGCCATGGGTCCGCTCACCGGCTTCGGCTGGGGCGCGATCGTGCTGGTCGGCGAGGGCCTCAACTGGCTGGCCACCGCCCCCTATGGCAAACCCACGCCGCCGACCCGGTCCCAGCGGCTGCGCTACGTGTTCGGGGCCCTGGCCGGCCACCTCAGCTGGGTGAGCCTCAGCCTGATCTTCTGGTTCAGCAACACCGAGGGCATGGCCTTCCTGGCCTTGACGGTCTGGAGCGCCCTGTTCTTCAACGCCATCGGCTACGCCTTCCGCTCGGCGACCGCCCTGCTGATCTTCGCGCTTGCGCCCCTTTGCACCATGCTGCTCGCGCCATTGCTCCATGCCCGCTGGAGCGGCCCGCAGCAGGCCCTCTGCATTGCCGGCCTAATCCTCTGCATCATCTTCGCGGTCAGCGCGGCGATGCGGAATATCCGCGCCGCCAAGATCTTGGCCCAAAGCCAGGTGGAGCTGGAGGCCGAGCGCTGCCGGGCCGAGCAGGCCAACGCCGCCAAATCGGCCTTCCTGGCCTTCATGAGTCACGAAATCCGCACCCCCCTGAACGGCGTGCTGGGCATGGTCCAGGCCATGGGGCGCGACGAACTGACCCCCAGCCAGCGCGAGCGGCTGGGCGTCGTCGCCAGCTCCGGCGAGACCCTGCTGCTGCTGCTCAACGACCTTCTCGACCTGTCGCGCATCGAGGCCGGCCGGCTGGACCTCGAGGACGGCGTCGTCGATCTGGCCGCCAGCGCCGAGGCCGCCCGCAAGGCCTTCGCCGCCCTGGCCGCAGAAAAAGGCATCGGTCTGCGGCTGGTGGCGCCGGCCGAGACGCTCGGCTGGTGGGCCGGCGATCCGTCCCGCATCCAGCAGATCATCGCCAACCTGGTCGCCAACGCCGTCAAGTTCACCGGGCGCGGCGGAGTGGTGATCGCCTTGGCCCGCGATGCGGACGGCCTGGCCGTCTCGGTCCGCGACACTGGCTCCGGCATCGCCGAAGACCGCCTGGCCGTCCTGTTCGACCGCTTTGTCCAGGCCGACGCCAGCACCAGCCGTCAGTACGGCGGCTCCGGCCTCGGCCTGGCCATCTGCCACCAGCTGGCCGAACTGATGGGGGGCTCGATCAGCGTCGAGAGCCGGCTCGGCGAAGGCTCCTGCTTCACCGTCCGCCTGCCGCTGGTCCAGGCCAAGGCCCCACCCCAGGCCGAGGCGATTGTCGCGGCCATCCCACAGGCCGACCTGCGCCTGCTGGTGGCCGAGGACAACGCCACCAACCGCCTGGTGATCTCGACTCTGCTGGGCCAGATCGGCCTCGACCCCCAGATGGTCGAGAACGGCCAGGAGGCCGTGGCCGCCTGCGCTTCGGCCGTCTGGGACCTGGTGCTGATGGATGTCCAGATGCCGGTCATGGACGGCGTCGCGGCCGTCCGCGCCATCCGGGCGGCGGAGATCGCAGAGGGCCGCCCGCGCGTGCCGGTCATCGCCCTGACGGCCAACGCCATGGTCGCCAAACCCATCCAGTTGGCCCAGCTGCTGGCGGCGATGGACAAGGCGCTGTCGCAGGATCCGGCGGAGGCGGCGTAAGGGCCCTAGCCTCCAGCGATCAGCAGTCCCGCTCCCAAAGCGATCGCCGCCACCCCGATCATCCGCCCCCTGGTCATCCGCTCTTTCAGGAAGACCACGGCGATCAGCACGGCGAACAGGATCGAGGTTTCGCGCAGCGCCGCCAACCGGGGCGTATCGCCGAGCCGTAAAGCCCAGAGAGCCAGGCCGTAGGTAAGGATCGACAAGGCCCCCGCCGTCAGCCCGGCCTTCCACTCGGCCCGCGCTGAAACCACGAACGCCGGCCCCCGCCACACCGCGAAGATGGCGGCGATGCCGAACCCCAGGCTGAGGAACACCCAGACGATATAGCTAGGCGCGCTGGGGGCCGCCCTCACCCCCTGAGCGTCGATCACCGTGTAGATGGCGATGGTCGCCCCCGTGGCCAGCGCCCAGCCCAGCGCCCGCCGATCAACCTGCTTGCCCAGCCCGACTGTCAGCACCCCGGCCGACACCATGCCGATACCGCAGGCGGTCAGCCAGCCGATCGGCTCGTCGAATAGCGCCACCGCCACGATGGCCGCCAGCAGCGGCGCGACACCGCGCAGGATCGGATAGGCCACCGTCATGTCGGCCCGCTCGAAGGCCTTGATCAGGCAGATCAGGTAGACGAGGTGCGTCACCCAGCTGGCCGCCAGCCAGCCCCAGGCGCCGGTGGGCAGCGGCACGAAGAACACCGCCGGAAGGATCAGGAACCCGGAGAAGCCGTCGATCAGCGCCCGGCTCGACATCTTGTCCTTACCGGACTTGAGGATGGCATTGACCATCGCGTGGATCGCCCCGCTGGCCAGCATCATCAGGGCGGCGAGGGGAAGGGCGGTCATCCGGCCATAACTTCCGACCTGCCGCGCGGTAATTCAAGTCGTCTCTTGACGGCCGTAGCACCGCGGCGCGATGTCGTTTTCTTGCATCCGGCCGCGCTGAACCAACTTGTGGCTATCGAATTCCGAGCCGATTTGCGGCTGCGTTCCACTAGGATATCACCTTGACCGCCGGCTCGCTCCCCAGAGATCCGGAAGATCGGCGGCTGTCCGAAGCCCTGGGCACGCCCCTGTTCGACAGCAGCCATGATTGTGTCAAGGCGATTGATCTCGACGGCCGGCTGCTGGGCATGAATGCCAACGGAATCTGCCTTCTGGAGATCGAAGACTTCAGCGCCCTTCAGGGCACGGCCTGGTCATCGCTTTGGCCGGCCGAGCATCAGGCCGCCATCGAATCGGCGGTCGCCCACGCTCGAGAGGGCGGCGTGGCGCGCCTGCGGGCCGATTGCCCGACCGCGAAGGGGACGATGAAGTCCTGGGAGGTGCTTGTCACACCGGCAAACGACGAGCGCGGCCGGCCGACGAGGCTGCTGGCCATCTCCCGAGACGTGACCTTGCAGGCCTAGGCGGAGGCGGAGCGGGACCTGATCAGCCGCGAACTAGCGCACCGCATTCGTAACCTGTTCTCGGTCGTGGATGGGGTTGTCGCCCTGTCCGCCCGCTCCGCCCCCGCCGCGTTGGAGTTCTCAAGGACGCTGCGCGAGCGGCTGCGTAGCC
>JBKJSF010000145.1:0-6582 GCA_046595895.1 Caulobacter sp. | reverse complement strand
TTGGCGAACATCGCGGTCCGGTGGCTGGCCGTACGGCCGAGCTTACGATGGGCGGCGCCGTGGCGCATCTGGGTCTCTCCTACTCCGGAACCGGTATCCTCGAAGGACCTGGAACCGTATCATTCATAACCGCCCCGACAGTCCCCTCTCGGGGATTGGGCGGAGGGTTAAAACTAGATCTGGTCGTCGAACTTCTTGGCCAGGTCTTCGATGTTCTCGGGCGGCCAGTTCGGCACGTCCATGCCGAGCGACAGACCCATGGAAGTCAGGACTTCCTTGATCTCGTTCAGCGACTTGCGGCCGAAGTTCGGGGTGCGAAGCATTTCGCCCTCGGTCTTCTGGATCAGGTCGCCGATGTAGACGATGTTGTCGTTCTTCAGGCAGTTGGCCGAACGCACCGACAGTTCCAGCTCGTCCACCTTCTTCAGCAGGGCCGGGTTGAAGGGCAGGTCCGGCTTGCCGTCGGCGGCTTCCACGGCCTTCTTGGGCTCGTCGAAGGTGATGAAGATCTGCAGCTGGTCCTGGATGATGCGGGCGGCGTAGGCCACCGCGTCCACCGGCGAGACGGCGCCGTTGGTTTCGACTTCCAGCACCAGCTTGTCATAGTCCAGCGACTGACCCTGACGGGTCGGCTCGACGCGGTAGGCGACGCGCTTGACCGGCGAGTAGAGGCTGTCGACGGCGATGAGGCCGATCGGGGCGTCTTCCGGACGGTTGCGGTCGGCCGGCACGTAGCCCTTGCCGTTGTTGACCGTGAACTCCATGCGCACCGAGGCGCCTTCGTCCAGGGTGCAGAGCACATGGTCGCCGTTCAGGATCTCGATGTCCGAGGGGACTTCGATCTGGCTGGCGGTGATGGGGCCGGGGCCGGTGGCCTTCAGCGTCATGCGCTTGGGGCCTTCCGAGTGCATGCGGAGAGCCAGCTGCTTGATGTTCAGGACGACGTCGACGACGTCTTCGCGGACGCCTTCCATCGAGCTGAACTCGTGGACCACGCCGTCGATCTGGACGGCGGTGACGGCGGCGCCTTGCAGCGACGACAGAAGAACGCGCCGCAGCGCGTTGCCGAGCGTCACCCCAAAGCCGCGCTCGAGCGGCTCGGCCACCAGACGCGCCTTGCGGTTAGCGTCGGAACCGGTCTCGATCAGCGGCTTCTCCGGGCGGATCAGCTCGTTCCAGTTGCGTTCGATCACGGGCGGATATCCTCGAAACACGTGTGCCGGCCCCGCGAATCGCGGAGCCGGCGAGTTAAAATCGGTCGCGCGGGTCTTAGACCCGGCGGCGCTTCGGCGGCCGGCAACCGTTGTGCGGGATCGGCGTCACGTCACGGATGGTGGTGATCGTCATGCCGGCGGCCTGCAGGGCGCGCAGGGCCGATTCCCGACCCGAACCCGGACCGGAGACGTTCACTTCCAGGGTGCGCACGCCGTGTTCGGCAGCCTTCTTGCCCGCGTCTTCAGCGGCCATCTGGGCGGCGTAGGGGGTCGACTTGCGCGAGCCCTTGAAGCCCATCGTGCCGGCGCTGGACCAGGAGATGGTGTTCCCCTGGGCGTCGGTGATGGTGATCATGGTGTTGTTGAACGAGGCGTTCACGTGCGCCACGCCCGAGGTGATGTTCTTACGTTCGCGGCGTTTAACGCGAGCCGGTTCCTTGGCCATCGGGGCGCTCTCTTATTTCTTCTTGCCGGCGATCGGCTTGGCCGGACCCTTACGGGTGCGGGCGTTGGTATGCGTGCGCTGACCGCGGACCGGCAGGCCCTTGCGGTGACGCAGGCCGCGGTAGCAGGCCAGGTCCATCAGACGCTTGATGTTCATCGCGGTTTCACGACGCAGGTCACCTTCGACGGTGTGGTCCTTGTCGATCGCTTCGCGGATCTGCAGGACTTCGGCGTCGCTCAAGGCGTTAACTCGGCGCGCGTCCTCGATGCCGACCTTGGACACGATGTCCTTGGCGGACTTCGGGCCGATGCCATGAATGTACTGAAGCGCGATAACGACGCGCTTGTTCGACGGGATATTGACGCCTGCGATACGGGCCACGTCTGCTCTCTCTTCAGTCGCACCCAAACGGTGCACGCAAAACGAAACGCCACGCCAACCGGGCTCTCGAAAGAGAGTCGGTGAGAGTCGCGTCATTCGCGGAAACGCAGCGTTATAAGCAACGTTTTGTTTCCGTCAATGCCGGAAGCGAATGAATCCGCCCCAACTTAAAGTCCTATGCCCCCGCTTCGTCCAAGGATGCGGCGATAGCCGACTCAACTTCATCCATGGTCCCCATGCCATCGACCGACCGGAGCTTACCGGTAGCCTCGTAATAGGGCAGCAGGAGCGCAGTCTGCTCCTTGTACATGGCCAGTCGCCTGGCGAACGTCTCCGGATTGTCATCCGCGCGTCCCTGCTCGTCGTAACGCTTGGTCACGCGGCGCAGCAGTTCGGTTTCATCAACCTCGATCGAAACGATGCGGTCGATGGGGGTGTTTCGCCCCAGCAGGGTCGCATCGAGCGACTCGGCCTGGGCGATGGTACGCGGGAAGCCATCGAAGATGGCGCCGCCGGCCGATTCGGCTTCCGCCAGCCGCTCCTCGATCAGAGCGATGACGATCTCGTCGGACACCAGGCCGCCCTTGGCCATGACATCCTTGACCCGCTGACCCAGCGGCGAGTCTGACTGGATCGCCGCCCGGAGCATGTCACCGGTGGACAGCTGGACCATGCCGCGTCCATCCACCAGCTTCTTGGCCTGAGTGCCCTTGCCGCAGCCAGGCGGTCCGAACAGGATCAAATTCATAGGGAAGGCCTCCCCAGCCCTCTTCTCACTTCTTGCCGCCGCGCAGCTTGGACTTCTTGATGAGCCCTTCGTATTGGTGCGCGAGCAGATGCGACTGTATCTGGGCGACCGTGTCCATGGTCACGGAGACCACGATCAGGATCGAGGTGCCGCCCAGCGCCCGGCCGCTGTCGGGCGCCTTCATGAAGCTGACCAGCAGTTCGGGAACCAGGCAGACGACGGTGATGTAGGCCGCCCCGATCACGGTCAGGCGGGTCAGCACATAATCCAGGTACTCGGCCGTCCGCTTGCCCGGGCGGATGCCCGGCAGGAAGCCGCCGTACTTGCGCAGGTTCTCGGCCGTGTCGTCCGGATTGAAGACGATCGACGTGTAGAAGAAGCAGAAGAAGATGATCAGCAGGCCGTAGGCGACCATGTAGATCGGCTGGCCGTGCTGCAGCAGACGGATCGCTTCGCTCAGCCATCCGGCCCACTCGGGCAGGTTTTCCGGCTTGATGAAGCCGCCCGCCGTCGCCGGCAGCAGCAGCAGCGAGGAGGCGAAGATCGGCGGGATGACCCCGGCGGTGTTGATCTTCAGCGGCAGGAAGCTGGACTCGCCGCCCATCATCCGGTTGCCGACCTGGCGCTTGGGATACTGCACCAGCAGGCGCCGTTGCGAGCGCTCCATGAAGACGATGGCGCCGACCACGGCCACGGCCATGCCGGCCAGCAGCAGCAGGAGGAAGGGACTGACCCGGCCCACCTGGACCTGTTGCAGCAGGTTCCACAGGCTGAGCGGCAGGGCCGCGACGATGCCGGCGAAGATGATCAACGAGACCCCGTTACCGACGCCGCGGGCGGTGATCTGCTCGCCCAGCCACATCAGGAACATAGTGCCGCCGGTCAGGCCGACGACCGTCGAGATCAGGAAGATGGGGCCTGGCACAGCGACCACGCCCGGCTGCGCCTGCAGCGACAGGGCGATGCCGACCGCCTGGAACAGGGCCAGGGCCACGGTCAGGTAGCGGGTGTACTGGTTCAGCTGCTTGCGGCCGGCTTCGCCGCCTTCCTTGCGCAGCTTTTCCCACGGCGGATACACCGAGCCCATCAGCTGGACGATGATTGAGGCCGAGATGTAGGGCATGACGTTCAGGGCGAAGATAGCCATCCGCTCGACGGCGCCGCCGCTGAACATGTTGACCATCCCAAGGATGCCCTTGGTCTGCTGCTCGAAGGTCTGCTGGAAGACCTCGGTGTTGATGCCCGGTATCGGGATGTAGGTCCCGATGCGGTAGACGATCAACGCCCAGAGGGTGAACCAGATACGCTTGTGGAGCTCCGTCGCCTTCTGGAAGGCGCCGAAGTTCATGTTGGCTGCTAGCTGTTCGGCGGCCGAGGCCATCGACAATCCCCTGACTCAGATGAGGCCATCAGATAGGGGCGCACGGAGGATTCCGCGACCCCTAATCGTTGACGGTCTATCAGGCCTTGACTTGCGCCTTGACCGGACGGGTCTGGGTGACGCTGCCGCCGGCCTTTTCGACGGCCGCGACGGCCGAGGGGGTGGCCGCATAGACGGTCAGGTTCAGGGCGGACTTGATCTCGCCCTTGCCCAGCAGCTTCACGCCGTCCTTGGCGCGGCGGATGATGCCGGCGGCCAGCAGGATGTCGGTATCGATGGCCTTCTTGACGTCGAGCTTGCCGGCCGCGACGGCCTGTTCCAGGCGCCACAGGTTCACTTCCGCGAACTCCTTGGCGAAGGGGTTGTTGAAGCCGCGCTTGGGCATGCGCATGTGCAGCGGCATCTGGCCGCCTTCGAATCCGGCGATGGCGACGCCCGAGCGCGCCTTCTGGCCCTTCACACCGCGACCACCGGTCTTGCCCTTGCCCGAACCCGGGCCGCGGCCGATGCGCATACGGCCCTTGGTCGAGCCTTCGCGCGGAGCGATTTCGTTGAGCTTCGTCATAGTTGCCTCTCCTTGGAGATCTGGCGCCCGGGGAAGCCCCGGACTCGGCTTGGTAAAAACGAGAAAGCGCCCCCCCCTTTCGGGGAAGGCGTTTCGCTTACTCTGTAGCGGTCCTAATCGACCACTTCCACCATGTGGCGGACCTTGAGGATCATGCCGCGAACGGAGGGGGTGTCCTCCAGGGTCGAGACACGGCCCAGCTTGTTCAGCTTCAGGCCCGACAGGGTGGCGCGCTGGATGGCATTCCGACGGATCGGGCTGCCGGTCTGGCGGATAGTGACGGTTTTCTTCTCTGCCATGTCTTAGCCCTCGACAGCTTCCGGCGCGGCCGAAGCCCCGTCGGCGCGGCGGCTCAGGACGTCGCTGACCTTCTTGCCGCGCTTGGCGGCAATCTGGCGGGGCGACGACTGCACCTTCAAAGCTTCGAAGGTGGCTCGAACCATGTTGTAGGGGTTCGAAGACCCGGTCGACTTACCGACCACGTCCTGGACGCCCAGGGTTTCCAGAACCGCGCGCATCGGACCGCCGGCGATGATGCCGGTGCCGGGAGGCGCCGAGCGGACCATCACCTTGCCAGCGCCCCAACGGCCATTGCCGTCGTGGTGCAGGGTGCGGGATTCGCGCAGCGGAACGCGGATCATCGACTTCTTGGCTTCTTCGGTGGCCTTGCGGATAGCTTCCGGCACTTCACGCGCCTTGCCATGACCGAAGCCCACGCGGCCCTTCTGGTCACCGACGACCATCAGAGCGGCGAAGCTGAAGCGACGGCCACCCTTCACGGTGGCGGCGACGCGGTTGATGTGGACCAGCTTTTCGACGATGTCGCTGTCGGGACCGTCTTCCTGCGGACGGTCGCGGCGGTCGCGGCGATCACCGCGTTGTTGTTCACGAGCCATGATCGATCCTTAGAAGTTCAGGCCGGCTTCACGCGCGGCGTCAGCCAGCGCCTTGATCCGGCCGTGAAAGATGTGACCGCCGCGATCGAAGACGACGTCCTTGACGCCCTTTTCGATGGCGCGCTCGGCGACCAGCTTGCCCACCTTGGCGGCGGCGTCCTTGTCCCCGCCCTTGGCCTTGCTTTCACCCTCGAGGGTGGAGGCGGCGGCCAGAGTCACGCCGAGGACATCATCGATGACCTGGGCGTAGATGTTCTTGGACGAGCGGAACACCGTGAGGCGCGGACGACCGTTACCGACCGCCTTGAGGCGGCTGCGGATCCGGGTCGCGCGGCGCTTGGTGATTTCTGTTGTCTTGAGAGGCATGGCTTACTTCTTCTTGCCTTCCTTGCGGCGCACCTTTTCGCCGGCGTAGCGGACACCCTTGCCCTTGTAGGGCTCCGGCGGACGCAGGCGGCGGATCTTCGAGGCGATTTCACCGACCGCCTGCTTGTCGATGCCGCTGATCGTGATTTCGGTCTGCTTCGGCACAACAAAGGTGACGCCCGCGGGGGGAGCCACTTCGACATCGTGGCTGAAGCCGAGCTGCAGCGACAGCGCGTTGCCCTTGAGGGCGGCACGGTAGCCGACGCCGACCAGTTCGAGCTTGCGCTCAAACCCTTCGGTGACGCCTTGGACCATGTTGCCCAACAGGGTGCGCGACAGGCCCCACATCGACCGGGCCCGTTGACTATCGTCACGCGGGGCCAGCGTCAGTTCGCCGTTCTCGTGGGTGATCACGACATCGTCGATCACCGTCCAGGACAGCTGTCCCTTCGGGCCTTCGACCGACACCGTCTGACCGTCCAGCGTGAGGGTCACGCCGGCCGGGATCGCGATGGGTTTCTTACCAATCCGGGACATCTTAGTAGACCCTGCAGAGGACTTCGCCGCCGACGTTGGCGTCGCGGGC
>JBKJSF010000078.1:0-21047 GCA_046595895.1 Caulobacter sp. | reverse complement strand
CTTCATCGCCGAGGGCGAGGAGGACGTGTTGCGCATCAAGTCGCTGCAACGCGACGTTGCCAGCCTGACCGACCACGCCGGCCACCTGTCGGGCGACATCACCTTCCTGCTCGACGCGACGCTCGGCATGATCAACATCGAGCAGAACGGCATCATCAAGTTCTTCTCGATCGGCGCGGTGATCTTCCTGCCGCCCACCCTGGTGGCCAGCTATTTCGGCATGAATTTCAAGCACATGGCCGAGTTCGAGCTGCCTTGGGGGGAACCGCTTGCGTTGGGGCTGATGGCAGTGTCCATCGCCCTTCCGATCCTGTGGTTCAAACGCAAGGGGTGGTTCTAGGCCCGACCGAAAACGAGGATTCTGCCTGGCGTCTCACCCTTCCTTAAGGGCCCCGGTTCAATGATCGTCGTTCGATGTCCACCGCCCCAGACCTGCTCCGCGCGCTAGAACATGCCAGCCTCAAGCAGACGCTGGAGTCTCACCAGCGATTCCTCAACGGCCGGCCGGGCGGCAAGCGGGCCAATCTCGCCCATGCCGACCTCAGCAACGCCATGCTGGAGGGGGTCAACCTCTCCGAGGCCGAACTGACCGGGGCCCGGCTGAACGGGGCCTGCCTGATGGGGGGCGACCTGTCCCGCGCCGTGCTGTTTGGCGCCGACCTGCGCGACGCCGACCTGCGCACCGTCAACTTCAGCAGGGCCGACCTGCGCGGCGTCTGCCTGCGCGGGGCCAACCTTTCCTACGCCGACCTGATGGGCGCGGACCTGCGCGAGGGGCGCATCGCCATACAGGACAGCGCCCATGGCTTCCGTATCCTGTCCCACGACGCCAAGCCGGGCGACCTCCGCCATGCGGTGATGTCCGGGACCAACCTGGACGGTGTCCACTTCTCCGAAGAATCCCGCTCGGCGGACCTGACCGACGCCATTCTGATGGGCGTCCAGCTGGGCGGCGCGCGGCTGGCCAAGGCCCTGCTCGACGGCGCCGACCTGTCGGGCGCGGAGATGTTCAACGCCGACCTGTCGGGCGCCTCGCTGAAGCGGGCGGTGCTGACCGACGTCGACACCTCGACCGTCAACCTTGACGGAGCGGATCTCTCCGACGTGCTGCGCGCCCCGCCGCCGATCGTCTATATCGATGATGTGCCGCTTGGCGAGGTGCTGGCCGACCACGAGCGGTTCTGTTTGTCGCAGGGGGCCGGCGGGGCCGCCGCCAAGCTGTCCCGCGTCGATTTCCGCGGCATGCGCCAGCTGCGCCGGCGCATCCTTACCGGCGTGCAGGCGCCGGGCTCGGTGTTCTTCGGCATGGACCTGGAGGGGATCGAACTACAGGGCAGTGATCTTTCGGGCGCCGACCTGCGCGGCGCCAACCTGCGCGGCGCTGATCTTCGCGGCGTGAAGCTGATGGACGCCCGGCTAGACCGCGCCGACCTGCGCGGCGCCAACCTCGGCCCGCTGCTGATCGGCGAGGGCCGTCACCTGCGCTCCAACCTGACTCGCGCCGTGCTGCGTCAGGCCGACCTGCGCGACGCCAGGGCCCAGCGCGTGCGGCTCCTGGAAGCCGACCTCACCGGCGCCAAGCTGGACGGCGCCGACCTGACGGGGGCGGAGCGGGAGTTCTAGCCTAGAGCCCTTTGCGCAGCGGGATCAGATCCGGGAAGTCGCCGTCGCGCTTTTCCGCCTTTGCCTTGAAGGCCTCGGCCATGTGCGGGCCGCTGAACATGCCGGTCTGCCAGACGGCGATGTAGTCGAGCGCATCCTTGATGGTGTGGTCGCGGGCGTAGTTGATCATCACCTTGGAGCCGGCGACGGCCAGCGGGGCCTTGCCGGCGATCTCGCGGGCGGTGGCCAGGGCGTGTTCGACGCATTGGTCGTGGGTCTCGAACACCTCGTTGACCAGGCCGATCTGCAGGGCCTTTTGGGCGAACAGCCGCCGGCCGGTGTAGGCCAGCTCCCGCACCCAGCCCTCGGGGATCAGCTTGCACAGGCGCGGGAAGGTGCCAACGTCGGCGGTCATGCCGATGTTGATCTCCTGGATGACGAAGAAGGCGTCGGCCGTGCAGTAGCGGATGTCGGCCGACGAGGTCAGATCGACCGCCCCGCCAACGCAGCCGCCCTGGATCGCCGCGATCACCGGCATGCGCGCCTCGTCCAGGCAGGAGATGACGTCCTGCAGGTGATGCACGTGATAGCGGAAGCTCTCGCCGGCGTTTTCCTTGTCGTCGGGCCGTGCGCCGGTCGTACTGCCCCCGCCGCCAAACACCGCCAGGTCCATGCCGGCGCAGAAATGCTTGCCGGTTGAGGAGAGTACGATGCAGCGGGCCCGGGCGTTGTCGCTGATGTCCTTCACGATCACCGGCAGCTCGTTCCAGAAGGCGCGGACCATGGTGTTGTATTCAGCCGGCCGCTTGAGCTGGATATGGGCCACCCCGTCCTCGATGGTGACGGCGAAGCAGGTCCAGTCAGTGGTGTCGACGGCGGTGTGGGCGTTCATGGTCAGGTTCTCCTGTTTGACCCCAGCATGGCGCCGTGACGCGGGGAAAACCAAGCCTCTTGCGTTCCCCTGCGGTCGTCGGCCATGACCGAGGGATGAGCACTGATCCCGCGCCGCCCTCAGAAGTGTTTGGAGGTCCGGCTTTCCGCCGGCGCCGCATTCCCATCGACAGCCCGACCGGCGACGGGGTCATGGCCGGCATCGAGCTGGGGCCGCGTGACCAGCCGATCGATCTGGTCTTCTGCCACGCCAACGGCTTCAACGCCCTGACCTATCGCCAACTGCTCAGCCCCGTCGCCGAGGCCGGCCACCGAATCCTGGCCATCGACATGCGTGGCCATGGCCTGAGCCAGCTGGAAGCCGATCCCGGCGATGGGCACGGCTCGTGGCTGGGCTATCGCGACGACCTGATCGGCCTGCTGGAGACGCTGGAGGGGCCGCCGCGCCTGGTCGCCGGCCACTCGATGGGCGGCACGTCGGGGCTGCTGGCGGCGGGGTTGCGGCCGGACCTTGTCCAGCGGCTGGTGCTGCTCGATCCGGTGGTGATGCCCGAGGGGCTGGCCCAGTCGCTGGGGCCGGAGGGGTTTCGCAACTCGCCGCTGGCGGCGGGGGCGCGGCGGCGGCGCAACCAGTTCGACAGCCGGGAAGCGGCCCTGGCGGCTTATCTCGGACGCGGGGCCTTCAAGACCTGGCCGGCGGAGGTGCTGGCCGACTACCTGGCCGACGGCCTGATTCCCAGCGAGGCCGGGGGCTTCAAGCTGGCCTGCGCGCCGGAGTGGGAGTCGGCCAACTTCGCGGCTCATTACCACAATCCCTGGGAGTCCTTCTTCGGCTCAAGCTGCGCGGTCCGCATCCTGCGGGCCGAAGACGGCTCCACCTGCAATATCATGGACCGGGTGGGCGAGCTGACCACCACCGGCCGGATCACGGTTGAGACCATCCCGGGGACGTCGCATTTCCTGCCGATGGAGGTTCCAGACCTGGCCCGGACGGCGCTGCTCGAGGCGTTGCGGTAGGGGACTGGCTCGCCGCAAGCGCGGAGGCATCAGGTCAGAGCGCCGTTCTGTCCCGGCGTGCCTGTCCCCGATCTGGCTGCCTGTCGGGGACAGGTAGCCCGGGTGAAGGTGGGGCCTCGCTGACGCGACAGCGCGGCGGGCAACCAGTCTCCAGCTACAGCGCCAGTCCCGCCTTCGCCGACTTCAGCATTTCTTCCCGCGCCGCGTCCTCGATGGGCACCACCTTGCGGGCGTCGAGGTCGAAGGTGATGGCCACGGCTTCGCTGGTCCCCCAGACCTTGCCGGTCTCGGGATCGAGCATCCAATGGACCAGCCGCATGGTGCGGCTATCGGCGCCGACCAGGCCCGAGCGCAGTTCGAAGCGCTCGCCGGCCCGGGGCCAAGCCAGCTGCAACAGCCGATACTCCAGCACCGCGCCGCCGGTTCGGGCCGGCTTGCTCGGGGCTTGGCCGGCGACGATGGCGCGCAAGGGACCGACCAGACCGCCGATGCCGTCGGAGACCCGGCCGATGAACAGCTCGGGCCGCATGCGGCCAAAGACGTCGCAGTCCTGCGGCGAGAAGGCCCCAAGCCCGATACGCAGCAGGCCCAGCTCGTCGGCCTTGGCGAGGCTGGCGATGGTTTGCACCGGGTCCAGCGCCACGCTGCGCGCCTGTGCCTCTTCCGGTACGGCCATGGTCAGGGCGGCGGCCAGCTGTCGCGTACGGTCGGACCAGGGGAAGGCAGCGCCGTCGCGGGTGGTGGCGTGGGTGACGACGGTCTGGAAGCTGGCGGCGATCTCGCCGCTGTTCGAATGGATCAAGAGCTGCAGGAGGCGGGCCTGGCTGTCGCCCATCTCGACGACCCCGCCGACCATGTGCAGGGCGGCGCCGGCGTGGGCCTCCTTGAGGAAGCGGATATGCTGCTCACCGACCAGCAGGGTCGAGGTGGCCTCGGACCGAAAGGCGTCCGGCATGCCGATCATAGCGGCCAGGGCCGTCAGCCCCTCGACCGCCTTGACGACGTAGAAGCGCACATTCATGTGCCCCATCTCGTCGCATTCCCAGGTGTTGACGCCGCCGCGCCAGATCTCGACGCCCTCGAACGCCATCAAGCAGCACAGTCGCCGCAGAGGCCATGGGCCTCGATTGTCACATTGCGGACGGTAAAGTCGCGGGCCCCGGCGGCGGCCTGGATGCTGTCCAGCACGGCGGGGTCGATCTCGCGGGTCGCGCCGCAGCAGTCGCAGATGAGGAAGGCGGCGGCATGATTGTCGGCGCCTTCGGCCGCCGAGTGGCGGCAGGCGACATAGGCGTTGAGGCTCTCGATGCGATGGGCAAAACCCTGTTTCGACAGGAATTCCAGCGCCCGGTAGACAGTCGGCGGCTTGGCCGGTGCGCCGACGGCGAAACCGGCGATCAGGTCATAGGCCTTCACCGGCTGGCCAGCCTCGAGCAGCAGTTCCAGCACCCGTCGGCGCGGCGGGGTGAGCTTCTGGCCCGCGCCCAGGCAGCGCGCATCGGCGGCGGTCAGCTCGGCGCTCAGAGAGCCGCCGCTCAGGCCGTGGCTGTGATGTTCGTGACCGCAGGACATGGCCTTCAGGTAGCCATGCCCTAGCCAAAGGGCAAGTCAGGCAAAGGGCAAGCGGTCCGACGTTCAGCCGCCGGTGCGCTTCTTGGGGATATTGTCCCGGCCGCGCGGGGCCGGCGGTCCGGCCGAGCCGACCAGGGGGACGGGGGCGGAAGTGGCGGCGGCCGACGTGTCCTCGTCGGACCAGGTCAGCTGCACTTCCGAGCCGCTGCCGGCCGGACTGGCGATGACCTGCATGGCGCCCTTGCCGTCGCCGTTGTCGCCGGCGGTCAGCATGCGCACATTGGCGCCCATCTCGGCGTTCATGGTCACCGGCTTGCCGGCGGCCTTCACCTTGCCCTCGTAGAAGCTGATCACCGCCGCCGGGCTGGCGCCCACCCGGTAGGTGACGCTGCCGCCCCTGCCGACGCCGCTCTCGCCGATGACGCTGGTCGTCACCACGGCGCCTGGAAAGAGCGGCGCATAGGCTGGCGTCGCGACCTTGGAGGCGGCCGCGCCGACGGACACGGTGGCCCCGTCGGCGGTGATGCTCTGGTCAGGACCGAGCGGCCCGGTCGGGGTGGCGGGCGCCTCGGCCGGGGTCGGCGTCTCGGATTCTTCGGCCTTGCCGCAGGCGGCCAGCAGAAGCACCGCCGAGGCGACGACGAACGAGAAGCGGATCATGGATACAAAGGCTCCGACGGCGGTCTGGGCCGACTTAAACGCCCCGGCGACTTAAGCGACCTCAGGGGCCATAAGCAACCGCCGCTCCGGGGGTTCCCGAAGCGGCGGAGACACTGTGGCTATTCGAACAACTTGGCCCAGCGGCGCTTGACCCGGTTCTTCCAGGCCCCGCGATGATAGGCGTCGGAGCCGATCAGCGGCACGACCGTCGTCGCCTCGGCGAAGACCATCTGTTCGAAGGTGGTGTCCACCTTGCCCCAACTAGCGGCCTCTTTCAGCGTCGAGGACGAGCAGGCGCCGTCCCGCACGTCGGCGACGGTGATCTGCACGGCGTATTTGTGCATGTCCGCCTCGACGCCGAGGATTTCGGCGCAGACGACGGTGTCCTGGGCGAAGTTCTTGGGAACCCCGCCGCCGACCATGAACAGGCCGGTGGTGCCGGCGGCGATCTTGATGTCGGTCAGTTCGCGGAAGTCGGCGATGGCGTCGAGCATCAGGTAGGGCTTCTTCTGCGCCATCCGCTCCTTCTGGTGCTTGACCAGGCCAAAGCCGGCCGAGCTGTCGACGAAGGCCGGGCAGAAGATCGGCACGCCTTCTTCGTAGGCGGTCTGGATCAGGCTGCCGGGCTTCTTGGCGTTGCCCTCGGACAGCCACTTGCCGATTTCCCAGATGAACTCACGGCTGGAATAGCCGCGCGGCTCCAGGCGATTGGCGATCTCCAGGATGGTATGGTCGCAGGCCTGGAGCTCTTCCTCGTCGATGTAGGTGTCGTAGATGCGGTCGATGTAGTTCTCGCGCAGCACATTGTCGTCGACCGGGCCGGCGGCCTGATAGTGTTTGAAGCCGAGGGCCTCGAAGAAATCCATGTCGATGATCGAGGCCCCGGTGGCGACGATGGCGTCGACCATGCCGAACTTCACCATGTCGCGGTAGACATGCATGCAGCCGCCGGCCGAGGTCGAGCCGGCCAGGATCAGCCAGGGCGAACAGTCGGGGTCCTCGATCGCCATCGAGAAGATGTCGGCGGCCCGGGCCGTGTCACGGCTCGAGAAGCTCATCTTGCGCATGGCGTCGATGATCGGCCGGGCGTCGAAGGTGGTGATGTCGACATGCTCGACGGTATTGCCGAGCAGCTGGGCTTTCGTATTCGGAACAGGAGCGTTCATCGCTTCAGGTTTCCCTTGGATATGAGCGCCCGTCACGAAAGCGTCCGCAGGCCCGGACGGAGCGACGGGCCTGCGGTGGAATTATTCGAGTGAAACCCTCCAACGACGTGGAGGTTTCTGGACCCCGGCTTTCGCAGGGACGAGCGGATACTACTTGCGCCGACGTTTCCTGCCCTTGGGCCGTGACAGGCGCACGACATTGCTCGCCTGTTTGGGCGCCGGGATCGAGCGACGGGCCAGACCGAACATCGAAGCCATCGGAGCGTCGGTCACTTCAACCATCTCGGTTTCGCCGAAACCGTTGAAGCGGGTGGTCATGGCGACGCCATAGGCGCCGAGCATGCCGATCTCGATGAAGTCGCCTTCCTGGATGTCGGCCGGCAGGTAGAAGGGGCCGGGCATATGGTCCAGGGAGTCGCAGGTCGGGCCGTAGAAACGAAAGGGCTTGAGGTCGCCTTCCACTTCCTGGGCGGTCTCGCCTTCGCCGCGGTAGAGCTTGACCGGAAAGGGCCATTTGACGTGCGCCGCGTCGAACAACGAGCCGTAGCTGCCGTCGTTGAGGTACAGCGCCTCGCCCTTGCGAAGCTCGACACGGGTCAGCAGCGAGGTCGATTCGGCGACGAGCGCCCGACCGGGTTCGCACCACAACTCGGTCGTCTCCGACACCGGCATCTCGTTGAAGCCGCGTTCGATGGCCGCGAAGTAGTCGTCCATGTCCGGCGGGATCATGCCGGGATAGATCGACGGGAAGCCGCCGCCGACATCGACGACATCGGCGAACACGCCGGCGCGGACGAGCGAGCGGCCGACCTGGGCCATGGCGGCCTGGTAGGCGGTCGGGCGCATGCACTGGCTGCCGACGTGGAAGCTGACACCCATCAGTTCGCTGGTCGCCTGACGGGCGGCCAGCAGCAGGCCGGGCGCCTCGAACGGAGTGACCCCGAACTTGCCCGACAGGCTGAAGTTCGCGCCTTCCGCATCGACCGCCATGCGGACGATGAGGTTCAGGTCCCGGGCGCCCTTGGTGGCTTCCAGGATCTTGGCCAGCTCTTCATGGGTGTCGAGCGCGAAGGTGCGTACGCCGTAGTCGAAGTAGGCCTGGGAAATCGCCCGACGGCTCTTCACGGGATGCATGAAGGCCATCTGCGAGCCCGGAGCGTACTCCGACACGAGCGCGATCTCCGGGATCGACGCGACGTCGAACCGGGTCACACCATTCTGGACGAGCGTCTCTATGACCCACGGCGAAGGGTTTGCCTTCACAGCGTAGAGGACGTCACCCTTGAACTTCGTCTGGAACCAGCGCGCTGCGGCGGCTACGGCATCGCGTCGCACGAGTGCGACAGGATGTTCCGGAGACCGCTCGCGGACCAGGTCCAGGGGAGTATGGTACGTGTGCAATTCACGTAGCCCCCTGTTAGCAGTTAAACCCAGGCCGGCGTTAGCAGCGTAGTTGGACACGGGGTCCGCCGGAGCCGGGCGATATGCGGCAAAGCGGCCCCCCTGTAAAGTGGTTTTTATACCCCCCTCCCCGTCGGAGACCGTCCGGACACCATGCAGGGCGACGTGGAATGACGGCGCTTGGCCTTCCAAGAGGGCAAGGTTGCGGAAAGCCTGCCAGATAGCGTAACCCTTCGAGGCAAATTTCCCCGCGTGGCGGTCGCCTGCCTTGGGCCCAGAAGAGACACATGACGCAAGACGCCGTTCTCCAGGTCCGGGGAGTCTCCAAGACCTTCGGAAAGCGCCGCGCCCTCGATGGCGTGTCGCTGGACGTGAACAAGGGCGAGATGGTCGCCCTGATCGGACCCTCGGGCTCGGGCAAGTCCACCCTGCTGCGATCGATCGACGGCCTGCAGGCCGTTGATCGAGGGGACGGCACCATCACGGCCTTCGGTGTCACAACTCAGGCCAAGGGCCGGGTCGGTGACAAGGTGCGCGACGCGCGCATCCGCATCGGCTTCATCGCCCAGCAGTTCAATCTGGTCGGGCGCCTCAGCCTCTTCAGCAATGTGGCGCTGGGGTCCCTCGGTCGCATCAGCTACTTCCGCGGACTGTTCGGGCGGTGGCCGGAAGAAACCAAGCAGGCGGCCATGCAGGCCCTGGTCCGTGTCGGCATTGCCGACTACGCCGGCCAGCGGGCCAACACCCTGTCAGGCGGCCAGCAACAACGCGGCGCCATCGCCAGGGCCCTGGTCCAGAAGGCCAAGGTCATCCTAGCCGACGAACCGGTCGCCTCGCTGGATCCCGTCGCGGCCCGCAAGGTCATGGAAATCCTGCGCGACCTGAACAGGACCGACGGCCTGACGGTCATCGTCACCCTTCACCAGGTCGATTACGCGATGCGCTATTGCGATCGGGTGGTCGCGCTGAAAGCCGGCAAGATGGTCTACGACGGTCCGCCGTCGGGCCTGCAGAAACCGAAACTCATCGAAATCTACGGCCCGGAATTCGAAGACGTGTTCTGGGAAGGAGCTCCGCAATGATCGCCCGTCGCCTGTTCATCGGTCTGGCCGCCACGGCCGCCCTCGCCCTGACCGCCTGTGGCGGCGGCGCCCAGCAAAGGCCCGCCAACGAGATCACCTTCTCCATCCTGTCGACGGAGAAGTCGCAGAACATGGAAAGCTATTGGGCGCCGATCCTGGTCGATATGGAGAAGTCCACCGGCCTGAAGGTGAAGCCGTTCTTTTCCTCCAGCTACAGCGCCCTGATCGAGGCCATGCGCTTCAAGCAGACCGATCTCGGTTGGTTCTCCAACCAGTCCGGCCTGGAGGCCGTGCGCCGCTCGAACGGCGAGGTCTTCGCCCGCACCTTCGATCCCTCCGGCACCGATGGCTACACCTCGGTGATCATCGTGCCGATCGACAGCCCGATCAAAACCCTCGACGACCTCTTGAAGTGCGACAAGACGTTGAACTTCGGCATGGGCGACAAGAAATCGACGAGCGGCACCCTGGCGCCGATGACCGAGGTCTTCATCCCGCGCGGCGTCAAGCCGGAGAACTGCTTCAAGACGGTGCTGAGCGCCAACCACCAGTCCAACCTTTTCGCCGTCGCCAACAAGCGGCTGGACGCTGCGACCAACAACTCGACCGCCATCCGGTTGAACCAGGACCGCAAGGAAGGCCAGGCTGAGCAGGTGAGGGTGATCTGGAATTCGCCCGTGCTGCCGGAGGACCCGATCGTCTGGCGCAAGGACCTCGACCCGGCGGTCAAGGAGAAGGTGCGCCAGTTCTTCCTGACCTATGGCCAGGGCGATACGCCGGATGCGGCTCGCCAGCGTGCGAACATGAAGAAACTGTCGATCGGCGGCTTCAAGCCCGCCGACGCCACCCACCTGCTGTTCGTCCGCAAGATGGAGGCCACCGAGCAGCTGGGCCTGGCCAAGGAAGCTGGCGATCAGGCCAAGATCGCGGCGGCGATCAAGTCCATCCGCGACATCGAGGCCGAGCAGGCCAAGGCCGCTCAGGCGGCGCCGAACTAGGCCTCAAGGCGAAACAAGCGAAACCACGCCCATGACCCAAGACGCCGCCACCCTGGCTCCGCCGACCCGACCGCTGTCGGCGCGCGCCTTCGACATCGTGATCTGGGGCGGCGTCGCAATCCTGCTGATCGTCAGTTTCGGCCCGGCCGAAATCTTCAAGTTCCCGCAGCTGTTCGGCTCGGAGGGCATGCAGCAGTTTGTGGCCGGGTTCTTCTCGCCCTTCACGCCGGGCCACGAAAACTTCCTGAAGGCCGACTGGGCCCTCTACATCCGCAAGATGTGGGAGACGATCCAGATGGCCCTGTGGGGCACCTTCCTGGCCATCCTCGTCGCCATTCCGCTCGGCCTGCTGGGCGCGTCCAACATCACCCCGGCCTGGATCCAGCAGCCCATTCGCCGGGTGCTCGATCTGGTCCGCTCGATCCCCGACCTGGTCGTCGCCCTGATTTTCATCACCGCCGTGGGCCTCGGCCCCTTCGCCGGCGTCATGGCCATGATGTTCAACACCGGCGGTGTCCTGGCCAAGCTGTTCGCCGAGGCCGTGGAATCCATCGACAAGGGGCCGGTCGAGGGCGTCCGCGCCACCGGGGCCGGCCGTCTGGCGGAGATCGTCTGGGGGGTAATTCCCCAGGTGGCCCCGCTCTGGGTCGGCTATGCGCTCTACCGCTTTGAATCCAACAGCCGGTCGGCCACCGTGCTCGGGCTCATCGGGGCCGGCGGCATCGGCCAGGTGCTGCTCGATTCGACCAACAGCTTCGCCTACGACCAGACCGGCTGTATCGTGCTGATCATCGTCGTCGCCGTGTCGGGCATCGACCTGCTCAGCCAGGCGATCCGCACCCGGTTGCTCTGAGGGCGGATCAAATCCGCCGTCTGTCGTCGGACTGTCGCACAAGCTTCGTAAGGACGGTCCCGACCAAGGGAACCGTCCTATGAAGCGCCTTTTCGCCTCCGCTCTCGCCGTGATCAGCCTGGCCAGCGCCAGCAGCGCCTGGGCGGCCCGCGACTATGTCTGGGCGGCCGGCTCCTCGACGGTGTTTCCCTATACGACCAGGGTGGCCGAGACCTACGCCCGCAAGACCGGCTCGCGCACGCCCAAGGTCGAGAGCCTGGGCACCGGCGGCGGCATAAAGCTGTTCTGCGGCGGGGCCGGCGACGCCTTCCCTGACATCGCCAACGCCAGCCGGCCGATGAAGAAGTCGGAATACGAGGCCTGTCAGAAGAACGGCGTCACCGACATCCTCGAGATCAAGGTCGGCTACGACGGCATCGTCCTGGCCATGGACAAGCGGGCCCCCGACTTCAACCTCAAGCTCGAGCACCTGTTCCTGGCCCTGTCGGCGGAGACCCTGCGGCAAGGCAGGTTCCAGAAGAACCCCTACCTCAATTGGAGCCAGATCGGGGCCGGCCTGCCGCCGAGCAAGATCCTGGTCTACGGCCCGCCGCCGACCAGCGGCACCCGCGACGCCTTTCTGGAATTGGGCATAGAGGCCGGCGCCACGCGGTTCGATCAGCTGAAGGCGATGAAGAAGGACGACGAGAAGGCGTTCAAAGGCCGCGTCGATCCCTTGCGAGGCGACCGCTGGATCGACGCCGGCGAGAACGACAACGCCATCGTCCAGACCCTGACGCGCACCCCCGGTTCGGCCGGCGTGTTCGGTTATTTCTTCTACGAAGAGAACATGGACAAGGTGAAGGTGGCCTCCATCGATGGGGTCAAGCCGAGCTTTGAGAGCATCGCCTCGGGCAAGTACCCGCTCAGCCGCTCGCTCTACATCTACGTCAAGAAATCCCGCCTCGACCTGACCCCGGGCCTGCGCGGCTTCGTCAAGGAATTCACCTCCGACGCCGCCTCGGGCCGGGGTGGTTACCTGCAGGAGCGCGGCATGATCCCGCTGCCCCCGGCCCTGCATGAAGGGGTGAAGGCGAGCGTCAAGGCCGGGACGCCGATGACGGTTCCGGCGAAGTAGCGCCCGTCCTGCGCGGGTGGGGACTGGTTGTCCGCACCCGGGAGGGCGCAGGTCTGGCGCCGCCTTTGCTCGGACAACCTGTCCCCGACAGGCCACTGGCCGCCGATTGCCAACCCCTTCGTCCGCGCCAGATCGGGGACAGGTTGTCCGGGCGCCGCCAGTGTTCTCACTGCACCGTTCCGCGAAGCGAACAACCAGTCCCCAGCTAACCGCCGGTAGCCTCCCTGATCCACGCCCCGGCCCCCGCCAGCGCCTTGCGGGCTGCGGTCAGCTGTCCGGACCAGGCGTGCCAGACGTGCAGCATCTCCGGCCAGATCTCCAGCCGCACCGGGACCCCGGCCAGGCCGGCGGCCTCGGCCACCGCGATGCTGTCGCTCATCAGCACCTCGGCCCCGCTGACGTGGATCAGGATCGGCGCGATGCCGGTAAAGTCGCCCAGCGCCGGCGAGGCATGCGGATGGGCCGGGTCGGCGCCGTTCAGGTAGGCGGCGGCGAATTCATTGAGCCCCGGCACGCTGATCATCGGGTCGAGTTGCTGCACCTTGTCGTAGGCCATGCCGACCTGCCGCAGGTTGGCCCAGGGGCTGATGCAGAACAGGCCGGCCGGTTGCGGCAGTCCTGCGTCCCGCAGCGCCAGCGCCGTGGCCAGGGTCAGGCCGCCGCCGGCGCTGTCTCCGGCGATGACCATCCGGGCAGGATCGAGGCCGCCGTCAAGCAGGTGCTTCCAGGCCTTCACGCCGTCCTCGACGGCGGCCGGAAACGGGTTCTCCGGCCCCATGCGATAGTCGGGGACCAGGATCGGGCAGCCGGCCTCGGCGGCCAGCCGCGCCGCCATCGGCCGATGGCTCCTGGGGCTGCCGATCACATAGCCGCCGCCGTGCAGGTAGAGAATCTGCCGGCTCTCGTCGTAGCCCTGAGGCACCAAGCCCTCGGCGGCCATGCCGTCGATGTCCACGGGCACCACCAGCGCGCCCTCGGGCAGGGAGCCTATTTCGCCGAAGCCGTCCATGGCGGCGCGGCGCTCGGCCCAGGTCTGGGCTGGCGAGCCCTGTGGCGGTTGCAGCGAGGCGTAGAAGGCCCGCACCTGGGCGATCTCCGGATCGCGCCATTTGATCTCGTCAGCCATTCCGCTCTCCCGTGTTCCTCACACGGTGAGGGGTTACGCCTGCATCGTCCAGCCCTCAACGCCCATCGCCGCCTGACGGCCGGCTTCGGAGCGGGTGGGGTGGGGGTGGCAGGTGCGGGCGACGTCTTCGGAGGACGCGGAAAAGGCCATGGCCACGCAGTATTCGCCGATCATCTCGCCGGCCTGCGGACCGATGATGTGGACGCCGAGGATGCGGTCGGTCTTGGCGTCGGCCAGGACTTTCGCGAAGCCTTCGGTCTCGTGGTTGATCTTGGCGCGGCTGTTGGCGGTGAAGGGGAACTTGCCGACCTTGTAGGCCACCCCTTCGGCCTTCAGCGCATCCTCGGTCTTCCCGACCCAGGCGACCTCCGGCCAGGTGTAGATCACCCCCGGCACCAGGTCGTAGTCGACATGGCCTGCCTTGCCGGCGATCAACTCGATACAGGCGACGGCGTCTTCCTCGGCCTTGTGGGCCAGCATCGGGCCATGGATGACGTCGCCGATGGCCCAGACGCCCTCAGCCGAGGTCTTGAAATGGTCGGTCTCGATGACGCCGCGCTTGTCCGGCGTGATGCCGACCGTCTCCAGCCCCAGGCCGTCGGTGAAGGCGCGGCGGCCGATGGCCAGCAGCACATAGTCTGCCTTCAGCGTCTCGGCCGCGCCGCCGGCGGCCGGTTCGAGGGTCAGTTCGACGTCCTTCTTGCCGACCTTGGCCGCCGTGACCTTGGTGCTGAGCTTGAAGGTCATGCCCTGTTTGGTCAGGCCGCGCTGGAAGGTCTTGGCGGTTTCCTCGTCCACCCCGGGGGTGATGCGCGGCAGGTACTCGACGACGGTGACTTCTGCCCCCAGGCGGCGCCACACCGAGCCCAGCTCCAGGCCGATGATGCCCGCCCCGATGACCACCAGGGACTTGGGGACCTCCGGCAGCGACAGGGCGCCGGTGCTGTCGACGATGCGTTGCTGGTCAATCTCGACGCCGCTCAGCGGGGTCGGCTCCGAGCCCGTGGCGATGACGATGTGTCTGGTCTCGAGGATGGTTTCCGAGCCGTCCTCGGCCTTCACAGCCACCTTGCCCGGCCCGGCGATGCGGCCCCAGCCCTTCACGTAGTCGGCCTTGTTCTTCTTGAAGAGGAATTCGATGCCCTTGGTCAGGGCGTCGACGCTCTCGGCCTTCTGGGCCATCATCTGGGTCAGGTTCAGCTTCGGCGTCACCTCAATGCCGAGCTTGGCAAAGTCCTTGCCGGCCAGTTCGTACATCTCCGATGCGTGCAGCAGGGCCTTGGAGGGCATGCAGCCGACGTTCAGGCATGTGCCGCCCAGCTTGCCGCGGCCTTCGACGCAGGCGACTTTCAGACCCAGCTGTCCGGCCCGGATGGCCGCGTTGTAGCCGCCGGGGCCGCCCCCGATGATGACGACGTCGTACTGGGCCATCAGCCGCAAATCCTTCGTGTGAATTCTGTGCGTCGCATATGGCCCATCGCGGCCCGGTTTTCGAGACCTGACGGCCCAGCTAGCGGAACAAACCGAGCAGATTGCAGCCCAGCACGAAGGCGGTGGCGCCCATGTAGAACAGGAAGGCGTTGGTCGAGGCCCGGCGGCCGCGCCGGCTGGCATCGTCCTTGGGCGGCAGGGCCTTTCGCGCCCAGGCGAAATAGGCCCCCTGCAGGGCGCAGCAGGCCAGGAAGGCCGGCGGGGCCAGCGGGCTGAGCAGGATCAGAAAGATCCCGGACATCAGGGTCAGGCTGCCGACGCCGAGGATGGTCCAGCCGCGCAGCTGCTCGATCCGGTCGGTGGGCTTGAGGGTCAGTTTCTCGAGCGCCTGGTCCATGAAGGCGTTGAGCCGCCAGGCATTGAGCGCCACCGCCCCGGCGAAGATGTACCAGCCGCCTATCAGTCGGGCGACGATGGCGAGGATGTCCAATTGGTCCTGCGGCGTCATGGCGGGTCGATCAGCATAATCCAGACCCAGGCCGCGATGAGACCAAGGATCAGGAACCCGCTCACCGACAGCAACATGCCGGCGAACCAGGCGCTGGGGTTGGGCCACTGACGTTTGCGGACGCCGGTGACCAGCCAGCCCCCCTCGAAGCCGGTGACCAGCCCGACGGCCAGGGTCAGCACAGTCGCCGGGATCGAGCCGGTCACTGGCGGATCGGCCTCGGGGTCCGGGCCGGCCTCGGTGGCGATGGCGAGAATCGCTTGGCCGTCCGCCAACTCCTCGGCCGGCAGCATCACGCGGTAGCCGCCCAACGCCGACTGGGCGACCCAGTCGATGCCACCGTAATGCTCGTCAAAGACCACAACCGACAGGCCCGCCGAGCGCAAGGCCGAAGCGGCGACCTGGGCGTCGGTCTGGGTGTTGAACCGGGCGAGGATGGACAGGGGCATGCCTATGGATCAGCCGCGGGTTCGTCAGCGTCGGTCTGGCCAGGCGTCTTCCTGCCCAGTGGAACAAATAGCAGGACCAGGCCCAGCATAGCCGCCCCCTCGATCTTCAACATCAGGATCAGGGCCGAGGCCTCGGCCGGGCCGTAAGCGTTGGTTTGCTTGAGGCCCATGAAGATCCAGAAGCCGGTCTCGAAGACGACCGCGATCAGCGCCATCGCCGCCGCGCCGGGCGGATCGCGGAACATCCGCTGCAGGGTCCGCAAACGCAGCGCCATCGCCCCCAGCCACACCCAGGTCGGCTCCCACAGCCAGCCGCCGGCGGCGTTTGACAGGGTCTCGCCCCAGGGCAGGGGCCCCATCAGTCTGGCCAGCACGGACCGGGGCTCGCCGGCCAGGTCGGCCAGATGCGGCGCGACATGGAACAGGGCGAAGACCAGCACCACCGGCCCGATGATCCACAGCCGCCAGTTGGCGGGCAGGCCACGCCGGCCCGGCGGCGCCGTCCGCTCCGGTTCGGCTGTATCGTCCTCGTCGTTGCTCATGATCTACTGCTCAAGCAGGTCGCGCCGCCGGCTCGTCGGCGCGAACAGGACGGCGGTCAGGAACAGGAAGATGATCTCGCCGACCATCAGCTGCCAGACCCCATTGCGCTCGGCAGGATTCCAGTCGCCCTTGTCGAGCACCTCGCGGCCGTACAGCAGCCAGGCGCCGCCCTCGACGACCAGCGCCGCCATCGACCAGCCGACGGCGTCGAGGATGGCCAACTTAGTCACCCACACCGCCCGCAGGCGCAGGGCCAGGGCCAGCAGGGTCACCCATAGCGGCGCCCACAGCCAGCCGGCCATCATTGGCTCGACCGGCGCGGCGAAACCCGGCGTCAGGGCCATCCAGGCCTTGATCATGCTGCGCGGCGCCTGGGGCTGCAGCGCCTCGGCCAGCTGGGGCAGGGCGTAGACGGCGGCGAAGAACAGGAACACCGGCGCCAGCCAGACAAACGGCGGGCCATGGACCTGACGCCAGGCCTTGGTCGCCGCCGCCGTGTCTGCGGCGGCCGGTTGCGAGGCGCCCTTGCGGCGGGCCGGTTTTGGCGCATCCGGACGGGCCTCGGCCGACCGGGCGGCCCTGGCCCTCATCGCCTTGAGCGCCGAGGCCAGGTTGGCCCACCAGACGGCTGGTCCGTACGGTTCCGGCCCGCTGATGATCGGATCGTTATGCTTGTCGTTCATCGGCGCCCCCGGCCCCTCGTCAGGGTAGCATGCACCAGCCGGCCACCCAGGTCACCCGCCTGATGGGACGTCAGACTTCCTGCCGCCGGCGCTGGCGATCGGACAGCCAGAGCAAAACGGTCGGGATCAACAGGACGGCGCCCTCGACCAGCAACAGGGTGGCCAGGGCCGACTGACCCGGCTGGTTCGAGGCCAGCACCACCCAGGCGCCGGCGTCGAGCAGGAAGGCGACCAGGGCCAGGCCCAGGGCCGTCATCACCGACTTCTTGGCGGCGTTCATGGCCATCACCCGCAGGGCCAGGGCGACGCCCCAGACCCAGAAGGGCTCGAAGCTCCAGGCCTGGGCGGCGGGCGCCAGCAGATCGCCGAACGGCAGGCCGCCGAGCAGTTCGAACAGCAGATCGCCCAGGCCGGCGAACAGCCCGATGTGAGGCGAGGCGTGGAACACGGCCAGCAGGCCGATGACCGGCGGAGCAATGCCACCCAGAATGCCCGGCTGCCGAGTCTCCTGCAGGGCCGGGGAGCGTTTCAGGCGCGGCTGGCGCTGCTTCTTCTCAGGGCCGATCTCGACGGTGGGGGCGTGGAAGGTGATGCTCGGGTTGAGGGCCGACTGGCCGATGTCCAGATCGCGCCCGCCCTGCGACCACGGCCAGACGAACCCGCCCGGCTCGACGATCGGGCGGCGGTGCTCCGGTGCTTTGATGGGTCCCGACATGCCCCAAGCCTATCCGGGACCCGGATAGGCTTGAAGTTAAATGTTGAGAGCCTGTCCGAGCGGGCGAACCGCACCCACTTCGCCCTGACATGCTCTTCGCATGCCGGGTGCGGGGTCAGACGTCCAGCAGCAGCCGCTGCGGATCCTCGATGGCTTCCTTGACCTTGACCAGGAAGGTCACGGCGCCTTGGCCGTCGACGACGCGGTGGTCGTACGACAGCGCCAGGTACATCATGGGGCGGATGACGATCTGGCCGTTCACGACCATCGGCCGCTCCTGGATCTTGTGCATGCCCAGGATGCCCGACTGCGGCGCATTGAGGATCGGCGTCGACATCAGCGAGCCGTAGACCCCGCCGTTGGAGATGGTGAAGGTGCCGCCCTGCATGTCCTCGATGGCCAGCTGGCCATCGCGGGCCTTCTTGCCGAGGGCGCCGATGGCCTTCTCGACCTGCGCCAGGCTCATGGTGTCGGCATCGCGCACGACCGGAACGACCAGGCCCTTCTCGGTGCCGACAGCGACGCCGATGTCGTAGTGATTCTTGTAGATCAGGTCCTGGCCATCGATCTCGGCGTTGACGTCGGGGATGGCCTTGAGGGCCGCGACGCAGGCGCGGACGAAGAAGCTCATGAAGCCCAGCTTGACGCCATGGGTCTTCTCGAAGGTGTCCTTGTACTGATTGCGCAGGGCCATGACCGCGGTCATGTCCACCTCGTTGAAGGTGGTCAGCATGGCGGCGTTGTTCTGCGCCTCTTTCAGCCGGCGGGCGATGGTCTGGCGCAGGCGGGTCATCTTCACCCGCTCCTCGCGCTCGTGGATGGCGCGGACGGGAGCCGGGGCGGCGGGCGGCGGCGGAGCAGCGGCGCGGGCGTCCAGGGCGGCCAGGGCATCGCCCTTGGTGAGGCGGCCGTCCTTGCCGGTTCCGGCGACGCCGGCCGGGTTCAGGCCCGTCTCGCTGACGATGCGCTGGACGCTGGGGGCCAGCGGCAGGGCGTCGGCCTGCTGGGTCGGGGCGGTCAGGTCAGGCAGCGGACCGGAGGTCGGCGCCGGCTCGCCCTTGACCGGTTCGGGCTGGGCTTCGCCGGCCGGGGCCGTGGCGGTCGCCGGGGTGGTCCTGGCGGGTTCGGACCTGGGGGCCGCGGCCGCGCCGCCGGCGCTGACCACGCCCAACAGGGCGCCGGGGACGACCGTGTCGCCGTCATTGGCGGCGATGCTCTCCAGCACCCCGTCGGCCGGGCTGGCGACTTCCAGGCTGACCTTGTCGGTTTCCAGCTCGACGAGGATTTCGTCCCGCTTCACCGCTTCCCCCGGCTTCTTCTTCCAGCTGGCGACGGTCGCCTCGCTGACGGATTCGCCAAGGGCGGGGGTCATGATGTCGGCCATGGATTCTTGCTCGTCTTGTCTGTTCGGTCGGTCGCCGGAGGGAGCCGGCGGGGTCTTTTAGGCGAAGGCGTCGTTCAGGAACGCTTCAAGTTCCTTCATGTGCCGGCTCATCATGCCGGCGGCGGTGGAGGCGCTGGCCGGGCGGCCGACGTAACGGGCCCGTTTGGCCTTGATCTTCATGCGCTCGAGGGTCAGTTCCAGCCAGGGATCGACGAAGGTCCAGCCGCCCATGTTCTTCGGCTCTTCCTGCACCCAGACCAACTCGGCGTTCTTGAACCGGCCGAGCACCGCCATGACCGACTTCAGAGGCCAGGGGTAAAACTGCTCGATGCGCATGATGTAGACGTCGTCACGGCCGGCCTTGGCGCGGGCCTCGACGAGGTCGAAGTAGACCTTGCCCGAGCAGGCGATGACGCGGGTGATCCTGTCGTCGGCCTGCAGGGTGACGCCGCCGACGTCGCAGCCGGCCTCGGCCCCGTCGACCATGACGCGGTGGAAGCCGCTGTCGTCGGCCATGTCGGATAGGTTCGACACCGCCTTCTTGTGGCGCAGCAGGCTCTTGGGGGCCATGACCACCAGGGGTTTGCGGAACTCGCGGTGCATCTGCCGGCGCAGGGCGTGGAAGTAGTTGGCCGGCGTCGAGCAGTTGACGATCTGCATGTTGTCCTCGGCGCAGGACTGCAGGAACCGCTCGAGGCGGGCCGAACTGTGCTCGGGGCCCTGGCCCTCGTAGCCGTGCGGCAGCAGCATCACCAGGCCGCTCATCCGCAGCCACTTGCGTTCGCCGCTGGCGATGAACTGGTCGATGACCACCTGGGCCCCGTTCACGAAGTCGCCGAACTGCGCTTCCCATAGGGTCAGGGTGTTGGGGTCGGCCAGGCTGAAGCCGTATTCGAAGCCGAGCACCGCCTCTTCCGACAGCAGGCTGTCGATGACCTCGTAGTGGCCCTGGCCAGCGCGCAGGTTGTTGAGCGGGGTGTAGTGTTCCTCCGTGGTCTGATCGATCAGGTCGGAGTGGCGCTGGGTGAAGGTGCCGCGGACACTGTCCTGGCCCGACAGGCGGACCGGATAGCCCTCGTCGAGCAGGGTCGCGAAGGCCAGGTGTTCGGCCAGGGCCCAGTCGATGCCTTCGCCGGCGTCGATGGCGGCGCGGCGGTTCTCGACCATGCGCTTGACGGTCTTGTGGACATCGACGCCGTCCGGAACGGCGGTGATCTTCTTGCCCAGGTCGGTCAGCTTCTGCAGCGGCACACCGGTCTTGCCCCGGCGCTCCTCGTCGCCCGGCAGGGTCAGGCCGGCCCACTTGCCGTCCAGCCAGTCGGCCTTGTCGGCCTTGTAGGTCTTGCCGGCCTCGAACTCGGCATCGAGGAAGTCGTCGAATTCCTTGATCCAGCTGTCGACGTCGCCTTGCGTCGCGACGCCCTGCTCGATCAGGCGACCTGAGTAGAGCTCGCGGGTCGAGGGGTGGCCCTTGATGCGCGCATACATCAGCGGCTGGGTCATCGTCGGGTCGTCACCCTCGTTATGACCGAACCGGCGGTAGCAGAACATGTCGATGACCACGTCCTTGGCGAACTGCTGGCGGTACTCGGTGGCCACCTTGGCGGCGTAGACCACCGCTTCGGGATCGTCGCCGTTGACGTGCAGGATCGGGGCCTCGACCATCAGCGCCACGTCCGACGGATAGGGGCTGGTGCGGCTGTAGTGGGGCGCCGTGGTGAAGCCGATCTGATTGTTGACGATGAAGTGGATCGTGCCGCCGGTGCGGTAGCCCTTGGTGCCGGAGATGGCGAAGCATTCAGGCACCACGCCCTGGCCGGCGAAGGCGGCGTCGCCGTGCATCAGCAGC
>JBKJSF010000202.1:0-4658 GCA_046595895.1 Caulobacter sp. | reverse complement strand
TTCGATGCGCAGCAGGTCGACCTGGCCTGGGCCGTCCATGGGGATCGACAGGCGGCGGATGCCAAAGCCGGCGAAGCCGAAGTGCTTGCCGCCGAGGATCGCTCCGAAGGCGGCTTCACGCACCGGGTCGGGCAGGCCCATTAACTCGTCCAGGCCCTTGGCGGCGGTGTTGGCGGCCACGGGGGCCCGGGCGTCGAGGTCGCCTAGCGCGTCGATGCGGGCCAGGGCGTCGTCGGCCCCGCCGGACGACAGGGTCATCGGGACCTCCTCGTCGAGAAAGGCGCCGGCCAGGTCTTCGTTCGGGATCGGGCGGTCGTCGCGGACAGCGGCGGCGGCGGCGGCCAGCAGCTTCAGGCCAGCGTCGGGCGCGTCGCGAAGCCGGTCGGCGAAGACGTCGATGTGGGCGTCAGTGGTCGCGGCGGCGGGGGTCACGGCAGATGCCTCGAATGTCCAGTCACGAGAGGCGATATGGACCGGGGTGCAAAGACGTCAAGGCGACCGGGGGTGCGACAATTCATGCCTGTTCCTCCAGCACGGCCCGCAGTTTGCCGAACGCCAGGCGGAGCCTCGATTTGACAGTGCCAAGGGCCAGTCCGGTCGCCTCGGCGATCTCACTGTGACTGAGGTCGTCGTAGAAGGCCCGGCGCACCAGGTCCCGCTGTTCTTCGGGAAGATTCATCAGGGCCGCGGCGATACGGCGCTGTTGTTGTCCGGCGTCCAGGTCCTCGTGCGGCCCGGCCATCGGCGGTGGCTGCAGGGCCGGCTCGTCGGGGTCCAGGTCGGCGGTGCGGTCGCGGCGATAGACGTCGATGCGCCTGTTGCGAGCGATGCGGAAAATCCAGGTGGAGACAGAGGCCCGCTTGGCGTCGAAGCTGCCTGCCTTGCGCCAGACGGTGACCAGCACCTCCTGCGCCAGCTCCTCGGCGCGGGCCCCGTCGAGGCCAAGGCGGGCCAGATAGCCCTTCACCCGGGGGGCGTAGTGATCGAACAACATGCGGAAGGCGGCCCGGTCGCCCCGCTCGGCAATGGCCAGGACGAGGGCCGCGTAAGGGTCGCTCCCCGCCTTGTCCCGCACGCCCAGCACCGCTGTCAGACTCCTTTTCCCGCGCGCAGCATAGACCATCGGTCCGCCAAAGGAGCAACCACGCGCTGCCATTTGCCACTGGACTTCGTTAAGTGATCACGTGTTATGCTGCGCTGCAATAAAGGTCGGACATATGCTCTACACCCTGCAGGAAGCCACCTACTACGCCTCGACGCCCATGCGCTGGGCGGCGCGGGCGACTCGGGACTTCTGGTCCTCGCCGCTGAATCCGGCCAGGGATTCGGCGCTCGGCCGCAACCTCTATGCCGCCGCCGACCTCTACGCCAACGTCACCCGGCGCTATGGCAAGCCGGCCTGGGGCATCGATTCCACGCAGGTCAACGGCGTCACGGTGAAGGTCCGCGAGACCGTCGTCTGGGAAAGCCCCTGGTGCCGGCTGATCCAGTTCGACCGCGACATGGGCGACATGCGCCGGGCCGGAAAGATGCAGCTGGACCCGGCGGTCCTGCTGGTCGCGCCGCTGTCGGGCCACTACGCTACCCTGCTGCGCGGCACGGTCGAGGCGCTGATTCCGCACCATGCCGTTTTCGTCACCGACTGGGTCAACGCCCGTGACGTGCCGATGATGGAAGGCCGTTTCGACTTCCACGACTACATCGACCATATCCGCTCGATGCTGGGGGTGATGGGGGCGCGGGCCCACGTCATCGCCGTATGCCAGCCGGGGCCGCCGGTGCTGGCCGCCGCCGCCCTGATGGCCGCCGACAAGGATCCCAACCGGCCGCGCAGCATGACCTTCATGGGCTCGCCGATCGACGCGCGCCTGTCGCCGACCGTGACCAACCAGCTGGCCGAGCAGCGGCCCTTCGCCTGGTTCCAGTCGAACATGATCTACACCGTGCCGCCGCCCCATCCCGGCGCCCTGCGGCGGGTCTATCCAGGCTTCGTGCAGCTGGCCTCGTTCATGTCGATGAACCTGGCAAAGCATAAGGACGCCCACAAGCGCTACTTCGACCACCTGGTGGTCGGCGACGACGACAGCGCCGACAAGCACCGGGTATTCTACGATGAGTACCTGTCAGTCCTCGACCTGACCGAGGAATTCTACCTGCAGACGGTCGATATCGTCTTCCAGAAGTATCTGCTGCCCAAGGGCGAGCTGGTCCACCGTGGCCAAAAGGTCGATCTGAAGGCCATCAAGGACATCGCCCTGATGACCGTCGAGGGCGAATTGGACGACATCTCCGGCGTCGGCCAGACCCAGGCGGCGCACGGCCTGACCCCGAACATCCCGGACGAACTGAAAGAGCTCTACGTCCAGAAAGGCGTCGGCCACTACGGGGTGTTCAACGGCCGCAAGTTCAACGAGGAGATCGCCCCGCGGGTGGCCAGCTTTATCCGCCGCGTCGATCCCGATTTCAAAGACGCCTGACACCGTTTGTGTTTTCCGGCTCCGCGATACGCGGTAGTCGGAGGGTGATGAGTCTGTTCAAGCCTCCAGCCTATAACCACGGCGACCGCCTCGAGGCGGCCGGTCATGTGCTGCGGCTCAGCGTCAACGCCCGCGCCCGCCGCATCTCCCTGCGCGTCGATCGCACCCGCCGCGAGGTGATCGCCACCGCACCGTCCGCCCGCCGACTGGGCGAGGCCGTCGCCTTCGCCCGCGAGCGGGTCGGCTGGATCGAGGCCCAACTGGCCGACCTGCCCGAGGCCCGCGTCGTAGCCCCCGGAATGACCGTCGAACTGTTCGGCCAACCCTTCCGACTGGAGACGAAACCCGGCCGGGCCAAGATCGACCTGGAGACCGGGGTTATCGCCGCGCCGGACGACGCGGCCTACGGCGACCGGGTCATGCGGCTGATCAAGGCCGAGTCCAAGCGGCGGTTCACCGAACTTTCCGCCACCTACGCGCAGCAGCTGAGGGTGCCGACCCCCAGCGTCAGCGTCGTCGACGCCAAGGCTCGCTGGGGCAGCTGCACCCCGGCCCGCATCTCCAAGCCGGCCTCGATCCGCTACAGCTGGCGCCTGGCCCTGGCCCCCTTCGCGGTGGCCGACTATGTGGCCGCCCATGAGTGCGCGCACCTGATCGAGGCCAACCATGGGCCGAGGTTCTGGGCCCTGGTCGATCAGCTGTTCGGCGACCCGGCTCCGCATCGGGGGTGGTTGCGGGCCCATGGAGCGGGGCTGCACGCCTTCGGGCGCTAACCGAGAAACGCCTCGATTCCGGCCAAGCCCGCCGCGCCGCTGAATTCCAGTCGGGAGGCCGTGAGCGCTGTGACGCCACCGAGGGCATAGGCCGGCGCCTGAGTGGTGGCGACGAGGGCGGTGAAGGCTTTGATGCCGAGCGGCGGGCCGGCCGAGGGGCTGTTCGAGGGGAAGACCGGCGAGACCAGCAGGGCGTCGGCGGTGGCGGCGGCCTGGACGGCGGCCAGGCTGTGGGCGGCGGCTGTGAGAATCCAGTGCGGGTGGGCGGCGCGCAGGGCCGGCAGCTGATGGGCCATGCGTTCGGGCAGGTGCAGGCCGTGTGCGCCGATGGCCAAGGCCAGGTCCGGGTCGGCGCCGACCATCAGGATGAGGCCGCGCCGCCGGGCCATGGCGGCCAGGCGGCGGCCGGTTTCGACGGCGTCCGGGGCGCCGAACGGGCGGTAGATGACCCCGACCTCGGGGGGCAGGGCGGCCAGCACGGCTTGCGGATCGGGCGTGCGCACTGGGTCGGTGAGGAACAGCAGGCGGGGCAGGGGCTTGGCAGGCTCGCGCGCCGGGCGTAGGCGCTTGGCCGCCTCCAGCAGTTTTGCGAGCTCGCCCTGTGCCAACCGATTCCTCCATTGCCGACCGCCGGACCACGATCCTGGACCGTATCGCCGGAGCGACGGCGGGAGCCGGGCGGGCGGCGGACGAGGTCACCCTTGTGGCCGTCTCCAAGCTGCAGCCGCAAGAGAAGATCGCCGCGATGCTGGCGGCCGGCCAGCGGGTGTTCGGGGAGAACCGGGTGCAGGAGGCGGCTGGGCGCTGGGTGGAGGGCTTGTGGGGCGGGGTCGAGCTGCGGCTGATCGGGCCGTTGCAGAGCAACAAGGCGGCCGAGGCGGTGGCGCTGTTCGATGTCATCGAGACGGTGGACCGGGAGAAGATCGCCGGGGCGCTGGCCGAGGCGATGGCCAAGTCTGGCCGGACGCCGCGACTGTACGTGCAGGTCAATACCGGCGAGGAGCCTCAGAAGGCGGGGGTGTCCCCGGGCGAGGCGGACGGGTTCATCCGGCTGTGTCGGGATCGGTTTGGGCTGACCGTCGAGGGGCTGATGTGCATTCCGCCGGAGACCGAGCCCGCCGGGCTGCACTTTGCGCTATTGCGGAAGATTGCAGAGCGGAACGGGGTCGGGATGCTGTCGATGGGGATGAGCGGCGATTTTGAAACGGCGGTACGGTTCGGCGCGACCAGCGTGCGGGTGGGCACCGCGCTGTTTGGGGCGCGGTAGGGCGCTGATCCTCCCTCCCCTTTTTGGCTACGGGATTCACACAATTGCTTCGGCTCTTGCGAGGGTGACGCCGCATAGGGTTGCGGTGAAGCGTTTCCAGCCGTCGGCCATGGTTTTGGGTCCTGGCGGTTTGCCGTAGCA
>JBKJSF010000200.1:0-6393 GCA_046595895.1 Caulobacter sp. | reverse complement strand
TGGTACGACGCCGATATCGACGGGGCCATGCGTCGCACCCGCGGCCGCCCGGTGCCCGCCGGCCGCGTCCAGGGCTCCGACGCCCTGACCCTCGGCGTCATCCTCTCGCTCTTGTCGGTCATGCTGATGGGCGTCGGCGTCAGCTGGCTGGCCGCGGGCCTGCTGGCCTTCACCATCCTCTTCTACGCCGTCGTCTACACCATGTGGCTGAAGCGCTGGACGGCCCAGAACATCGTCATCGGCGGACTGGCCGGGGCGCTGCCGCCGGCCATCGGCTGGGCCGCCGCCGCCGGCGAGGCGCCGGCCAACGCCTGGCTGATGGTGCTGATCATCTTCCTGTGGACCCCGCCCCACTTCTGGGCCCTGTCGCTCTACACGGCCCAAGACTACGCCAAGGCCGGCGTGCCGATGATGCCGGTGGTCAAGGGCGCCAGATCCACCCGCCTGCAGGTGCTGCTCTATTCGCTGGTGCTGACCCCGGTCTGCATCCTGCCCTTCTTCACAGGCCTGGGCGGCATCGCCTATCTGGTCGTCGCCGGCCTCGGCGGGGCGGTCTTCCTGCTGCTGGCCTGGCGCCTCTACCGCAGCCAGGCGGGCGAGGGCGCCGATCCGCGCAACACGCCGGAGCTCTACGACGTCAAGGCCGGGGCGACCGACGCCCGCAACCTGTTCGCCTTCTCGATCCTGTATCTGTTCGCGATGTTCGCCACCCTGGCGGCAGAGCGCTTGCCGGGACTTCAGCTTTGACCGACCAGCCGAACCCTCCCAGCTTCCCCGCGCCGCAAAAGCCGCTGACCCCCGCCGAGCGCGACGCCGCCCGCGCCGCCCAGCGCAAGCGCAACATCGCCATCGCCCTTGGTCTCGTCGGCTTCATCATCCTCGTCTACGTCGTCACCGTGCTGAAGATGGGAGGGGCCGTTGCCAACCGCCCCCTCTAAGGACCTGGCCCCCAGGACGCTCAAGGCCCGCAACGCGCGGCTCGCCATCATTTGCGTCATTGGCCTCAGCGCCATGGTCGGCGCGGCCTATGCGGCCGTGCCGCTGTACCGCGCCTTCTGCCAGCTGACCGGCTTCGACGGCACCATCCGCAAAGCTGAGGTCGCGCCATCGACGATACTCGAGCGCAAACTGCTGATCCGTTTCGACGCCAACGTCCGCGACCTGCCCTGGGACTTCAAACCCAGCCAGGTGACGCAGGAAGTGAAGATCGGGGCGACCGGCCTGGCCTTCTACAAGGTCACCAACAACGGCAAGCAGGCCGTCACCGGCCGCGCCAGCTACAACGTCGTGCCGGAAGCGGCCGGCGCCTATTTCCAGAAGCTGGAATGCTTCTGCTTCAACGACCAGACCATCCAGCCCGGCCAGAGCGTCGAATTCCCGGTGGTCTATTTCGTCGATCCCAAGTTCGCCACCGACTTCGAGACGAAGGGCAAGACCGAGGTCACCCTCAGCTACACCTTCTTCCCGGTGGAAACCCAGCAGGCCAACGCTTCCAAGGCCGCTTCGCCTCTTGGCGGCGCGGCCAAGGCGGGGCTATAGGCAAACCCAACGGCGTCGCGGTGCGGCGCTCAAGTCTGATGAATTGAGAAGGGCAGGGCTTACAGGCATGGCTCACGGCGCCGTCAAGCACGACTACCACCTGGTTAACCCCAGCATCTGGCCACTGTACGGCTCGGTCGCCGCGACGATCATGATGATCGGCGCCGTCATCGGCATGAAGGGCCTGTTCGGCCTGGAAAAGGGCAACTGGCTGGTCGCGGCCCTGGGCTTCGCCATGGTGCTGCACACCATGCTCGGCTGGTGGATGGACGTCACCAAGGAAGCCAACCAGGGTGACCACACCCCGGTGGTCGCCATCGGCCTGCGCTATGGGATGATCCTGTTCATCGTCTCCGAAGTGATGTTCTTCGTCGCCTGGTTCTGGATCTTCTTCGAGGGCGCCCTGTTCTGGGAGCACCGCACCCTGACCCCGGCCGTCGGCAACTTCGAGGGCGTCGCCGAGGCCTGGAAGATGTGGCCGCCCAAGGGCGTCGAGCTGGTGCCGGCCATGCACCTGCCGCTGGTCAATACCCTGACCCTGCTGCTGTCGGGCACCACCGTCACCTGGGCCCACCACGCGCTGCAGCAGGGCGACCGCAAGAGCGCCAAGATCGGCCTGATCCTGACCGTCATCCTGGGCGTGCTGTTCACCGCCATCCAGGCCTACGAGTACCAGCACATCCTGCATGAGAAGCTGTTCTACTCGGAAGAAGCCGTGAATTCGGGCCTCTACGGCTCGGCCTTCTTCATGGCCACCGGCTTCCACGGCTTCCACGTCCTGGTCGGCACCATCTTCCTGTTCATCTGTCTGCTGCGTCTGATGGGCAAGGGCTTCTCGCCCAACCAGCACTTCGGTTTCGAGGCGGCGGCCTGGTACTGGCACTTCGTCGATGTGGTCTGGCTGTTCCTGTTCGCCTTCATCTACGTCGTCTTCGGAACGCTGTAGGTGGCGAACCCTTACGCAGCAGGGGCGGCGGGCCGCTGCCCCCGCTGCGGCGAGGGACTGCTGTTTGAGGGTTTCCTGAAGTTGGCGCCGGCGTGTGATGCGTGCGGCGCCACTTTCACGAAGGCCGACAGTGGCGACGGCCCCGCCGTCTTCATCATCCTCATCGCTGGCTTCCTGATGGCTTTCGGCGCCATGTTCCACATGATCGCCTTCAACCCGCCGATCTGGGTCCTGCTGGTGGTGTGGCTGCCGCTGACGGTGCTGGTCGTGCTTGGCCTGCTGCGTCCGATGAAAGGCCTGATGGTCGCCGCCCAGTTCGCCAACAAGGCCAGCCAGGCGGGACGCGACGATGTCCGCCACTAAGATGCCAGACGCCAGACGGTTTCGCCGAGGCGAACTCACTCTGGTCGGAGGTCCGCGATGAAGCGCTTCCCAATCGGCCTGACCATCGTTACCGCGATCAGCCTCGTCATCCTCATCGTGCTCGGCGGCTGGCAGGTCCAACGGCTGGCCTGGAAGAGCGACGTTCTGGCCCGCATTGAGGCGGCCAAAACCGCGGCGGTCACCCCGGCCGACGCCCTGTTGGCCAAGGGTGGCGACCTCGACTTCCGTCGCGCCAGTCTCGACTGCCCACCGGCCGCCTTCGCTCGCCAGATCGAACTCTACGGCCTCATCGAGGGCCAGCCGGTGCGCCGGTTGATCATCGCCTGCCCGACGGCCTCGGGGACGCTGCTGGTCGATCAGGGTTATGTGGCCGACACGGTCTCCGCCCGCATCGGCCCGCCGGCCGCGCCCATCCGAATCGAGGGCATCCTGCGCACGCCCGACAAACCCGGACCCTTCAACCCGGCCGCGCCACAGGACGGCCTGTGGTACGGGCGCGACGTCCCGGCCATGGCCAGGGCGCTGGGCGCCGTCGATCCCGCGCCGGTCTTCCTGTTCGCCTCAGCGCCGGTGCGTGCCGAGTGGGCGGCCCTCAAGCCGGCGCCGGTCCCCGCCCAGATCGCCAACCGCCACCTCGAGTACGCCCTGACCTGGTTCGGCCTTGCGGGCGCACTCATCGCCATCTACGCCGCCATGCTCTGGCGCAGGTTCAAGGCCCAATGAAATACGTCTCCACCCGCTCGGGCGACACCGCCGCCCAGCCGATCGGCTTCCTCGACGCGGTCCTCGCCGGCCTCGCCCCCGACGGTGGCCTCTATGTGCCCGAGACCTGGCCGACCTTCACCCATGAAGAGATCGCCGCCTTCGCCGGCCAGCCCTACGCCTCCGTCGCCGCCGCGGTGATCGGCAAGTTCGCCGACGGCGAAATCCCCGCTGATGTGCTCGAAGAGATGTGCGCCGAGGCCTACGGGACCTTCGCCCACGCCGCCACCTGCCCGGTCGTCCAGCTGGGCCCGAACCTGTTCCTGGCCGAACTGTTCCATGGTCCGACCCTGGCCTTCAAGGACGTCGCCATGCAGCTGCTGTCGCGGCTGTACGACCACATCCTGGGGGCCAAGGGCCGCACCCTGACCATCGTCTGCGCCACCAGCGGCGACACCGGCGGGGCCGCCGTCGAGGCCTTCCGCGGCCGGGACAATGTCCGCATCGTCGCCATGTTCCCGGAGGGCCGCATCAGCGAGGTGCAGCGCCGGTTCATGACCACGGTCGAGGACCGCAACGTCGCCAATCTCTCGCTTCAAGGCAGCTTCGACGACTGCCAGGCGATCCTCAAAGCCATGTTTGCTGATGGCCAGTTCGTCCAGGCAGTGGATCTCTCGGCCGTCAACTCGATCAACTTCGCCCGCATCGCTGCCCAGGCGGTCTACTACTTCACAACCGCCGTGGCGCTCGGCGCGCCGCACCGCCGCGTCGCCTTCGCCGTGCCGACTGGCAACTTCGGCGACGCCTTCGCCGCCTACGTGGCCGTGAAGATGGGCCTGCCGGTCGAGAAGATCCTGGTCGCCACCAACAGCAACGACATCATGGCCCGCGCCTTCGAAGACGGCCGCTATTCGCGCGGCAATGTCGCGGAGACCCAGAGCCCGGCCATGGACATCCAGGTCGCCTCCAATTTCGAGCGACTTTATTTCGAGGCTGTCCGCCGCGACGGCCTGGAGACCG
Source organism: Caulobacter sp. (assembly GCA_046595895.1). Lineage (GTDB taxonomy): Bacteria > Pseudomonadota > Alphaproteobacteria > Caulobacterales > Caulobacteraceae > Caulobacter. Next base: position 1,802 of record JBKJSF010000200.1, on the reverse strand, counting down.
GCCGCGCCTTCCGCGCCTTCACCGAAACCGGCGTCATCGACATCCCGCCCGGCGCCCTGGCCGCCATGCGCGAGCTGTTCGGCGGCGCCCGGGCCAATGAGGCCGACACCAGCCGCGCCATGCTGGCCACGCTCAACGAGACCGGCCGCCTGGTCGACCCGCACACCGCCGTTGCCATCAGCGTCGCCCGGCGCGCCACCCTGGCCGGCGACGACACGCCGCTGATTGTGCTCTCGACCGCTCACCCGGCCAAGTTCCCGGAAGCCGTCAACGCCGCCACCGGCGTCACCCCGACTTTCCCGCGCGCCGACCGCCACCTCGAGGGCAAGCCCGAGCGCTTCGACCGGCTGCCGGCCGACGCCGCCGTGGTCATGGACTATGTGCGGAGTTTCGCGGCGAAATGACCCCCCGCATCCACACCTTGGCCAACGGCGTTCGGGTCATCTGCGACCCCATGCCGGGGCTGGAGACCCTGGCCCTGTCGGTCGTCGCCGGACGCGGCGCCGCATCGGAGGACCTGCACCGCTCGGGCTGGTCGCATCTTCTCGAACACATGGTTTTCAAGGGCGCGGGCTCCCGCACCGCCCGCGAGATCGTCGAGGTCGTCGAGAGCGCCGGCGGCCAGGTCAATGCGGCCACCGGCTATGAGCGGACCAGTTTCCAGATCCGCGCCCTCAAGGGCGGCCTGCCGCTCGGCATGGAGGTCCTGTCCGACCTGGTCCTGCGCCCGACCCTCGACGCCGGCGACCTGGCCAAGGAAAAATCCGTCGTCGCCCAGGAGATCGCCGAGGCCGCCGACACCCCCGACGACCTGGTCTTCGAACTGGCCCAGCAAGCGGCCTACCTGGACCAGCCGCACGGCCGCCCGATCCTCGGCACGCCCAAATCATTGAAGCCCGCCGACGTCGCCGCCATCGACGCCTGGCGCGCCGCCCTCTACGCCCCCGACCGCCTGGTGGTCAGCGCCGCCGGGGCGGTTGAGGAGGACGAGCTCCTCCGCCTGGCCCAGGCCGCGTTCGGCTCGGAGCCGCCCGGGCAGGGGGCGGAGGCGCCGGCCGCCCCGACCTTCATCGCCGGCCGCGCCGCCAAACTGCGCCGGCTGGAACAGGCCCATCTGGTCCTGCTTCTGCCGGCCTTCGGGGCAAAGGACGACGACTACTTCGCCCTGCGCCTGTTCGTGGAGATGCTCGGCGGCGGCATGTCTTCGCGCCTGTTCCAGGAAGCCCGCGAGAACCGGGGCCTAGCCTACGCCATCGACGCCTGGAGCGACACCTACGCCAGTGCGGGCATGCTCGGCGTCTACGCTGGCTGCGCCGCCAAGGACGCCGGCCCGCTGGCCGCGCTGACCGCCCAGCAGATCATCGAGCTGACCGTCGGCTGCACGGACGCCGAACTGGCCCGCGCCAAGGCCCAGCTGAAGGCCCACCTGTTCATGGCCCGCGAACAGCCCCTGTCGCGCACCGAAACCTCGGCCGGCCAGGCCCTGTTGTTCCAGCGCCTGTTCTCCGCCGCCGAACTGGCGGAAGCCATCGACGCGGTGACCAGGGCGGACATCGCCCGCGTCGGGTCGCGACTGATTCAGCCCGGCCTGAGCGCCGGATCGGTCCTGGGTTCCAAGGCTTCGCTGGGCGCGGTCGAGGACTTTGCCGGGGCATTGCGCGCGGGATAGCCCTCCCTCCCCTTTATGGCTACGGGATTCACACAATTGCTTCGGCTCTTGCGAGGGTGACGCCGCATAGGGTTGCGGTGAAGCGTTTCCAGCCGTCGGCCATGGTTTTGGGTCCTGGCGGTTTGCCGTAGCA
>JBKJSF010000005.1:0-6783 GCA_046595895.1 Caulobacter sp. | reverse complement strand
ATCCTGTCGGCCCATCCCGACGTGGTGCCGGTCGATGGCCAGCCCTGGGCGACCGGCCCCTGGGTGCTGACCGAAAAGGACGGCAAGCTTTACGGCCGGGGCAGCGCCGACATGAAGGGGTTCATTGCGCTCGCCCTGGCGGCGGCCCCGGAGCTGGCCAAGGCCGACCTCAAGCGGCCGGCCTGGCTGGCGCTGTCCTATGACGAGGAGATCGGCTGTCTCGGCGCCCCGGCGATGATCGAGGCCCTGGCCGCCGAGCAGCCGCCGCCGGCCCTGGCCGTGGTTGGCGAGCCGACCGGCATGGAGGTGGTCGGGGCCCACAAGGGCATTCTGTCGGCCAAGGTCACGGTGACGGGCCGGGAGGCACATTCCAGCCAGACGCACCTGGGGGTCTCGGCCAACATGGCGGCGCTGAAGCTGATGGCTGAGCTGACCGCCCTGGCCGACGCCCTGATCGCCGGCGCCGATCCGGCCTCGCCGTTCGAGCCCGGGCACGCCACCCTGACCATCGGCCTGATCCACGGCGGCACGGCGGTCAACATCCTGGCTCGTAAATGCAGCTTCTCCTTCGACCTGCGCTGCCCGCCGGACCAGGACCCGACGGCGCTGTTGGCGCCGTTCTGGGAGCGATGCGCGGCGATGGACGTCGAGCTCACGGCTCGGTCGGAGGACTGCGGCGTCGTATGGGAAATCTACAGCAATGTCCCGCCCCTGGCGCTGCAGCCGGGCGGCTCGGCCGAGGCCCTGGTCCGGCGGCTGGCCGGCGACAACGGACCGCTGCGGGCGGTGAGTTATGCCGCTGAAGCCGGGCAGTTCCAGCGTGGGGGTTTTCCCGTGGTCCTGTGCGGCCCCGGTTGGATCGATCAGGCCCACCAGCCGGACGAATGGATCGAGGTCGCGCAACTAAGGCGTGGGGCGGGGTTCATGGTGCGGTTGGTGGAGGCGCTGTCGGCCTCCGAGTAAGACCGGCCCCGCCAGTGGAGCATAATCCGGGACACTATATAGATTTTCGCTCGGAACGCGGCCGCTGGCACGTCGAAAATCTATATAGTGTCCCCGGATTAGCCGGCTGACTGAGTCCTTCCCCCGCTCTTCGGGAGAAGGGACGCTCAAGTCAGCGCAAGCAGCGCCAGCCCTGCAGCCCCGACCACAATTCGCCACCAGCCGAATGGGCTGAGGCCGTGCTTGTCGATGAAGCGAAGCATCCATTTGATGACGATCAAGCCGCTGACGAAGGACACCACGAAGCCGATTGCGATCAGCATGGTCCCATCGGGCCGCGCGAAGATAGCGTCTCGACTTTCGAGAAAATCGAGGGCGAATGCGCCGATCATCGTCGGAATGGCCAGGAAGAAGCTGAACTCCGCCGCCGCCCGGCGCTCCATGCCCATCAGCACGCCGCCGACGATGGTGGCGCCGGACCGCGAGACCCCGGGAATCATCGACAGGCATTGCAGAAGGCCGACGCCCAGCGCCGTGCCAAACGGCGTCTGCATTGCGTCAGTCACCTTCGGCGTCGGCCGCCAGCGGTCGAGCAGTATCAGAACCACGCCCCCTACGATGAGCGACCAACAGACGACCGTAGGATTGAACAGCGACTTGATGAAGTCGTGCAGCAGTAATCCCAGCACTGCGGCTGGGATGAAGGCGATGATCACGCTGAGCGCGAACCGCCGATCCTCAGGCCGGGTTGGGAGCCCGATCAGCACCCTCCACAGTCGCTGGAAGTAGAGCACCACCACCGCCAGGATGGCGCCCAGCTGGATCATCACCACCAGGGTGTCCCAGAACCCCGGCTCCAGACCCAGCGCCCAGCTGGTCAGCAGCAGGTGACCGGTCGAGGAGACCGGAATGAACTCGGTCAGGCCTTCGACGAGGCCGAGAATGATGGCGGACAACCAGTCGGGCATTCGTCGGCCTCGTGACGCGGGAAAAGCGTTGTCCCGGCTGGCGCGATTTAAGGCAAGCGCCTGCGCCGAAAATCCACGGACCTGGCATATCGTCCAATAATCAGACCAATCTTGCTGGAAGTGATCGCGATGACCGCCGCCCGGCGCGATATCACCTGAAATTCAGTCCATTAAATAGACCTTCGCATTCTTGTTGCGCAAACCAGCCCCTATGAGCCGTCTCACGCAATAATCGACCCGAGATCGGGGCGGGGACGACCATGGCCGAACGGATGCTGAAGTTCACGGTGATTGACCGCCGCACGCCCGCCAAGCGGGCCGCGGAAGTGCGCGACCGCGACTTCCACGAAATCTACGCCGACTTCGTCGATGCCAAGGCCAGCGAACAGGCATCCCGTTGCTCGCAATGCGGCGTTCCCTTCTGTCAGACCCACTGCCCGCTGCACAACAACATCCCCGACTGGCTGCGGATGACTGCCAATGGCCGGCTGCGCGAGGCCTACGAGCTGTCGCAGGCGACCAGCAGCATGCCCGAGATCTGCGGCCGCATCTGTCCGCAGGACCGGCTGTGCGAGGGAAACTGCGTCATTGAACAGTCGGGCCACGGCACCGTCACCATCGGCGCGGTCGAGCGCTACATCAACGACAAGGCCTGGGAAGAGGGCTGGGTGGCGCCGCTCGTCCAGGGCGCCCGGCGCGGCCAGTCGGTCGGCGTCGTCGGGGCCGGCCCGGCGGGGCTGTCGGCGGCCGAGCGGCTGTTCGAGCTGGGCTATGACGTCACCGTCTATGATCGCTACGACCGGCCGGGCGGGCTGCTGATCTACGGCATCCCCGGCTTCAAGCTGGAGAAGGACGTCGTCGAGCGCCGCACCAACCGCCTGGCCGACGGCGGCATCGTCTTTCGGCTGAACTTCGAGGTCGGCAAGGACGCCACGCTCGAGGACCTGCGCCGGATGCATGACGCCGTGCTGCTGGCCACCGGCGTCTATGCAGCCAAGGACCTTCCGGTGCCCGGTTCCGGGTCGAACGGCGTGGTCGCCGCGCTCGACTACCTGACAGCCTCCAACCGCAAGGGCTACGGCGACGCCGTACCAGCCTTCGACAGCGGCGAACTGGACGCGGAGGGCAAGAGCGTCGTCGTCATCGGCGGCGGCGACACGGCCATGGACTGCGTGCGCACCGCCATCCGCCAAGGCGCGGCCGAGGTTCGATGCCTCTACCGCCGCGACCGCGAGAACATGCCCGGCTCCCTGCGCGAAGTGGCCAACGCCGAGGAAGAGGGCGTGGTCTTCGAATGGCTGGCCGGCCCCCGCGCCGTCACCGGCGACGCCGGCCGGGCCAGCGGCGTCCGCGCCGCCCGCATGCGGCTGGGTCCCGCCGACGCCTCCGGCCGCCAGAGCCCGGAGCCAGTCGAGAACGGCGACTTCGACCTCAAGGCCGACCTGGTCATCAAGGCGCTCGGCTTCGACCCGGAAGACCTGCCGACGACGCTTGGGAGCCCTGACCTTGAGGTCAGCCGCGCCGGAACGGTGAAGATCGATCGCCGGAGCAAGGCTACCAACCTGCCGGGGGTGTATGCGGCGGGGGACATCGCGCGCGGGGCTTCGCTGGTGGTCTGGGCCATAAGGGACGGCTTTGACGCCGCGGCGGCGATCCACAAGCACCTGTCAGCGCCGGTGCTGGCGGCGGCGGAGTGATGGCGCATCAGTTCAGTGAGTTCGCCTCGGGGCGCCCTTCTCCCCTCGCGGGAGAAGGTGGCGCGAAGCGCCGGATGAGGGGGCTCCCAGGTCTTTCCGCTGCGATGAGGCGGCGACGGTCGGCTGTGTCGAAGGCCGGTGTGCCCCCTCATCCGACCCCTTCGGGGCCACCTTCTCCCGCGAGGGGAGAAGGGAGACCAGAGGCGAACTCATTGAAGGTCTGCGCTCATGTCTGACGCTGTCGAACTCTACCTGAAGAACCGCCAACACCTGATCGACGGCCACGCCTACGACCCCGCTACCGAGCGCGACAGCTGCGGCGTCGGCCTGGTCTGCGCCATTGACGGCAAGCCTCGCCGCGAGATCGTCGATCTGGCCATCAAGGCGCTGAAAGCCGTCTGGCACCGGGGCGCGGTCGATGCGGACGGCAAGACCGGCGACGGGGCCGGCATCCTGCTCAGCGTGCCGCAGCCCTTCTTCCAGGAACAGGTGGCCGGCGCCGGACAGGCCCTCCGCCCCGGCCCCATCGCCGTCGGCCAGGTCTTCCTGCCGCGCGTCGATCTGGGCGCACAGGAAGCGGCGCGGACCATCGTCGAGAGCGAGGCCCTGCGTTTCGGCTTCTATATCTATGGCTGGCGCCAGGTGCCGGTCGACACCTCGGTGATCGGCGAGAAGGCCAACGCCACCCGCCCCGAGATCGAGCAGATCATGCTGTCGCCGCCGCCGGGCCTGGAGGGGGAGGCGCTGGAGCGGGCCCTGTTCCTGGCCCGCAAGCGGATCGAAAAGCGCATCGCCCAGGCGGCGATCCAGGACTTCTACCTCTGCAGCCTGTCGGCCAAGTCGCTGATCTACAAGGGCATGTTCCTGGCCGAAAGCATCGACGCCTTCTACCCCGACCTGCGCGACGAACGCTTCGAGGCGGCGGTGGCCATCTTCCACCAGCGCTACTCGACCAACACCTTCCCGCAATGGCGGCTGGCCCAGCCGTTCCGGATGCTGGCCCACAATGGTGAGATCAACACCATCAAGGGCAACATCAACTGGATGAAGAGCCACGAGATCCGCATGGCCGCCCAGGCCTTCGGAGACTTCGGGGACGACATCAAGCCGGTGGTACAGCCCGGCGGCAGCGACAGCGCCGCGCTGGACAACACCTTCGAGGTGCTGGTCCGGGCCGGTCGCGACGCGCCGATGGCCAAGGCCCTGCTGGTGCCCGAGGCATGGAACGCCAAGTCCGACGAACAGATGAAGCCAGAGCACAAGGCGCTCTACAGCTACTGCAACGCCGTCATGGAGCCCTGGGACGGCCCGGCCGCCCTTTGCGCCACCGATGGCCGCTGGGTCATCGCCGGCAAGGATCGCAACGGGCTTCGGCCCCTGCGCGCGGCCCTGACCGACGACGGGCTGCTGATCGTCGGCTCCGAGGCGGGAATGTGCGGCGTGCCGGACGAGCGGATCAGCCGCAAGCTGACGATCCACCCGGGCCGAATGATCGCCGTCGACCTCAGCCAGGGCCGCATGTTCGGCGAGGAGGAGATCGTCGACGAGCTGGCCCAGCGCCACCCCTACACCGCCTGGCTGGGCAATATGGTCGACCTCGAAAAGGAGATCGGCCCTGGCCCCGAGCCGCGCAAATGCGGCCGCGAGGAGCTGACCCGTCGCCAGTCGGCGGCCGGCTACAGCCTCGAGGACCTGGAGATGGTGCTCGCGCCGATGGTCGAGGACGCCAAGGAAGCGATCGGCTCGATGGGCGACGACGCGCCGCTGGCCGTGCTCAGCGACCAATACCGGCCGCTCAGCCACTTCTTCCGCCAGAACTTTAGCCAGGTGACCAATCCGCCGATCGACCCCTTAAGGGAAACCGGCGTCATGAGCCTGAAGACGAGGTTCAAGAACCTCGGCAACATCCTGGCGCAGGACGAGGCCCAGACCGACGTCTATGTGCTGGAAAGCCCGGTGCTGACCACGGGGATGTACGAGCGCATCCTCGGCTATATCGCCGGCAAGAGCCTCAGCGTCATCGACTGCACCATGCCGCTGCCGGCCCCCGAGGCGCGGCCGGGCGACGCCCTGCGGGCCAACCTCGACCGGATCAAGGCGGAAGCCGAGGACGCCGCCTTGCGCGGCTGTTCGACCATCGTCCTGACCGACACCGACAGCGATCCGGGCCGCGTCGGCCTGCCGATGATCCTGGCCACGGCGGGAGTGCATGCGCACCTGGTGGCCAAGGAGCTGCGCTCCTACGTCTCGATCATCGTCCGGTCGGCCGAATGCATGGACACCCACTACTTCGCCGTTCTGGTGGGGGTGGGGGCGACGGCGGTCAACGCCTGGCTGGCCCAGGAGAGCTTTCAGGACCGGCTGGAGCGCGGCCTGGCCGGCGATCTCAGCCTTCGCGACGTCTGCGTCAACTACAAGACAGCCATCGAGCAGGGCCTGCTGAAGATCATCTCCAAGATGGGCATCGCGGTGATCTCCAGCTACCGCGGCGGCTATAACTTCGAGGCCATGGGGCTGTCGCGCTCGTTGGCCGCCGAGTTCTTCCCGGGCATGCCGAGCCGCATCTCAGGGATAGGCCTGGCCGGCATCGAGTCCAAGACGGTGGACATCCACCGCCGCGCCTGGGAGCCGGCCGCCATCGCCCTGCCGGTCGGCGGCTTCTACAAGGCCCGGCGTTCGGGCGAGGCGCATGCCTTCGAGGCGCGGCTGATCCACACCCTGCAGGCCGCCTGCGACAGCGGCGACTACGAGGCCTACAAGCGCTGGAGCGCCGGGCTGCATCGCCAGAAGGCAAGCCAGCCGCGCCACCTCCTCGACTTCCGCAAGGGCCGCACCGCCGTCGAGCTGGACGAGGTGGAGAGCGTCAACGAGATCCGGAAGCGCTTCCTGACCCCCGGCATGAGCCTGGGGGCGCTGAGCCCCGAGGCCCACGGGGCGCTGAACATCGCCATGAACCGCATCGGGGCCAAGTCGGTCAGCGGCGAGGGAGGCGAGGACCGGGCCCGTTACCGGCCGCTGCCCAATGGCGACAACCCCAACAGCGCCGTCAAGCAGATCGCGTCCGGCCGTTTCGGGGTCACCGCCGAGTACCTGAACGAGTGCCGCGAGATCGAGATCAAGGTCGCCCAGGGCGCCAAGCCCGGCGAGGGCGGCCAGCTGCCCGGCTTCAAGGTCAC
>JBKJSF010000231.1:0-5231 GCA_046595895.1 Caulobacter sp. | reverse complement strand
ATCCTCGATGCCGGCCTCCTCATCCTTCACCATGCGGGCGAAGCGGCGGCGCAGGACCTCCTTCATCATGCCGAAGTCGTCGCCGGGGGTGAGGTCCGTGCCCTTGATGTTGAACTTGCGGTACTGGTTCTTCTGGAAGCCCTCGGGGCCGGCGACGATCATGCCGCCCACCGCGTTCGTGCCCATGATGTGGCTGTTGTCGTAGACCTCGATGCGTTCGGGCGGGGCGTCGAGCTTGAAGGCCTCGGCGACGCCGGCCAGCAGCTTGGCCTGGGCGCTGCCCTCGGCCATGCGGCGGCCAAGGGCCTCGCGGGCGTTGGTCAGAGCCTCGTCGACCAGGCCCTTCTTTTCGCCGCGGCGGGGCTGGGCGATCTCGACCTTGCGGCCGCCCTTCATGCTGAAGGCCTCGGCGAGGAGTTCGGTCTCGAACGGGGTGTGGGAGACGAGGATCAGTTTGGGGATGGGCTTGTCGTCGTAAAACTGGCCGATGAAGGCGCCCATGATCTCCGCGTCGGTGTCGGACTTGTCGATGCGGGGGAAGTAGGCGCGGTTGCCCCAGTTCTGGCCGGCGCGGAAGAAGAAGACCTGGACGCAGGCCTGGCCGCCGACGGCGTGGAGGGCAAAGACGTCGGCCTCGTCGACGGTCTCCGGGTTGACGGTGGTTTCCTGGGCGACGGAGGCCAGGGCGCGGATGCGGTCGCGCAAGCGGGCGGCGAGCTCGAACTCCATGTCGTCGGAGGCGGCCTGCATCTGCTCTGACATGCGTGCCATGACGGCGCGGGACTTGCCACGCAGGAAGGCCTCGGCCTCGTCGACCAGCAGGGCGTAGTCGTCGTGCGCGATCAGGCCGGTGCAGGGGGCGGCGCAGCGGCGGATCTGGTGCAGCATGCAGGGGCGGGTGCGGGTCTCGTAGACGCTGTCGCTGCAGGAGCGGAGCAGGAAGGCCTTCTGCAGGGTGTTCAGCGTGCGGTTGACGGCGTTGGCGCTGGCGAAGGGGCCGAAGTAGTCGCCCTTCATCGTGTGGGCGCCGCGGTGCTTGCGCAGCTGGGGGGCGGGATGCTCGCGGCGGATGACGATCTCGGGGAAGGACTTGTCGTCGCGCAGCAGGACGTTGAAGCGGGGCTTGAGCTGCTTGATCAGGTTGATCTCGAGCAGCAGGGCGTCGGTCTCGGTGCGGGTGGAGGCGAACTCCATGCTGCGGGTGAGATCGACCATGGTGGCGATGCGGTTGGTGTGGAAGCGGCCCTGCGCGTACTGGACGACGCGTTTTTTGAGAGAGCGGGCCTTGCCGACGTAGAGGCATTCGCCGTCTTCGCCGTACATGCGGTAGACGCCGGGGGCGTCGGGCAGGCGGGCGGCGTGGAACTTGATCAGGGCGGCGGCGCGCAGGGCGGCGGCCTCGGTGACGGGCAGGTGGGAGTCTGGCTTTGCCGTGTCGGCGGGGGGGGCGGGGGTGTCGCTCACGGGGAGCTATATAGGACGAGTCCCTGGCGTTGGCGCGGGGGGCTGGTGACGGGGGGTGGCAGCAGGAACCGGGACATGTTGATTTTCAACGTGTCCCGTCTTCAGCAAAGGAAACGGGAAGGAAACGGGGACAGGTTGAAGATCAACATGTCCCCCTCCCCTCAAGCTCCGTCCAGATCGATGCCGCCTCGGCGCAACTGGCCGACCATGCGCAGGGTGTCCTGGTACTGCTGTTCGACCAGCCGCTTCTGCGAGGGCTCTTCGACCTTGTCGGAGCAGGCGAGGATGCCGCTGTGGCTGACCCGCTTGACGAAACCCTTGTCGATCAGCCGGCCGACACTGCGGCGGGTGGTTTCGTAGGGCATGTGAAGGGCGCCGGCCAGGGCGTGGACGCTGATCGGCCGGCGCAGATCCTCGGGGACGATGGTGTCGACGCTGGCATAGCGGGCCGACAGGGCCGGATCCTCCATCAGGGGGCCCAGGTTGGCCTGCAGGATGGCGGTGTAGACGATGGCCAGGGAATAGTCGTGGTCGAGGACCGCAGCCACGGCGATCATGGTGCGCAGGGTGTAGTCGCCGCCGATCCGCGCCACGGCGCGGCCCTGGTTCCTGCGTAGCTCATCTCGCGACCCCATGGCCGTTCCCCCGGGTTGCGCGACGCAAAGCGCCGCCAAATGGGATGCATGGACGAACGAGTCCACAATCGTCCTTCAGTATACGCTGTTATGCGAGCGACTGGGAGGTTTTCCGTCAGACGGGGACCGCCCGGGACCCGTCTACGTCGACCAGCCGACAGTCTAGCCGACTCGCGCGACGCTCAAAGCGGCGCGTGGCTCAAATTGGGCAAGCTGGCTCTGGATTATTCGGCGGCCTGAAGGGCTGCGTTGGCGGCCTCGATCTCAGCGGCCTTCCGCTCGACCAGCTCGACGATGTGGTCGACCATGGTTTCGTTGGACTGCTTATGGTCGGGCTTGCCGGCCATGTAGACCATGCCGTGGCCGGCGCCGCCGCCGGTGAAGCCCAGATCGGTCATCAGCGCCTCGCCAGGGCCATTGACCACGCAGCCGATGATGCTGAGCGACAGCGGCGTCGAGACATGGGCCAGGCGTTCTTCCAGCGCTTCCACCGTCTTGATGACGTTGAAGCCCTGCCGGGCGCAGCTGGGGCAGGCGATGATATTGACGCCGCGGTGGCGCAGACCCATCGATTTCAGGATATCGAAGCCGACCTTGATCTCCTCGACCGGATCGGCGGCCAGGCTGACGCGGATGGTGTCGCCGATGCCGGCCCAAAGCAGGGCGCCGATGCCGATGGAGGATTTGACCGTGCCGGTGCGCAGGGCGCCGGCCTCGGTGATGCCCAGATGCAGCGGGCAGTCGATAGCCTCGCTGAGCTGCTGATAGGCGGCGATGGTCATGAAGATGTCGGAAGCCTTCACCGAGATCTTGAAGTCGTGGAAGTCGTGGTCCTGCAGGATGCGGGCGTGGCTGAGGGCGCTCTCGACCATGGCGTCCGGGCAGGGCTCGCCGTATTTTTCGAGCAGCTCGCGTTCCAGCGAACCGGCGTTGACGCCGATCCGCATCGAGCAGCCGTGGTCGCGGGCCGCCTGGATGACCTCGCGGACGCGGCCGGCGTTGCCGATGTTGCCCGGGTTGATGCGCAGGCAGGCGGCACCGGCCTTGGCGGCCTCGATGCCGCGTTTGTAGTGGAAGTGGATGTCGGCGACGATCGGGACCGCCGAGGCGCGAACGATTTGCGACAGGGCAGCGGTGGATTCAACGTCGGGGCAGCTGACCCGGACGATGTCGGCGCCGGCCTCTTCCAGGGCGCGGACCTGGTCGATGGTCGCTTCCGCGTCGGCGGTAAGCGTGTTGGTCATCGACTGCACGGCGATGGGGGCATCGCCGCCGACCGGCACCTTGCCGACCATGATCTGGCGGGACTTGCGCCGGTCGATGTGACGCCAGGGGCGGAGGTGGGTGTGGTCGTGGGACATTGCCGCGTAACTTAAGCCTTTGGCGCGCGTTCCCCAAGTGGTGAGCGATGCTCACAGGGGCCTTAGATTTATTCCTATTAGATAGATGGGTTTTGAGACGCTAGTGAGACGGTGAGCCTCGGAGCGCCCATGGAAGACTTTCTGCTGTTCTTTTTTGTCGGCTTCGGCGCGCAGATTGTCGATGGTGCGCTGGGCATGGCCTACGGCGTTGTCAGCTCGACGGTTCTGCTGGCCTTTGGCGTGCCGCCGGCCGCGGCCTCGGCCTCGGTGCATGCGGCCGAGGTGTTCACCACCGCCACCTCGGCCGCCAGTCACGTGGCCCACAAGAACGTCAACTGGAAGATGTTCTTCCCCCTGGCCATCGCCGGGGTCATCGGCGGCGTCATGGGCGCCTATGTGCTGACCAGCATCGACGGCAATACCATCAAGCCGTTCATCGTCGCCTATCTCGGCATCATGGGACTGATCATCCTGTGGCGGGCCTGGAAGGGTCCCAGCAAGACCCCGACCTCGCCCAGGCTGATCGCGCCGCTCGGCCTGGTCGGCGGCTTCTGCGACGCCACCGGCGGCGGCGGCTGGGGTCCGACGGTGACCAGTGCCCTGGTCGGCACCGGCACCGAGCCGCGCTACTCCATCGGCACGGTCAACACCGCAGAGTTCTTCGTCACCGTGGCGATCAGCGTCGCCTTCCTCACCGCCCTGCTGACCGGCCAGTGGCAGAACACCGGCGGGCTGATGCAGCACGCCGCCGCCGTCGCCGGGCTGGTGGTCGGCGGGGTGCTGGCCGCGCCGCTGGCCGGCTGGGTGGTCAAGATGATCCCGGTGAAGATCTTCACCTGGCTGGTCGGCTTCCTGGTGCTGGGCCTGTGCCTCTATCAGGGCCTGAAACTGTTCAAGCTGATCTGAGGCCGCCAAAGGCCGTGGGCGGACGGATTGTCACAATTTCTTTGCGGAACGGGTTTATCCGCCCCCGGATGATCCGGACATTGATTGCCATTGCGGGCGCGACCCTGCTCCTCACCCTGCCCCGCGCGGCGATGGCGGCGGACGATCCGTGGGCGGTCAAGGCGACCCTGGCCAGCGAGTACATCTCCAAAGGCACGGGCAAGAGCGACGGCGATCCGGCCTTTCAGCTTGATGCAAGCTACGACTTCAAGCCGGTCTATGTCGGGGCGTGGGGCAGCAGCGCGGACACCTCGCAGGGCGGCGACGCCGAACTCCATGCCTACGTCGGGGTCCGGCCGAAGGCAGGCGATGTGACGTTCGACCTGCGGGCCATGCTGAAGGCCGCCCCCGGCACGGCGGACGGAATCCAGAGCGAGTGGCTGGAACTGCGGGCCGACGCCACCCTGCCGGTGGCCGGAACCGACCTGCGCCTGCGTGTCGAATACAGCCCTGACAACTACGCCGCCGCCGAGGCCGCCTGGTGGGTCGAAGCCCAGGTAAGCCGCAAGATTGCCGACGACTGGAAGGTTTCCGCCGCCTACGGACTGCGCGAGCAGGACGGCGGCGCCGACTACCGCGCCTGGAACGCCGGAGTGACCTGGAAGGCGACCAAGCGTCTGGCTTTCGACCTGCGCTGGTACGACACAGACAGCCATGAGCGCGGCGACAACTACGATGGGCGCTTGTTCGCCTCGGCGACCGTCGCCTTCTAGGGCCTGTGGAGATTCATCGCGAGTGGATGACGGCGGCGGCGAGGTAGATCATGGCTGAGAAGCTCTGATCGGTCTTGTCGCTGCGCATGGCGATACGTTTGAACTCTTTGAGT
>JBKJSF010000133.1:0-5438 GCA_046595895.1 Caulobacter sp. | reverse complement strand
GGCTACGGCATTCACACATCTGGCTTGAAGAGCTCCCCGGCGTCTGATTCCTTGTTTGGTGATTGGATGAGGAGCTGGCGATGAGGATGACGCTGGGGCGGTTTGGCGACCGCCGCCTTGAAAAAGGGGGGCCTTTCTTCTGGACCGCCTGTTGTCGGTCGGGGCGCGGGCGGTTCGGGTTCGGCGGTTGGGCGGGAACCGTGCGGGGGAGATCCGGCTGACGCGGTTTCTTCGCAACGCGGCGGTGACGCCGAGCGAGATGTTGGCGGAGGCGGGCCAGGGGACGTCGGGGCGGTGCCAGGGCCGCGATGTGCTGGTGATCCAGGACACGACGGTGGTCCGCTCGCAGGGGGGTGGCGGCGACTATCTGCATGTGGGGCTGGCGCTGGACGCCCTGGATGGGGCGATCCTGGGCCTTGTCGATAGCCAGTTCCTGCAGCGGGCGAGTGGTCGCAAGGCCCTGCGCCGTGAGCTGCCGGTTGAAGAAAAGGAAAGCTTCCGTTGGCTGCAGGGGGCTGACACGGCCGCCTCTGTCTGCGCCGGCGCCCAGCGGATTACCGTGGTGGCGGACCGCGAAAGCGACATCTACGAGGCCTTCGCCCTTCGTCCGGATGGTGTCGAGCTTCTGGTGCGGGCGGCGCAGGATCGTGGACTTGAAGACGGCGGCAAGCTGTTCGCGGCGCTGGACGCCTTGCCGGAGGCAGGACGCGCCGACCTGGACCTGCCCGCCCAGCCTGGCCTCAAGGCCCGCACCGTTCAGCTGGCCGTGCGCTTCGCCACCCTGCCGCTGGCCAGGCCCCATCGCGGCTTCTCGCAAGGCCTCCCGGACGCGGTCCGGCTCCAGGTCGTGGACGTGCGCGAGGTCGATCCTGAGCCGGGCCGGCCCGCCGTGCATTGGCGACTGCTGACCACCCATGCCGTGGACGACGCCGCCGAGGCCTGGAGCACCGTCGAACTCTACCGCAAGCGCTGGGCCATCGAGCAACTGTTCCGCACGCTCAAGACCAAGGGCTTTGACATCGAGGGCCTGCGCATCGAAGAGGCCGCCCCCCGCAACAGGCTGGTGATGGCGACCCTGATCGCCGCCGTCATCATCCAGCAGCTTGTCCATGCTCGCGACGGCGGATTAGGCCCGCTTCGGCCATGCACCGACGCCTTTGGTCCCGAGGATATCCCGCTTCTCGAAGCCTTCTGCGCCAAACTCGAAGGCAAGACCGAGCGACAGAAAAATCCCCACCCCAAGGGCTCCCTCGCCTATGCCGCATGGGTCTGCGCAAGGCTCGGCGGATGGACCGGCTACTACGGAAAGCCAGGCCCCATCGTCATGCTCGAGGGGTGGCTCGAAATACAAGCCGCCAAGCGAGCCCTCAGCATCCTTGGCTCAAACCACAATGTGTGAATCCAGTAGCCGAATTGGGGAGGGAGGGCTACAGCGCGTCATCCAACGCCTTCGCCAGGTCGCCCTTGCCGACAACCTCGACCCGTTCCAGCCCCAGCCACCCCGCCATCAGCTTCAGCTCCGCCGCCAGCGCCGCCGCCGTCTCAGGCCCCGCGTCCGTTTCGCGCCAGGCGGCCTGCACCAGCAGCACCCCGGCCTTGCGGTCGGATTTTAGATCTACCCGGGCGGTGATCGCCTCCCCCTCCAGGAACGGCAGCACGTAGTAGCCGTGCTCGCGCTTGTCGGCCGGGGTGTAGATCTCCAGCCGGACGCGCACCCCGAAGATCCGCTCCGTGCGCTCGCGAAACCAGATCAGGTTGTCGAACGGTGACAGCAAGGAGCGGGCGCGGATACGGCGCGGTATCTTCACGCCCGCCCAGAGATAGGCCTGCTTGTCCCAGCCCTTGACCGTGACCGGCGTCAGCTCGCCGGCCTCGACCAGCTCGGCGACGCGGGCCTTGGCGTCGTCCAGCCCCAGCCGGAAATAGTCGCGCAGGTCGGCCTGCGTCGCCACGCCCATGGCTCGGGCGCTGATCCGCACCAGCTCGCGCTGGGCGTCCGCTTCGGTCGGGGTTGGGGTGTCGATCACGGCGCGGGGCAGGGTGCGCTCGGTCAGGTCGTAGACGCGCTCGAAGCCGCGACGGGTCTTGGTGGTGATAAGCCCCGCCCAGAACAGCCACTCCAGGGCCCGCTTGCCCTCCGACCAGGACCACCAGCCGGGTTGGCCGCGGGGGCCGGTGGCGAAGTCGCCGCCGGTGACCGGGCCGCGCTTCTCGATCTCCGCCAGGATGTTGTCGATATAGTCGCCACGCTCGCGGCGGAAGCGGTTGAGGCCGGTCCAGGCGCCGTCGCCATGCTCGGCCCGGGCCATGCGCCATCGCAGCAGCGGCTGGGTGGCGACCGGCATCAGCGACGCCTCATGGCCCCAGTATTCGAACAGGCTGGGCTTCCTGCCCCAGGCCTCGGTCTCCAAGGTCTCGCGGGCATAGTCGCCGAGCCGCGAGAACTTCGGCAGGTAGTGGGTGCGGGTGACGACGTTGACGCTGTCGATCTGCACCACGCCGAGCCGCTCGACGGTCTTTTTGAAGTGCCGGCGAGACGGCTCGGTCGGCCGAGACTCGGCGAAGCCCTGGGCGGCCAGGGCGATGCGCCGAGCCTGGGCCGCCGAGAGGGTGACGCCAGTGTTCATGCTTTGTTTATGGCGTGATTCTGCGGCTTGGCCAGTCAGCTGTGATCGAGCACCGGCTTGGGCTGGTAGGGCTTCTCCAGCGCCTTCACCTCCTCGGCCGTCAGGTCGAGATCGAGCGCCGCCAGGGCTTCGCTCAGGTGGTGCAGCTTGCTGGCCCCGACGATGGGGGCGGTGATGGCGTCGTTGCGCAACACCCAGGCCAGGGCGACCTGGGTGTTGGAGACGCCGCGGGCCTTGGCGATCTGCTCCACCGCATCGACGACGGCGTGGTCGGCGTCGCGGTAGTAGAGGCGGGGGCTGAACTCGTCGGTGCGCGAGCGTTCGGTATTGCCCTCGCCTGGCGCGGCCCGGCCGCCGGCCAGAAAGCCCCGCGCCAGGGGCGACCAGGGGATGACGCCGACCCCCTCGGCCTTGCAGAGGGGCAACATCTCCCGCTCCTCCTCGCGATAGACCAGGTTGTACTGCGGCTGCATGGAGACGAACTTTGTCCAACCGTGCTTCTCGCTGGTGGCGAGCATTTTCGCGAACTGCCAGGCGAACATCGAGCTGGCCCCGATGTAGCGGGCCTTGCCGGCCTTCACGACGTCATGCAGCGCCTCGAGCGTCTCCTCGATGGGGGTGTCGGGGTCGAAGCGGTGGATCTGATAGAGGTCGATGTAGTCGGTCCCCAGGTTCTTCAGCGACCGGTCCACGGCGTCGACGATGTGCTTGCGCGAAAGGCCGCCGGCGTTGGGACCCTTGCCGTGCGGGTAGAAGACCTTGGTGGCGATCACCGTGTCCTGGCGGCGGGCGTATTCGCCCAGCCACTTGCCGGTGATGCGCTCGCTCTCGCCGTTCGAGTACATGTCGGCGGTGTCGAAGAAGTTGATCCCGCCCTCGGCGGCGGCCTTGAAGAAGGGTTCCGCCGCCGCCTCGTCGAGGATCCATGGACGCCAATCGGGTGAACCGTACGTCATACAGCCGAGACACAGCCGTGAGACATTGAGGCCCGTGTTCCCGAGGCGGACGTAATCCATGGCGTCTTCCTTCCCTGTGCTGCCCCTTGTTGGAGGCCGTCGATGAGTTTGGCAACGGATACGGCGCGTCTGGCCGGTCGTGACCTCGAAAACGACGTCCAGGCCTTCCACCTCGTCCGCTATGGCGCTTCGGTCGATGGTTTCCTGGCCACGGCCAAGAACAGCGGAACCCACTGGCTGCGGTTCATGGCCAGCCATGCCATCGCCCATCACCTGGGCCTGGGGCCGCCGGAGACTTCCAGCGGACCAGGCAGCGACGCCTTCATCGGCCACCCCAAGCACGCCCGCGCGCACGCGGCGGCGCCGCGGATCGGCAGTTCGCACAACATCCCCTCGCGGCTGATCACCGTGGCGGCGGAGGCGGGAATGCTCGATCTGCCGCCGACCGTTGTGCTGCTCCGCGACCCGCGGGAGGCCCTGGCCAGCTACTGGGTGAAATGGGCCGACGCCTACGGCCTGGGGACGTTTTCAGAGTTCCTGCGGCGGCCCTCGCCGGGCGCCAAGAAGATCGACGACATCTGGTGGTTCGTGCGCTTCTTCAACCGTTGGGGCGCTCTCGCCCAGGCCCTGCCCGATCGGGTGCTGGTGCTGCGCCATGAAGATCTCAAGGCCAATCCGGGCGAAGGCGTGCGCCGGCTGTGGGCCCACTGGGGCGTGACCCTGCGCCAAGCGGACCTCGCCGCCGCCGTGGCCGTGTCGAGCAAGCAGGCGGTGGCCGCGAAGCTGGACCCGGCCCATGGAGGGGCCGTCGTGCCGAGCGAGGAGAAGCGGGCGGCGGTGGTCTGGACCGACGCGGACCGGGCCCATCTGTCAGCGCTGCTGCGCGATCACCTGCGGCATGACTTCGGCTACA
The DNA here is from genome assembly GCA_046595895.1 of Caulobacter sp. Taxonomy (GTDB): domain Bacteria; phylum Pseudomonadota; class Alphaproteobacteria; order Caulobacterales; family Caulobacteraceae; genus Caulobacter. The sequence goes on along the minus strand of JBKJSF010000133.1, from coordinate 942 downwards.
CCGCCCACTAGCGGGCCAGCCGCCCGTCGCTCAGCGCCGCCGCCTCGAAGGGGAACAGCACCGCCCCGTCGGGCTTTTCCACGCCCTTGCGCAGCTTGGCCGGGGCCAGGGTATGCAACAGGTGGCGCATCACCGCGATGCGGGCCGCCTTCTTGTGGTCCGACTTGACGCAGGTCCACGGCGCGGCTGTCGACTGCGTCCGGATCAGCATCAGGTCGCGGGCCCCCGAATAGTCGTCCCACCGCTTCTGGGCCTCGGCGTCGAGCGGGCTGGTCTTCAGGGCCTTCAGGGGGTCGATATAGCGTTCCTTCAGCCGCTTGCCCTGCTCTTCCTTGCCGATATCGAGCCAGAGCTTGACGATGCGGATGCCCTCGGCAACCAGCTGGGCCTCGAAGTCGGGCGCTGCGACGAGGAAGGCCTCATGCTGCTCGGGCGTGCAGAAGCCCATCACCGGCTCGACGCCGCCGCGATTGTACCAGGAGCGATTGAACAGCACGCAGTCGCCGGCGGCCGGCAGGTGGGGCACGAAGCGCTGGAAATACCACTGGGTCTTTTCGCGGTCCGACGGCTTCGGCAGGGCCACGACCGGCGTCGTGCGAGGGGGAAGATGCTCGATGATGCGCCGGATGGTGCCATCCTTCCCGGCGGCGTCGCGGCCCTCGAAGATGACCAGCACCTTCTCGCCCTCGGCCATCGACCATTTTCGCCAGCCGACGATGGCGGTCTGCAGCGCGAGGAGCTCTTCCTGGTAGGCATCCGAACTTTTTCCCATCCGCCACGCTAAACACGGGCGGGTCCGTTGCGCTAGAAGGCGTACATGATCCGTCTCCTTGTTCACGATGACCTGAAGGCCGGGGCGCAGGTCGCCCCCGGCATGGAAGCCTCCCGCTACCTGATCGCCGTCATGCGGCTGGCCATCGGCTCGGAGATCCTGCTGTTCAA
>JBKJSF010000063.1:0-36750 GCA_046595895.1 Caulobacter sp. | reverse complement strand
CCGATCAGCTGTTCCTTCTGCTCCAGATCCTCGAACAGCCGGCGGATACGCTCGAGGTCCTCGGCCGCCGCCCCGTCGATCAGATTGGCTTGGCCGCGCACGATCAGCGCCCGGGCGTCCTCACCGCCGCCGCCCCAGGCCGCCAGTCCGTCCTCGACCAGCCGGGCCGCCACCGCGTCCAGTTCCCGCCGCGCCAGTTCCAGCTCGCCGCGCATCTCGCCCCGCGCCTCGCCGAGCGTGCGGCCCTGCAGCCGGGCCCCGAGGAAGTTGGAGGCCTCGGTCAGGGCCGCCGGGGTAATGCCGGGCTGCAGCCGCATGATGCGGTTCTCGACCGCCCCGTCCTCCAAAACGATGACCACCAGCGCCCGGTCCGGACCCAGGGCGACGAATTCCACATGCTTGACCCCGACCTCGCGCGACGGCGTCACCACCACCCCCGCCCCGCCGGCCAGGCCCGACAGGATGGAGGATGCCTCTTGCAGGGCCTCCTCCATCGAGCCGCCGCGCGATTTCAGCCGCCCCTCGATGGCGTTGCGCTCCGCCTCCCCGACATCGCCAACCTCCAGCAGGCCATCCACGAACAGCCGCAACCCCGCATGGGTCGGCATCCGGCCGGCGCTGATGTGCGGCGCATTGAGCAGCCCCAGCGTCGAGAGATCCTGCATGGTGTTGCGGATCGAGGCGGGCGACAGATGCACCCCGCCCTTTGAAATGGTGCGCGAGCCCACCGGCTCGCCGGTCTCCAGATAACTCTCGACGATCCGCCGAAAGATGTCGCGGGCCCGTCCGTCGAGGTCCGACAGGCTGGGGGTCTGACCGACACCAGGGAGAAGAGGGCTCATGAACTCACATAGGGGGCCGGTGGACGGATGCGGCCGCATACAGGATAAGCGGCCACCTTCGGCGCGCAAGCCGCGCCTGCCGTTTTCCCGCCCTTGGCGCGCCCGCGCCAAAAATGCCTCAAGGACTGCCATGCGCCCCTCGACCCGCGTCCCCGACCAGCTGCGCCAGATCACCCTGGAGACGGCGGTCAACCGCTATGCCGAGGGCAGCTGCCTGATCACCGCCGGCCACACCAAGGTGCTGGTCACCGCCAGCGTCGAGACCGGCGTTCCCGGCTGGATGCGCGGCAAGGGGGCCGGCTGGGTCACCGCCGAGTACGGCATGCTGCCGCGCGCCACCCACACCCGCGGCCGCCGCGAGGCCGCGCAGGGCAAGCAGTCGGGGCGCACCCAGGAGATCCAGCGGCTGATCGGCCGCTCCCTGCGCGCCGTCGTCGACATGAAGGCGCTGGGCGAGCGCCAGATCGTGCTGGACTGCGATGTGGTCCAGGCCGATGGCGGCACCCGCACCGCCGCCATCACCGGCGCCTGGGTGGCCCTGCGGCTGGCCACCAAATATCTGATTGACGAAGGGGTGCTGACCGTCGATCCGATCATCGACCAGGTGGCGGCGGTGTCCTGCGGCGTGTTCGACAATACCCCCGTCCTCGACCTCGACTACGAGGAAGACTCGGCGGCCGAGGCCGACTGCAACTTCGTGCTGACCGGCAATGGCGACATCGTCGAAATCCAGGCGACCGGCGAGAAGCGGGGTTTCACCCGGGCCGAATTCGAGAGCCTATTCGGCCTCGCGGAAAAAGGCATCGGCGAGCTGTTCGCCATGCAGCGGGCGGCTTGCGGACTGTAGCGCGCCGCCGGCGAACTAGTCCCCATTTTCACACTTCCCAAAAATCACGGATCAGTTACCAATGATCACGGGGCTGTGAAAACAGCGAGGACTACCAATGCGCGCCATCGTCGCCGCCCTTGCGGTCACGCCCCTGTTGTTGCTGGCCGGTTGCGGCCCTGACACCACAAGGCAACCCGCCCAAGTCGAAGGGGTGCAGGGCATGGTTCGGCCCTTGACCCGGGCCGAGAACGGGAAAGCCACGGCGGACGCCAGCGGCCCGGCCGCCGCCATCGCACCCGTGCCGGTCGTACTGCCGTTGATGGCCTATGCCTACAGCTACAAGCTCGAACTTCCGGCGGCCAAGGCGGGCGAGTTGCTGGCCCGCCACCAGGAGACCTGCGAGGCGGCCGGACCCGCCCTCTGCCAGGTGGTCAATGCCCGCAGCTCCGCCTCGGGCCGCGACCAGGCCTACGGTCAGCTGGTGGTTCAGGCCCAGCCGGTATGGCTGAAGGCCTTCCGCAAGGGGCTGTCGAAGGACGCAGAAGGGGCTGGCGGCCGCATCCTGGAACAGAATACCGTCGCTGAGGACCTGACCCGCTCCATCGTCGACACCGAAGCGACGATCCGCGCCGCCACGGCCCTGCAGACGCGGCTTGAGAGACTGCTGGTCGAACGCCCCGGCGATCTGCAGGACGCCCTCGCCATCGAGCAGGAACTGGCCCGGGTGCGCGGCACGATCGACGCGACTCGTTAGGCGCTCGAGGTTATGAGGGGGCGGGTGGCGACCTCGAAGCTGACTGTCGACTACGTCTCGCGCGGGGTGGCGGCGCCGGACGGCGTGGAATCGCCGATCAAGCAGGCCTTCGACGGCTTCCTCGGCAACGTCGCCGGGGTGCTGGCGGCCCTGATAACTCTGCTGTCCTTTCTCTTCGTGCCAATTCTGATCGCCGTCCCGATCGCCTGGTGGGCGGTGCGCCGCCCGCGCCGGCCCAAGGCTCCCCGGCCGCCGCCGGTCAATCTGCAAAGCTGAGGCGAATCCGCTTGTCAGGGCGAAGGCGAGGGGCACACCCTCGTCATCGCAACGGGGGAACGCCATGACCAAGGGATCGGCCCAGAGCTACCGTCGACTTGACGCCGAGATGGTGGCGACGACGGCGGTCAAGCTGGCCGACCGGGTTGCCGAGCGATTCCCGGCTTCCGGTCTGGCCGGCGTCGCCGAGGAGTTGGCCCGCAGCGCCCGCCTGGCCGGCAAGCAGGCCCGCGCCTTGACCCGGCCCTACTACGGCCTGCGCACCCTGCTGCTGCTGGTAGTCGGCACTGGACTGGGGGCGCAGGTCTGGGCGGCGCGGATGGTCGACTGGAGCACGGTGCTCAGGTCCAACGACCCGCTGGCCCTGACCCCGGTGATCGAATCGGCGGTCAATCTGCTGCTGCTGATGGCCGCGGGCACCTGGTTCCTGCTGACCCTTGAGGAGCGGCTGCGCCGATCCCGCGTGCAGAACTGGCTGCACCGTTTGCGGGCTTTCGCGCACGTCGTCGACATGCACCAGCTGACCAAGGATCCTACGGTCATCCTCAACCCCGGCCCGCGCACCCCCTCCTCGCCGACCCGGGCCATGACCCGCTTCGAGCTGGCCCGCTACCTGGAATACTCCGCCGAAATGCTGGCCCTGACCGGCAAGCTGGCGGCGGTGATGGCCGGCGAGAGCAGCGACCACGTGATCATCGCCGGGGCCAGCGACGTGGAGAACCTCTGCACCGATCTAGGGCGCAAGGTCTGGCAGAAGATCATGATCCTCGGCGAGCTCGACGAGCGCGGCTAGGCCGCCGGCTTTTCCCGGCGCCGCAGTCGCGCCAGGCGCCGCAGCCGACGCCAGAAGCGGGTCTTTTCCGGTTCCGGATACGGCTGCAGGTTCTTGAGGAATTCCTCGGCGCAGGACCGCCAGCTGAACTTTTCGGCGAAGGTCCGCACCACCTTGCGATCCAGCTCGAGGCAGGCGAGGCAGGCGTCCTTCAGCCCCTCGACCTTGCCGGGCGCCAGGGCGCCTGCGTTGCTGTTCGGAATGATGTCGATCGGCCCAGGGGCGCTGAACGCCGCCACCGGCGTGCCGGTGGCCATGGCCTCCAGGATCACCAACCCGAAGGTATCGGTCAGCGACGGGAAGACAAAGACGTCGGCGCAGGCGAAGTAGGCGGCCAGTTCGTCGCCGAACCTGGCCCCGGCGAACACCACCTCCGGATAGCGGGCGGCCAGCTCCTCGCGCTGCGGCCCATCGCCGACCACCACTTTGGAGCCCGGCAGGTCCAGCTTGACGAAGGCCTCGATGTTCTTCTCGACGGCCACCCGGCCGACATTGAGAAAGATCGGCCGCTTGAGGTCCTTGAAGACGTCCGGCTCGCGCCGCGAGGGATTGAAGGTGTCGGTATCGACGCCGCGCGACCAGGGCGAGATGTTGCGGAAGCCGTGGGCTTCCAGCTCGTCGCGCATGGTCGGGGTGGCGACCATCAGCCGTCCCGACGGCTTGTGGAACCACTTCATGTAGGCATAGCCGGCGGCCAGCGGCAGCGGCAGGCGGGCGCTGACATATTCCGGGAAGCGGGTGTGGTAGCTGGTCGTGAACGGCAGCTTCCATTCCAGGCAGACGCGGCGGGCGGCCAGGCCCAGGGTACCCTCGGTGGCGATGTGGATGGCTTCCGGCTCGAAGGCCTTGAACCGCTCGCGCACCGCCTCGTCGGCCCCGATGGCCAGGCGGATTTCGCTGTAGGTCGGAAGCGGGATGGTCTTGAACTGGTCGGGGCTGATCACCTCGACCTCATGGTCCATGGCGCGAAGCTCTGCGATCACCCGGGTCAGGGTGCGGACAACGCCGTTGACCTGGGGCTCCCAGGCGTCGGTGGCCAACAAGATACGCATCAGGCGACGGCGGGCTCTGCAGATTCGGACACTGAGCGCCCGATCATGGACCAGGACCGCGTCTTGGCCCAATCGATGATTTTCAGACTGCCGTTGAAATCCTCGACGACGGCGGTGCAGCTTTCCACCCAGTCGCCGTCGTTGATGTAGAGAATGCCCTGGATGTCGCGCAGCTCGGCCTCGTGGATATGGCCGCAGATCACTCCGTCGGCGCCGCGCCTGCGGGCTTCCTCGGCGAGGGCTTCCTCGAATTTCTCGATGAACTGCAAAGCGTTCTTCACCTTGACCTTGGCAAAAGCCGAAACGCTCCAGTAGCCCATACCCATCCGCCGCCGGGCGCGGTTGAGCAGAGTGTTCAGCATCAGGAGGGTTCTATAGGACCAATCCCCGAGGAAGGCGAGCCAGCGGGCGTGCTGCACCACCCCATCGAACTCGTCGCCATGGGTGACCAGGAAACGGCGGCCATCGGCGGTCTCGTGCAGACAGTCGCGGGCCACCACCACGCCGCCGAAATGCACGCCGCAGAAGTCGCGCGCGAACTCGTCGTGATTGCCCGGCACATAGGTCACGATCGTCCCCTTGCGGGCCATGCGCAGGATCTTCTGGACCACGTCGTTGTGAGCCTGGGGCCAGAACCAGCCGCCTTTCAGCTTCCAGCCATCGACGATGTCGCCGACCAGATAGAGGTGCTCGCACTCCACATGGCGGATGAAGTCGAGCAGCAGCTCGGCCTGGCAGCCGGCTGTGCCCAGGTGAATGTCGCTAATGAAGATGCTGCGGTAGCGCTGGACCGCCTCCTGGCTGCTCATCCTTGACCCACCGCAATGCCCCTGAAACGCGCTGGCGCTAGTGTGATTTCATGTCACTGCCATGAAACCCGCCGCCGGCGGAACTTTGTGCATTGCGAGATGATCAACGGTTACCTAGATCGGAACCATGGAAGTTCAGCGTAAGGACCGGGACACGCCCAAGTCGAGGCGGACGCGCGCCCGCATCCTGGACGAGGCGGTGAGGGTGATCGGGTCGAGCGGCTACGCCTCGGCGACCAACGCCGCCGTGGCCGAGGCGGCGGGCATCACCCGCGGGGCCATGCTCTACCATTTCCCGACCCGCGAGGACCTGCTGCAGGGCGTCATCGGCCATCTGCAGGCCGAACGCGCCGAGCTGTTCCGCCTGGCCGCCGCGGAGCTGCCGGCCGGCGCCGACGTCACCGAACACGCCATCGACAGCTACTGGGACCTGCTGCGCCAGCCGCCGTTTACCGCCTTCATGGAGCTGGAGATGGCGGCTCGCACCGACCCGGTGGTCGCGGCTCTGATCGCTCATGCCCGGGCCGAGTTCGACCGCGCCCAGATCGGCGACCACTTCCTGAAGATGCTCCACGCCGGCGCCGGCCCCCGGTTCCAGGCCAGCCGGGATCTGGCGAGGTTCATGCTAGAGGGCCTGGCGCGGGCGGACCTGTCCTACGACGAGGAAGCCCGGGTCGAACGCCTGCTGACGGTTATCAAGCGGGCGACCCACATGCTCAACCGCAAGGGCGGCGTGACGGAGCTGTGGCCGGAGTAGGGGATCACCCCGGCAGCCGGATCACCGCCTTCAGTCCCCCCAGCCCCGACCGGCCCAGCGTCACATCGCCGCCATGGCTGCGCGCCACATCGCGGGCGATGGCCAGCCCCAGCCCGACGCCCTTGCGGTTCTGGTTGCGGCTCTCATCGAGCCGGCTGAACGGTTTGAAAGCTTCCTCATAGCGGTCCTCGGGGATACCCGGCCCGTCGTCCTCGACGACGATCTCCACCCCTCCGCTCGCCGTCGACCCGGCCGTCACCCGCACTGTCTTGCCGTGGGTCACCGCATTGGACACGAGGTTGTCCAGCGCCCGCTTCAGGGCATTGGGCCGGACCAGGGCCGACAGTCCCGGCGGGGCGTCCAGCGCCACTTTCGCCCCCGTGCGCCGTGCGTCCTCGCAATACCGGTTCAGCAAGGCCGCCAGGTCGGTGGTCTCGACCGCCTCGGCCCCCTCGCCACGCGCGAAGTCGAGGTACTCGTCGATCATGTGCTCCATCTCGGAGAGATCGCGCTTCATCGCCTCGCCGGAGGCCGACGGCTCGGCCAGGGCCAGTTCCAGCTTCAGCCGGGTCAAGGGCGTGCGCAGGTCGTGGCTGACAGAGGCCAGCAGCACCGTGCGCTGCTCCAGATGTCGCTGGATGCGGGCCTTCATCGACAGGAAGGCCTGGGCCGCCTGGCGCACCTCGCGGGCCCCGTAGGGCTTGAAGGGTTCGGGCCCCTCGACGCCCTTACCGAACGCCTCGGCGGCCTCGGCCAGCCGCTCGATGGCCCGCACCTGGTTGCGGATGAACAGGATGGCGATGGCGGTCAGCAACAGCGTGGCGCTGGCCATCCACAGGATGAAGATCAGGCCCGACGGCGCAAAGGCCCGCTCGCGCGGGGCATAGATGCGCAGGACCCCGCCCCGGACCGGCGCCTCGATGCCGACCCAGCTGTTGTAGCTGCGGTTGTTGAACCAGAACGGCCGGTCGAGCTTGCGCTCCAGCGCCGCCTCAAGGGCCCGGTCTTCCGGCGCGAAATAGGCCTGCTTGCGGCCGACCGGCAGGGTGTCGCCGGCCTTGAAGGCCACCGACAGCGACAGGGTCTGCTCGGCTCGTTTGGCAAGGTTTGGCAGGTTCGACGGCGCCGCCTCGTAGGTCTCGACGATCCACACCACATCGCCGGCCAGGCTGTCGGTCAGGCCCGACGACACCGCCTGCCAGTGCAGGTCGAAGAAGATCCAGGCGATCAGCCCCTGCATGATCGCCACCGGCAGGACGATGATCAGCAGGGTGCGCGCAAACAGGCTCTGCGGCAGCCACCGCTTGATGGCGCGGGGAATGAAGATGCGGAGCGCGCGAGCCTTCATCGTCAGTCGGGGGCCAGCAGATAGCCCACGCCGCGCACCGTCTGCAGATAGCGCGGCGTCTTGGGATCATCCTCGATCTTGCGGCGCAGGCGGGTGACCTGCACGTCCACCGCCCGGCCGGCCGCGTCGGCGTCGTCGCGGGCCAGGGTGTAGCGGTCGATCGGCGCGTGCGGGGCCTTGGACAGGGTGCGGAGGAGATCGACCTCGGCCTCGGTCAACCGCACCGGGGTCCCGTCGCGGGTCAGCTCGCCGCGCACCGGATCGAACTGGCAGCGGCCCAGTGACACCGGCTGGTCGTCGCTCGGCCGCGGGCCGGCCCGGCGCAGAATGGCCTCAATGCGCAGCAACAGCTCCTGGGGTTCGAACGGCTTGGCCAGGTAGTCATCGACCCCGGCCGTCAGCCCCTCGATGCGATCGGCGGTGTCGGACCGCGCCGTCAGCATCAGGATCGGCGCTTTCGACGCCGGCCCCGGCGTGGACCGCAGGCGCTTGGCGAAACTCATGCCGTCCTCGCCCGGCATCATCACATCAAGGATAACCAGGTCGAAGTCGAGGGTGTCGAGCAGCCGCCCGGCCGCCCCGGCCTCGGCCGCCACGGTGACGCGGAAGCCTGCTCTAGTCAGGAACTGGCGTAGCAGGTCGCGGATGCGATCGTCGTCATCGACGACCAGCAGATGTCTGTCGCTCATCGCTCCCCCAATTTTGGGCTTCCTATCAAGTCTCTTCCCGGCGGGCCGTGAGGCGGGGACCCGCCAGGGAGGCGAGAATGCGCCGCCCCGCGCCCACCCCGTCAAGGCCCCCGTCGCGATAGGCCATGGCGATCAGGCCGCGAAGCTGCTCAGCGATGCGCAATTCGAAGGCCAGGCCGGCCGCCGTCAGCCGCGCCGGCCGACGCCGGGCGTCCAGTTCGCCGGGAACTTTTTCGGCCAGGCCGTGAGTTTCCAGGTCGGCCAGGGTGCGGCTGGCGGCCTGTTTGGTCAGGCCCGTGAGGCGGGCCAGCTCCTTCACCCCGACCCCCGGCCGGCGGCGAATGAGAAAGGCGGCGCGCCAGTGGGAGCGGCCAAGCCCTCGGGGCTCGGGCTCCAATGCTGCATCGACAGCGGTCCAGATTGCCGTCTCGGCGAGCAGAACCAGCTCCAGACCGAGGTCGAGCTCCGATTCGCTGAGGATCAGGCGAGGATCGGCTGACGCATTCATGCTATGCCGCACGCCGGTTTGAGTTGGCCGCCCAGGTCGCGTCTGACATACTGTGACCGATAGGAGAAATAAACCCGATGTCCCTGGTTCCCTTCGATGATCGTGACGGCTGGATTTGGCTGGATGGGCAGTTTGTGCCCTGGCGCGACGCGAAGGTGCACGTACTGACCCATGGTTTGCACTACGCCTCCTCGGTGTTCGAGGGCGAGCGGATGTACAACGGGCAGATTTTCGAGCTGACGGCGCATACCGAGCGGCTGTTCAAGTCGGCCGAGATCCTTGATTTCAAAATCCCCTTCACGGTGGCCGAGATCGACGAGGCCTGCAAGCAGACCTGCGCCAGGAACGGCCTGACCGACTGCTATCTGCGGCCGATCGCCTGGCGCGGGACCGAGATGATCGGGGTGTCGGCCCAGCAGACCAAGATCCACGTGGCCATCGCCGTGTGGGACTGGCCCAGCTACTTCGACCCGGAAGAGAAGAAGAAGGGCATCCGAATGGCACACGCGCTCTACCGCCGCCCGGACCCGAAGACCGCCCCGACCAACGCCAAGGCGGCCGGCCTCTACATGATCTGCACCATCTCCAAGCACGCCGCCGAACGCGACGGCTACGCCGACGCCCTGATGCGGGACTACCGCGGCTACATCGCCGAGGCGACGGGTGCGAACGTCTTCTTCGTCCGCGACGGGGTGATCCACACCCCGACCCCCGACTGCTTCCTGAACGGCATCACCCGTCAGGCGGTGATGAAGCTGGCCCAAGAGCGCGGCTACCAGATCATCGAGCGGCACATCCCGTTTGAGGAACTGGGTAGCTTCAGCGAGCTCTTCATCACCGGCACCGCCGCCGAGGTGACGCCGGTGGCCGAGGTCGGCGAGTTCCGCTTCGCCCCGGGAACCATCTCCCTGACCCTGATGGACGACTACGCCAAGCTGGTGCGGGGGCAGGTCCCGGCGATGGCGTAGAAGCATTCACTGACCCTTCTCCCGCTCGCTGGGAGAAGGTGTCGGCGAAGTCGACGGATGAGGGCAGCGCCGGCTCATCCGACCCCTACGGGGCCACCTTCTCCCGGCAAGCGGGAGAAGGGCGCTAAACGCTTAGCCGCGCTTCCAGCTCGCTCAGCCGCGTTCGCGTACCCTGGAGTTCAGCCCCGTAGCGCTGCGGGTCCTCGGCGGCCAGGGCGCCGGCCAGTTCGACGCTTTCGCGGTAGAGGTCAAGCGCTCGCACCCGGTGGCCCCGGTCCTCGCGGGCGTCGGCCAGCCGTTCAAGGGCAATGCTCAACGCCCGACGGTCGAGCCGACGGGCCCCGTGGTTGGCGATCAGTTTGCGGCGCAGGGCGACGGCGTCCTCATAGGCGCCGAGCGCCGCGTCGAGGCGGCCCTCGTCGGTGGCCATGTCGCCGACATTGATCAACGCCCCGGCCAGGTCCGAGGCGGCGACCGGGTCGGCCGGTTCGATCTCATGCAGCAGCCGGGCGTAGGACAGGGCCTGGCCATAGGCCTCGGCGGCGTCGTCGATCCGCCCCTGTCCCCGGCAGAAATCGCCGAGGTCCTGGGCCGCGACCATGCGGTCGTTGTGGGTCAGCGCCAGCTCCGGCAGGCGCTTCAGCACCTCGCCCGCCTCGGCCCACTTCTCCTCGCGCACCTTGCCCTTCAGGGCAGCGCGGAGTTGGCCGAAGGTCTCCTGCGGCGGCCCTGACGGATCGGGGCCCGGCGCGACCGGCGGCAGGTCGCGGCGGACGGGTTGAGCGACGGCGACGTCCAAGGGTCTGGCCGGCGCCGGCTCGGCCATCGGCGTCGGCCGGGCGGCTGTGATCGGGAAGGGCGACGGGCCCGGCGCCATGGGGGCAAGATTGAGCTTCAGGCCCGGCGCGGCTTGCCTGGATACGTCGATGCCGGCGGGTGGATCATCAGCAAAGGTGATCGGCCGGTCGATCCAGGATGCCGCCGGCCGGCGGCGCTTGCGCCGGCTGGGCCACAGGTTGACCAGAACCGCCAACACGCCGAGGCCCAGCGCGCCCCAGCCGATCAGGGCCCGCAGACCCTCGAAATCACCCAGGTCCAGGCCGGGCACGGCCGGCCCCAGCTCGCCGACCAGCGGCCGCACCACAATCCAGCCCGCGGCGGCGATCAGCAGCCCCAGCACCAGTCCGATGAGCCTTGCAGCCATAATCTACACTCCCCCGTCCCGACAGTAGGGGCGAAAAGGCGGGTGCAATCAAGGCGGCGTCAAAACCCCACAACTGGCGGGGGAAGTTCGCTGGCGGCACAGACCGCCCGGCGGGCGCCGGGCGGTTAGACTGCCGCTAAAACAGCCAGCTCATCGGCCGGGGATAGGCTTCGTCCTTGGCCAGGTAGTAGGCGCCGAGGCAGCAGCGGGCGATGAACCAGATACTGAACAGGCTGAGGATCAGGATGCCGGCGCCCAGAATCGGCAGACCGACCAGCACGAGCGACAGGATCCCGCCGACGATGGTCAGGCCGGCTCCGATGACGATCCACCAGATGGTCAGCCAGAAGGTGCGGATCAGGAAGGTGTAGTGGGTCTCCATCCGCGCGCCGGCCGAACCGCGTTGGGCATAGGCCAGGATCAGGCCGAGGAAGACGGTCAGCAGGGCGGAAAAGGCGCCGAACAGATACAGGCCATAGATCACGGCCGGCATCACCCGATCTTCGTGAGGGCGCGCGACGGCAGTAGTCTCGGTCATCTTGGGGTTTCTTCGCTCCGGCGCCGGGAGTGGCGCATGGGCCTAATGTTGGGACCCAACGCCAGTTCCGCAAATTAATACGCTGTCACCCGCCGAGCAAACCCCTCGGAATGTCGGTCGGATCAAACCGTCCGACCCGCCGGTCGAGCCAGGGCAGCAGAGCCAGGGCCAGGATCGCGACGAAGGCCATGCGGGAGCCGAGCGCCAGGCCGATGTCGATCTGTCCGGCCATGCCCGCGAAGCCGGCGACGGCCAGCGCCCCGCCGCCGAGCAGCGCCACGGCCCCGATCACCGTGCCTTGCGTCGCCATGGCCGGGACGGTGAAACGGGCGGTCGGGTTCTCGCGGGCGATGGCCCTGGCCAGGGCCACCACGAACGGGCCAAAGGTCTCCGAGGGCGTCGTGGCCTTGAGCGACAGGGCCTGGCCCGAATAGATGCCCAGCTGACCGCGCGGCAGGCCGAGGATGGCCCCGGCCGCCAGCCGCCCCCGGGCCGGCGTCAGGTGCAGCCGCCGCACGGTGGCCAGCGGCACGCGTCGCTCGCGTTTACCGCGCTGTTCAATGAGGACGTCGTCTTCCAGCCGCCACTCGGTGGTCGGCTGCATCGGGCCGAGCCTGGCGCTATGGGCGATCAGCCGCGCACCACGGTGATCTCGACGCCAGCCCCGGCGGCGTGGGGCGCGAGCGCCTGGGGCTTGTCGACGCGGACGCGGGCGCGGGTGACGCGCGGGTCGGCGAGGCAGCGAGCCGCGAGGTGTTCGGCGTAGACCTCGACCAGCTCGATATGACCTTCGTCGGCGACGGCCTTGGCGGCCGCAACCAGGGTCTCGTAGTTGACCGTGTCAGCCAGCCGGTCGGCCCCGGCCCAGGCGACGTCGAGTTCGATATCGACAACCAGCGGCTGTGTGTGGCCCCGCTCATGCGGATAGACCCCCACTTCAGCATCGACCCGGATGCCGTGGACGAAGATCTTGCTGACCACGACCTTGCCAATGTGCACGGGTGTAGGTTCGGTATGAGATTGGGTGGCGGGCGTAATGGCCATGAAGGCCCCTCTAGCCGGAGACAATGTCGGGGGTGCGCCAGCCGAGATGCTGACCGGCGTCCACGGCGATCATCTGGCCGGTCACCGACGGGGCGTCAATCAGATAGCGCAGGGCGGCGGCGATCTCGGCCGGATCGACCGGCCGGCCGAGCAGGGTCCCCCCGGCCTCGGCCTCGAACTCGCCGGGGACCTGGTGCGAAGACGGCAGGGTTGGGCCGGGGCCAATGCCGTTGACCCGGATGCTGGGGGCCAGCGCCTGGGCCATGGTCTGCGTCGCCTGCCAGAGGGCGGCCTTGGACAGGCTGTAGCTGAAAAACTGCGGATTGGGCCGCAGCACCCGCTGGTCGAGGATATTGACGATCAGGCCGCCGGCGCCGGCCGGCAGCCGCTTGGCGAAGGCCTGCGACAGCAGCAGCGGCGCTGTCAGGTTGACCGCCATGTGCGACTGCAGGTTATCGGCGTCGAAACTGCCGAAGCTGTCGTCCTCGAACAGCGAGGCGTTGTTTACCAGCAGTCTGACTGGTCCCAGGCGCGTGGCCGCGTCGAACAGCTCGGTCGGCATATCGGCCGCGGTCAGGTCGCCCGTCAGGGTCAGGCAGTTGACGCCCAGGGCGGCGGCTTCCCCGGCCAGGCTGTCGGCGTCTTCCGGATGACTGCGATGATGGATGGCCAGGTCGTAGCCGGCCGCCGCCGCCGCCAGGGCGAGCGACCGGCCGATGCGCCGCGCGGCGCCGGTGACGAGGGCAACGCCCCTCATGACTTGGGCCGCACTTAGTCGAGCCGGCCGAACTCGTAGAGGTTCAGCGCGGCGAAGGCGACGACGAACAGCAGGATGATGCCGATGGCGATGTAGCCAGTCATGGTCTTGGCTCCGAAATTCCGTTGCGGCGGTCCTAGCGCCGCCGGCCACGAGGGGCAAGCGATTGCGCGAGCCGCGTCCCTGGCCCAAGCTCATTCCATGCTCTGGCGCCGCGCCGTCGAACCCTTCGCCCGCCCCTTCGTCTTCGCCTGGTTCAAGCTGGCGCGCGGCCTCACCCTGGGGGTGCGCGGCATCGTGCTCGACGAGGACGGCCGCGTCCTCCTGATTGAGCACACCTATGTCGATGGCTGGCACCTGCCCGGCGGCGGCGTCGAAAAGGCCGAAACCGCCGAGACCGCCCTGGCCCGCGAACTGGTCGAGGAGGCAGGGGTGCGACTGACTGGCCCGCCGAAACTGGTCTCCATGCACTCCAACCACGCTCATCACCCGAACGATCACGTGCTGACCTACCTCTGCCCGGCCTGGGAGCCCTGCCGCGCCACCTCCCACGGCGAGATCGCCCAGATCGGCTGGTTCCAACCAGATGCGCTGCCGGAGACCCTGCGCCCCGGCCATCGCCGGCGGATCGAGGAAGCCTTGCTCGGGGCGGAGTTGGCCCCGCTCTGGTAGGCCACGCCTCTCCCAACCCCGATCACCCCAACGAAGGTCGGGACCCAGCTGGCAAACCAGAAGACAGGCTGGTGCTGATCAGAGCTGAGCCCTCACACCAAGCGGACACTGGACCCTGACTTTCGTCGGGACAATCGGAAGTGGGGGATGGTTCTCATCGCGCGGAGGGAGAATAGTCGCACCCTCGCTCACAGAAGCGGGCTTAACGGGAGAGACGCCATGTCCTGGATCGCAACCTCGTCCTTTTCAAAGATCGCGGTCGGCATCGACCGGCCCGAGGACGTGGTGGTCGGCAAGAACGGGCGCGTCTTCGCCTCCGACCACCAGTGCGCGGTGGCCGAGATCCATGCCGACGGCAGCTTCACCCGCATGGGCCCGGCCGGCGGCGCGCCCAACGGTATCAACATGGATGGCCAGGGACGCATCCTGATCGCCAACTTCGGCATCTACGACCGCGTAGAGGGCCCCCTCCAGCGGTTCGATCCGGCGACGGGCGTCCACGAAACCCTGCTGGCCGAGGTCGGCGGCAAGCGACTGACCAGCGCCAACTATCCGGTCATCGACCGGACCGGCAACATCTGGTGCGCCAACTCCACCCACGCCGAGACCTGGCCCCAGGCGCTGGACGGCCGCGCCGACGGCTTTATCTTCGTGCTGCGTCCGGACGGCAGCGCCGACATCGTCGCCGAGGGGCTGAAGTTTCCCAACGGCATGGCCCTGAGCGCCGACGACAAGACCCTCTACTGCGCCCAGACCAGTGGCGCCGACGTCCTGGCCTTCGACATCCTGCCCGGCGGCAAGCTGGGAGAGGGGAGGCGCTACGGCCCCGTCCTCGGCCGGCTGATGGCGGCCGGCGATGTCGTGGAGGCCGCCGCCGCGTCCCAGCACCACGACGACCTCGGCTACACCGACGGCGTCGGCCTCGACGCCGAGGGCAACCTCTGGGTCTGCCTGCCGGCCGCCAACAAGGTGGTGGCCATCGCGCCGTCCGGCCAGGTCGAGACCGTCTGCCACGATCCCTCCGGCGCCCTGATCAACCATCCGACCAACGTGACCTGGGGCGGCCCGGACCTGCGCGACCTCTACATTGGCTCAATCCGCGCCGACTACGTGCTCAAGGCCCGCAGCCCGGTCCCGGGCCTGGCCATGCTGCATCAGCGGTGAGGCGGCTTCTTCCGCTCGCCCTGCTGCTGGCCGGCTGTTCCGGAGAGACCCTCTGCGTCAACACCGAGGTCGTCCGTATGACTGCGCCCGATGGCAAGCACGACGCGGTGTTGTTCGAGCGCAACTGCGGCGCCACGACCGGATTCTCGAGTCAGGTTTCCATCGTGGGTGTCGGCGCGACCGTGGAAGGAAGCGGCAATGTTCTCGTTGTCGATGATGATCATGGGAACGCGCCGGCGGCGTCCTGGGGTGGTCCGCCCGTCGAACTTCGCTGGGTGGCGGGCAGCCAGCTGGTCGTGCATCGTCATCCGGCGGCCCGGGTCTTCCATCAGTACGGCTATGTGCCGGGTGTCCAAATCATCCACTTGACTGACTGATGGGGTTTCGGCAGCCCCCACTAACCCCCTGACAACATTCGCAAAGCGTCGATACGTCGCAACATTGTGGCCCGGCGAGCGCCTCATTTTGTGTGTATGCCCTGCCCCGCATCGTCCTCCCCTCCCCAGAGAATTGGTCACATAGTGCAGCGTAAAACATGTAAGGGCTGGCGCCTCGCGCTGGCCCAGGCGGTCGGTCTCGTGCTCGTGTTTATCCCGGTCGCCGCCCTCGCCGTGGCCGGAGGACCGGCGCCGCAAGGCGCCGTCAGCCAGAGCCCGATGGCCCGGTTGATCAAGGCGGTGAACCCCAAGGCGCGCCTCCCGGCCACGATGGTCAGCAAGACCGTCTGGAACGGCCTCGACGTTGATGGCGATGGCGCGAGCGACTTCGTCAACCCGACCGGCCAGGCCCCGCGGCTGCACGACGCCTTCGGCAATGGCGAGTTCGGCGCCTCGCGCGACGGCGGCTCGCGCGACCATGAGGGCGTCGACTACGCCGCCGCCGCCGACCAGGCCGTCGCCGCCCCGATCAGCGGCTTCGTGACCAAGATCGGCTACGCCTATGGCGGCGACGATTCCCTGCGTTTCATCGAGATCACCAACCCGGCCCTCGGCTATGTCGCCCGCACCTTCTATGTCGATCCCGGCGTCGTGGTCGGCCAGGCGGTGCGGCTAGGCCAGACCATCGGCGCCGTCGCCAGCCTGCAGGCGCACTACCCGGGCATTACCGACCACGTGCATCTGGAAGTCATGAAGTCGGGCGAGCGCCTGAACGCCGAGACGCTGATCGTCGCCAGGACCATCAAGGTGAAGGCGACCCGGGCCAACGGATGAGGCCGATCCAGGCCGTACCAATCCTTCGATCATGCGTTAGGCTGGGCGCATGGATGAGTCCCCACAGGAAGACGGGATGCCCGCTGGCCCCGGTCAGGGCCGCACGCGGGATCTGACCCAGGGCCCGATTGCCCGCACCCTGGCGGCCTTTGCCTTTCCGGTGCTGGCCACCAGCATCCTGCAGTCGCTGAACGCCTCGATCAACGCCGTCTGGGTCGGTCGCTTCCTCGGCGAGGCGGCGCTGGCCGCCACCTCGAACGCCAACCTCGTCCTCTTTCTGCTGCTGGGCACGGTATTCGGGGTCGGCATGGCGGCGACCATCGTCGTCGGCCAGTCGATGGGCCGTCGCGACATGGTCATGGCCAAGCGGGCCGTCGGCGCCTCCATCGCCTTTTTCAGCATCATCTCGGTGCTGTTCGCCATCGGCGGCTGGCTGGGCACGGACGCCATCCTGGCGGTCCTGGGAACGCCGCCGGACGCACTGCCGCTGGCCAGCGCCTATTTGCGGGTCATCTTTCTCGCCCTGCCGCTGATGAACTTCTCGATCCTGGTCATGACCCTGCTGCGCGGGGCGGGCGACAGCCGCACGCCCTTCCAGTTCAGCCTCCTCGCCGTCATTCTCGACATGGCATTCAATCCGGTGCTGATCCTCGGCCTCGGTCCCTTCCCGGAGATGGGCATCGCCGGGGCCGCCATGGCCACCCTGATCAGCCAGGCCCTGGCGCTGGTGGCCTTGATCATCCTGCTCTACGCCCGCAAGCACCCCCTGCGCCTGGCTGGCCCCGACCTCGCCTACCTCAGGCTCGACCCGGCCTTGATCCGCACCCTGGTCGCCAAGGGCCTGCCGATGGGTCTGCAGATGATCGTCATTTCAGCCTCGGCCCTGATCGTCATGAGCCTGGTCAACGGTTTCGGCTCACGCACGGCGGCCGCCTATGGCGTCGCCGCCCAGCTGTGGACCTATGTGCAGATGCCGGCCCTGGCCATCGGCGCGGCCGTCTCCTCGATGGCCGCCCAGAACGTCGGGGCCGGCCTGTGGGACCGGGTGGCCCGCGTCACCCGCGCCGGCATCGACTTCAACATCGTCCTGACCGGCGCGATGGTGGCGGTGCTCTACGCAGCGGCGCCCCTGGTGCTCGGCCTGTTCCTGCCGACCGACAGCGAGGCGGTGGCCATCGCCATCCACATCAACCAGCTGGTGGTCTGGACCTTCATTCCCTTCGGCGTGACCATCGTGCTGTTCGCCACCGTGCGGGCCACCGGCGATGTCTGGCCGCCGCTGGTCATTCTGACCCTGTCGATCGTTCTGGTCCGCATCCCCTTCGCCTATCTGCTGGAGCCGCTCTGGGGGCAGGACGCGGTGTGGTGGAGCTTCGCCTTCGGCTCCGGGGTCGCCCTGATTCTATCGACCGCCTACTACAGGGCCGGTCTTTGGAAGAAGGCCACCATGCTGGGCCGCCCGCCGATGGGCGAGCCGCCCGATACCGGCCACGGCCTGCCGCGCGAACGGGCCCAAATCCCCGAGGGAATGGACCCGGTCAGGTCTTCGGAACCGCCGGCCCCGGAATCGCCAGGGTCACCGCCAGCCCCGAAGGCTCCCAGGCCTGAGACAGTCTAGCCGCCATCTGTCGGGACAGCTGGGTCATCAGCCGCGTGCCGAAGCCGGGCTTCCGCGGCGGTGTCACCGCCGGTCCGCCAGTCTCCCGCCAGCTCAGGTCGATGGCCCCGTTTTCGCCGAGCGTCCAGACGATGGCCACCCGGCCATCCGGCGTCGACAGGCCGCCATACTTGGCGGCGTTGGTGGCCAGTTCGTGGATCAGCATGCTGACCGGCTGGGTCTGCTCGGGGCTCAGGCGCACGGCCGGCCCGGTCAGGCTGTAGCGGTCCGGGATGCTCAGCGCCGCCATCGCCTCATCGACCAGCTCCCGCAGCGGCGCGCCTTCCCAGCGGCGGTCGGCCAGCGCTCCCTGGGCCCGGGCCAGCGCATTGACCCGCCCGAACACCGCCTCCTTGTAGGTTTCCAGGTCCGGTCCCTCGGTCATCCGCACGATGGCCTGGACCACGGCCAGGGCGTTGCGGCTGCGGTGGTCGACCTCCCGGGCCAGCAGTTCTCGCGCCTGCTCGGCGCGGCGCCGCTCGGTGATGTCGTGCAGCGACACCCCGATGCCGCCGTCGATCATCGGCGTGATGCGGATTTCCACCCAGCGGTCCGGTCTCCAACGGGAAGGACTCTCGAACGCCGCCCCCTTGCGGCCATCCATGGCCCGTTTGCAGACGGTTTCGAACGGTGTGCCGATGCCCTGCGGGAACACCTCCCACATGTTCTTGCCGAGCACCTCGTCGCGGTTGACGCCGAAGTACTGCTCGGCCGCGCCGTTGAAGATGACGTAGGTCCACTCCGGCGAGACGGCGTAGAAGGCGTCAGAGATGGACTCGAGGACGGCTTCCAGGCGCAGGTCGGGGGGAAGGGTGGACAGGGGGGACGCTCCGGACTTGCCCGACCCTAGCGAGAATGGGGCGGAGCGTCACCGAGTTTGCGTGTTCCTCCCCCATCGGGCTACGGGATTCACACAATTGCTTCGGCTCTTGCGAGGGTGACGCCGCATAGGGTTGCGGTGAAGCGTTTCCAGCCGTCGGCCATGGTTTTGGGTCCTGGCGGTTTGCCGTAGCAGTTCCATCCGCCGTATCGGGCGACGACCCAGGATAGCCAGGCGAGCGACCCCTCGGGGTGATGGTTCTTCTGTTTTTCAGTAGCGCCCTGGCGAGAGCGGACGAGGAGGGCGACGTCGCTGACCAGGTTCTCATCGAGAACGTCGCTCATCGGTCGGGAGCTTCCATCGCGGGCATCGACCAACTGGATGATCCGCACAGCCGCGCCCAGCCCCATGGCGGCGAGGCGGAACAGGCGCAGGCTGTCCTGAACCTGCGTCTCCTCAAGGGCCAAGCCATCACGCTTCAGGGCGCGGAAGACCTCCTCGATGCGCCAGCGCAGCCGATAGCAGCGCACGACCTCCTTGGCCTCAAGGGCCGTCTCCACCGGCAGAGTGGTCAGTATCCGCCAGAGGAGCGGCTTGACCCCTTGAGGCGGATTCTGTTCGGTCACATCGACGAACCCCAACTCAAGAAGCTTGGGATCACTGTGTGGCGCGTTGGCCGGTCGCTTGATCTGGACCTTCCCCGCCCGCAGCACCACCTTGGCCATGCGGCCCTTGTCGCCGGGCCCTCGGGGCGCGACCTTGACCAGTTCGGCGGCCAGCGGCAACCGGTCGGCCATGACCTCGAACAAGGCCTTGCCCCCTTCGAGGGGGCGGTCATGGCGAGCTCGGATCGCCAGATCCATGCCCTCGGGAACATGAGCGAAGTGGCTCCAGATATCCCCCTCCCTGTCGCTGACCCCGATCACCTGGGCGGCGTGGCCAACCAGCACCTCGGCCGCCATCCGACTTCCACCCAACCAGCAGGCGCTCTCCTTATCCAGCGCCGAGCGCTTGCCACGCGGGCCCACCTTCTCCTCCTCCCGCGTCCACAGGCGAGCCCCCGCCAGGCCCATAACAACCTCCTCGTCCGCGTCGATCACAACGTTGGGGTGGATGAAGAAGCCCAGCGCCTTGCCGTTCCCCGCTGGACCCAGACCTCGCCGAGCCGCGTCTCTCCCAGAGAAGTTGATCTCCGTGGTGTCCTGCGCCACCACCACCCGACGACCAGCGCTCGCCTGCCGCGTCCGGTCGCTGAACGCCTCCAGGATCCCTCCAGTCGAGACGTGCGGCGAGGACAAAAACCGATGGGCCGCCATCTCGCCAGCCCGCGTCTCGCCCAGCTTGCGAAGCACCAGCGATCCCGTCGCTACGATCTGCTCCAAAAACCGGGCGCCACTCGCCGCCGTTCGAACATCACCCCGACTGAACCCAACCATCTCCGACCTCCGCTCAACGCAAAGACCAGTGAATCAGTCAGTCGCCGCCAGGGAAATCCACAAACTCCAGCCCCGAACCACTTGTGTGCATGCCGTAGCCCATCGGGGGAGGTGGCGGGGGCGCAGCCGCTGACGGCGGGGGGTCACCGCGAACGCCCGCAACCGCGCTGACCCGACCGTCGGTGGGGAAGGAAGCTGTTACGCCCGCAGCCGATACCCCGTCTTGAAGATCCACCAGATCGCCAGCAGGCAGAGCGCCATGAACCCCAGGGTCGCGGCGATGCTGATCCCCACTCCGACGTCCGACACCCCGTAGAAGCTCCAGCGGAAGCCGCTGACCAGGTAGACCACCGGGTTGAACAGGGTGATCTTCTGCCAGATCGGCGGCAGCATGCTGATCGAGTAGAAGCTGCCGCCCAGGAAGGTCAGCGGGGTGACGATCAGCATGGGCACGATCTGCAGCTTCTCGAAGCCGTCGGCCCAGACCCCGATGACGAAGCCGAACAGGCTGAAGGTGACGGCCGTCAGCACCAGGAAGGCCAGCATGAACACCGGGTGCTGGATTTCGTAGGGCACGAAGAACCGGGCGGTGACCAGGATGATCAGCCCCAGCAGGACCGACTTGCTGGCCGCCGCCCCGACATAGCCGATGACCACCTCGAAC
This sequence comes from Caulobacter sp., assembly GCA_046595895.1. Lineage (GTDB taxonomy): Bacteria > Pseudomonadota > Alphaproteobacteria > Caulobacterales > Caulobacteraceae > Caulobacter. Next base: position 15,919 of record JBKJSF010000063.1, on the reverse strand, counting down.
CAGCTGATCGGGGCCGACAGGACCTCATAGATGGTGCCGCTCCATTTGGGCATGTAGATGCCGAAGCTGGCGTTGGAGATGCTTTCGGTCAGCAGGCTGAGCATCAGCAGGCCTGGGATGATATAGGCGCCGTAGGGCACCCCGTCGATCTCGCCCATTCGCCCGCCGATCGCAGAGCCGAAGACCACGAAATAGAGGCTGGTCGACAGCACCGGGCTGGCGATCGACTGCATCAGGGTCCGGAACGTCCGGTGCATCTCGAACATGTAGATCGAGCGGATGGCGTGCAGGTTCATTGTCGGCTCCTGTCTTGTCCGCCGCGGACGAGGGAGACGAAGATCTCCTCCAGGCTCGACTGGTGGGTCTTGAGGTCCTTGAAGTCGATGCCAAGGCCGCTGAGGCGCCGGATCAGGGCGGCGATGCCGGTCTCCTCGGCCTGGGCGTCGAAGGTATAGATGATGTCCTGGCCGTCGGCGCTGAGCTCCAGCGGCTCGCCGGCCAGCTCGACCGGCAGCGCCGTCAGCGGCGCCTGCAGATGCAGGGTCAGCTGCTTGGTGCCCAGCTTGCGCATCAGCACCGACTTTTCCTCGACCAGGATGATCTTGCCCTTGCTGATCACCCCGATCCGGTCGGCCATCTCCTCGGCCTCCTCGATGTAGTGGGTGGTCAGGATGATGGTCACGCCGGTCGCCCGCAGGCCCCTGACCATCTCCCACATGTCGCGCCGCAGCTCGACATCGACCCCGGCCGTCGGCTCGTCGAGGAACAGGATGCGCGGCTCGTGGCTCAGCGCCTTGGCGATCATCACCCGCCGCTTCATGCCGCCGCTCAGGGTCATGATCTTGTCGTTGCGTTTGTCCCACAGGCTGAGGTCGCGCAGGATCTTCTCGATGTAGGCCGGGTTGGGGGCCTTGCCGAACAGGCCGCGGCTGAACTTCACCGTGTCGATGACCGCCTCGAAGGCGTCGGTGGAAAGTTCCTGCGGCACCAGCCCGATCTTGGCGCGGGCGGCGCGGTAGTCCTTCGCGATGTCATGGCCGTCGGCGACGATGGTCCCCTCGGTCGGCCGGGCGATGCCGCAGATCAGGCTGATCAGGGTGGTCTTGCCCGCCCCGTTCGGTCCCAGCAGGGCGAACAGCTCGCCCTGCCGGATTTCCAGGTTCACGTTGCTCAGCGCCTCATGCCCGGTGGCATAGCGCTTGGTCAGGCCCTTGATGGTGATAATCGGCTGCAACGCATGTCCCCGGCTTCCAGCGCTGTCAGGTAGGGACTCGGTCACGGTTTGGCTAGGAATCATCAATCCCCCTTCCCCACGTGAACCGCGATAACTAAACTATCGTTTGAACGCGGCCAGACAGAGCGGCCCCGAAGAACGCCAAACGCCAGGGAGCGAGCCATGCGCGACTATTCCAAATTCTACATCGACGGCAAATGGGTGGACCCGGTGACGCCGAAGTCGTTGGACGTCATCAACCCGGCCAACGAAGAGGTCGCCGGCAGGATTTCGATGGGTTCGGAAGCCGACGTCGACGCCGCCGTGAAGGCCGCCCAGAAAGCCTTCGAGACCTTCAGCCTGACGACCCGTGAGGAGCGCATCGAGCTGCTCGAGCGCATCATCGTCGAATACCAGAAGCGCTACGAGGACATGGCCAAGGCCATCACCGAGGAAATGGGCGCCCCGTCCTGGCTGGCCCAGCGCGCGCAGGCCGCCATGGGCATCGGCCACCTGCAGACGGCCGTCGCCGTGCTCAAGGACTATAAATTCGAGGAAGACCGCGGCACCACCCGGCTGGTGAAAGAGCCGATCGGCGTCTGCGGCTTCATCACCCCGTGGAACTGGCCGGTCAACCAGATCGCCTGCAAGGTCGCGCCGGCTCTGGCGACGGGCTGCACCATGGTGCTGAAGCCCTCGGAAGTGGCCCCGTTCAGCGGCTACATCTGGACCGAGATCCTGCATGCCGCCGGCGTCCCGGCCGGCGTCTACAACATGGTCAACGGCGACGGCCCCATCGTCGGCGCCGCCATCTCCAGCCATCCGGGCGTCGATATGGTGTCGTTCACCGGCTCGACCCGCGCCGGCATCGAGGTGGCCAAGAACGCCGCCCCGACCGTCAAGCGCGTGCACCAGGAACTGGGCGGCAAAAGCCCCAACATCATCCTGGAAGACGCTGACTTCGCCAAAGCCGTCAGCGGCGGCGTCGGCTCGGTGATGATGAACTCCGGCCAGAGCTGCAATGCGCCCACCCGCATGCTGGTGCCGCAGGGTCGGATGGACGAGGTCATCGCCATCGCCAAGGCCACCGCCGAAGCCCACACCGTCGGCGATCCCAACGGCAACTCCAAGATGGGCCCGGTCGTTTCCGACGTTCAGTGGAAAAAGATCCAGACCCTGATCCAGAAGGGCATCGACGAGGGCGCGACCCTGGTTTCCGGCGGCGTCGGCCTGCCGGACGGCCTCGACAAGGGCTACTACGTAAAGCCCACCGTCTTCGCCAACGTCACCAACGAGATGAGCATCGCCAAGGAAGAGATCTTCGGCCCGGTGGTCTCCATTCTGGGCTACGACAGCGTCGACGAAGCGGTTCGGGTCGGCAACGACACCGAATACGGCCTGGCCGCCTACATCAGCGGCACCGATGTCGACAAGATCAACGCCGTCGCCAAGAAGCTGCGCGCCGGTCAGGTCAACATCAACGGCGCCGGCCCGGACATGATGGCCCCGTTCGGCGGCTACAAGATGAGCGGCAACGGCAGGGAGTGGGGCGACCACGCCTTCGGCGAGTTCCTCGAAACCAAGGCCGTGCTGGGCTACTCGGCGCCGGTGGCGGCCGAATAGGGCTCATTGCATTGAGGTCATTGAGGGCCGTCCGGAGCAATCCCGGCGGCCTCTTTCATTTGGCCCGGCCGCGCCTGATCCCGCCGTCGAGGCTGAGCGCGCCGGGGCCGGCGAATACTAGGAACAGGAAGACCAAGCAGAACAGAATGGCCGCGTCACCGCCGTTGTTCGCCGGCCAGAAGTCCTTGCCGGCGAAGACCATGAAGTAGGCGAAGGCCATGGTTCCCGAGGCCAGGAAGGCGGACGGACGGGTCAGCAGGCCCAGTACCAGCATCACCCCGGTTACCAGTTCGATGACGCCCGCCCAAGAGCCGGGCTGCGAGAGGTCCCAACCATGCCCGGCTCGCGCGCCGGCGGGAAACGACAGGAACTTCTGCGTCCCGTGCTCCAGGAACAGCAAGCCGGACAAGATCCGCAGCCCCGCCAGCGCGAAAGGCGTCGCAGCGGTCAGGCGTTGGTAGTGCATCTGTCGGTCCCCTCAATGTGAGGAATCAAGATAGCGAAGCGAAGCGCCCGGCGCCATGTTTCTGACTCCTCTCGACAGCCGTCGACGCCCTTGCTCAACTCCGGCCAGTCGCCCCCAGAGGCTTCCGAGGAAATGTCCATGACCCTGACCAACGTCGCCGACATCCCGCGCCAGCAGGCGGCGATCCGTCCCGATGCCGTCGCCCTGTTGTTCGAGGGCCGCGAGACCACCTTCGGCCAGTGGAACGAGGCCTCCAACCGCTGCGCCCAGGCCCTGCTGGCCCAGGGCCTCAAGCCCGGCGACCGGGTCGGCGTGCTGGCCAAGAACAACGACGACTTCTTCGCCCTCTGGCTGGGCTGCATCAAGGCCCGGGTCTGCCTGGCCCCGGTCAACTGGCGGCTCGCCCCGCCGGAGATCGCCTTCATCCTCAAGGACGCCAACGTCAAACTCCTCATCGTCGGCCAGGACTTCGCCGGCGTCGTCGACATGATCATCTCCGACATCCCCAGCGTGAAGGGCCTCGTCCAGTTCGAGGCCGGCCACCCGCGCTGGCCGGGCTTCCGTGACTGGATCGGCGGTCACTACCCGGATGACCCCAAGCTCAGCCCCCGCGACGATGACGACGTCATCCAGCTCTACACCAGCGGCACCACCGGCCTGCCCAAGGGCGTGCAGCTGACCCAGGCCAACTACGCGGCCCTGTTCGACACCGCCCTGAGCGCCGGCTGGGCCCGTTACGACCCCGGCAAGACCAACCTGGTGCTGATGCCGCTGTTCCACGTGGCTGGCGTCAACTGCGGCCTGCTGGGTCTCCTGCAGGGGGTGCGCGAGATTATCCTGGCCGAGGTCAATCCGGCCCAGATCGTCGCGATGATCCCCGAGCAGCGGGTCGCCTACGCCTTCCTCGCCCCGACCATCATCAACATGCTACTGCAGACCCCCGGCATCGACGAGGCCGACTTCTCCTACCTCGAGCGCATCTTCTACGGGGCCTCGCCGATCTCCGAAGCGGTGCTGCGCAAGGCTCAGGCTGTGTTCGGCTGTGACTTCCACCAGCTCTACGGCCTGACCGAAACCATTGGCGGCGGCGCCCACCTGTCGGCCGCCGACCATGCTCCGGAGCGCGACAAGCTGCGCAGCTGCGGAAAGCCCTGGCCGGGCTTCGACGTTCAGGTCGTCAAGCCCGACGGGACCATCGGCGGCGTGGGCGAGGTCGGCGAGGTGCAGATACGGGCCAAGGGCGTCATGAAAGGCTATTGGAACCGCCCCGACGCCACCAAGGACGCCATCTGCCCGCAGGGCTGGTTCAAGTCCGGCGACGCCGGCTACTTCGACGCCGAGGGCTACCTCTACATCCACGACCGGGTGAAGGACATGATCGTCACCGGCGGCGAGAACGTCTATCCGGCCGAGGTCGAGAACGCCCTGTTCAGCCACCCGGCCATCGCCGACGCCGCCGTCATCGGCGTGCCGGACGAGCGCTGGGGCGAGGCGGTCAAGGGCATCGTCGTCTTGAAAGCCGGCATGGCCGTGACCGCCGAAGACCTCATCGCCCACTGCCGCGGCCTGATCGCCGGCTACAAATGCCCCAAGTCCATCGATGTCGTCGATGTCCTGCCCCGCAACCCCTCCGGCAAGGTCCTGCGCCGCGAACTCCGCGCGCCGTTCTGGGAAGGCCGCGAGCGGATGGTAGGGTGAGGGTTGCGGTGACTGGCTCGCGCAGCGTGACTGTCTCCGTGGATCCCGGACGATGAATGGTGAAAGTCATCCGACTGCGCCGGAGGACAGTCACCGAGGCGCCCCCCTATCCTAACGGCGGGGAACCCATGATCGGCTACGGAAAACAAGGACCCCCCCATGCCTGACTTCCGCATCATCGAGACCAACGGCATCAAGCTGCGCGCCGCCGTCCAGGGCTCCGGCCCGCTGGTGGTCATGGTCCACGGCTTTCCGGAGAGCTGGTACAGCTGGCGCCACCAGATCGGCCCGATCGCCGACGCCGGCTTCACCGCCTGCGCCATCGACGTGCGCGGCTACGGCGGCTCCGACAAGCCGGGCGAGGTCGCCGACTACAGCCTCGAAGCCCTCACCGCCGACGTCGCCGGCGTCATCGAGGCCCTGTCCGACGACGGCACGGGCGTGCTCATCGGCCACGACTGGGGCGCCCCCATCGTCTGGAACACCGCCCTGACCCGGCCGGACCGCGTCTCCGCCGTCGCCGGCCTGTCGGTGCCCTACACCGGCGTCCCGGCCATCAACTTCCTCGACGCCATCAAGCTCGCCTTCACCGACAAGGGCCGCTTCTTCTACCAGGTCTATTTCCAGGACGTCGGCGTCGCCGAGGCCGAGCTGGAGGCCGACCCCCGCGCCGCCATCCGCAAATTCTACTACGCCATCAGCGGCGACGCCCCGGACGGAACCTGGCCGGCCGACAAGCCGCATGGCGCCGCCCTGCTCGACCGCCTGCCCGACCCCGATCCTTTCCCGGCCTGGCTGAGCGACGCCGACATCGCCTACTACACCGCCGAATTCGCAGGCTCCGGCTTCTTCGGCCCTCTGAACCGCTACCGCAACTGGGGCCGCGATTTCGACTGGCTACAGGGCTTCAAGGGCAAGACCATCGACCAGCCGTCGCTGTTCATCGGCGGCACGCGCGACCTGGTCCTGAAGATGCTGCCGGGCGTCGATCCGGTGGCCCTGATGAGTCCGCACCTGACCCAGCTTCGCGGCGCCCACCTGATCGAGGGCTGCGGCCACTGGACCCAACAGGAGCGGCCGGACGAGGTCAATCGCCTGCTGCTGAACTGGCTCAAGGGCCTGTGACGGCAGGCTTCCCCGCCGTCATACTTGCCGGAGGGTTTCCGCGAGGGGTAACCTCAGGGGAACAACAATAATAAAGACCCGAGGAAACCGCCCATGACCCCCGCCGATGGCGTGGCGGCTCCAGCCGTCTTGTCGAGCATTCCCTTCAAGGACCTGCCGATGAAGGGCCCGGACGTGTCGGTCGAGCGCCGCGCCGACGGCTCGATCCTGATCCGCTCCAACCATGCCCCGGGCGAGGGTCCCCGCTCCATCGCCCACCTCCTCAAGGAAAAGGCGGAAAAGCATCCCGACCGGCCCTGGATGAAGCAGCGCGAGCCCGGCCACGGCCCCTGGCGGACCCTGACCTACGGCGAAGCCCTGCGGCAGGCCGAGGGCATCGCCCAGTGGCTGCTGGATCAGGGCCTGACCGCCGACGACAGCGTCATGGTGCTGTCTTCCAACAGCCTCGAACACGCCCTGATCAAGGTCGGTTGCTACACCGCCGGGGTGCCGGTCGCCCCGATCAGCCCGGCCTACAGCCTGATCTCCACCGACCACGCCAAGCTCAGGCACTGCGTCTCGGTGGTGAAGCCGAAGGTGATCTTCGCCCAGTCCGGCGCTCTCTACGCCCGCGCCTTCGAGACCCTGAAGGACCAGGGCCTGACCTTCGTCACCGTCGACGGGACCGGGGAGGGGGCCATCCCCCTGTCGCAGCTGACCGACACCGTTGCCGGTCCGGCCGTCGAGGTGGCGCGCGAGGGCCTCGGCCACGACACCGTGGCCAAATACCTGTTCACCTCCGGCTCGACCGGCATGCCCAAGGCGGCCCCCCAGACCTTCGGCATGATGGCCGGGGTCATTGCCGGCCAGGACGGGCTGCGCAGCGAGGAGGCCGACCCGGACATCATCCCCGAGAGTCTGGAGTGGATGCCCTGGAGCCATATCAGCGCCGGCAACATCAGCTTCAACGGCGTCCTCTGGGCCGGCGGCACCGTCTATCTCGATGAGGGCAAGCCGCTGCCCGGCATGTTCGAGACGACGATCCTCAACCTCTATGAGGTCTCCCCCGTGGTCTTTGGCTCGGCCCCCATCGCCTTCGGCATGCTGGCCGACGCCATGGAGAAGGACCCGGTGCTGCGCAGATCCTTTTTCAAGAACATGCGCTACATGGGCTACGGCGGCGCCACGCTCAGCAATGATGTCAACGAGCGTCTGCAGGCCCTGGCCATCGCCGAGACCGGCCAGCGCATGCCGCTGACCACCATGTACGGCGCCACCGAGACGCAAGGCATCACCGTCACCCACTGGGCCACCGAACAGGTCGGTCTGGTCGGCCTGCCGCTGCCGGGGATCACGATCAAGCTGGTCCCCAATGGCTCCAAGCTGGAGGTGCGGGTCAAGGGCCCGACGGTGACCAGCGGCTATGTCGGCGATCCTGAAAAGACCGCCGCCGCCTTCGACGAGGAGGGCTTCTACAAGCTCGGCGACGCGGCCAAATTCTTGGACGGCAACGACCCGGCCCAGGGCCTGGTGTTCGACGGCCGGGTGACCGAGGACTTCAAGCTCGACAGCGGCACCTGGGTGTCGGTCGGCACCCTGCGGCCGGAGATCGTCGGCGCCTGCAGCCCCTGGATCCTCGACGCCGTCGTCGCCGGTCAGGACAAGCCTTTCATCGCTGTGCTGGTCTGGCCCTCGATGGCCGGCATGCAGGCGCTGATGGCCGACCAGAGGCCGGGGACGCCGATCGAGAAGCTGACCGCTACCCTCACCGAGAAGCTCAAGGCCTTCAACGCCACGGCCGGCGGGCTTTCCCGGCGGGTCGGCCGCTTCACGATTCTGACCGAGCCGCCGTCCATCGACGCCGGCGAGATCACGGACAAGGGCTATATGAACCAGCGCGCGACGCTGGAGCGCCGCGCCGAACTGGTGAAGGCGTTGTACGGTGATGGTTCGGGCGAAGGGGTGGTGTCGCTCTAGTTGTGAGCTCTCAATAGGTTGTCCATCCGACCCGGACCGGGGAAGCTGTGGTTGTGAAGCTACAGGGTCTCAGGAGAGGGTCGGATGAACATCCACAACAATGCCCGTCTGACGGTGCACAGTCGAGCCGAGTTGGTGCGTCGGGTGCTGAGCGAGGGACAGACGCTGAAGGCCGTGGCCACGGCCTTCAGCGTCGATGCCAAGACCGTCAGCAAATGGGTGGGCCGCTTCGAAGCCGAAGGCCCGGCTGGCCTGGCTGACCGCTCGTCCAGACCACACAAACTCCACCGGCCGACGCCGCCGGAGGTGGTGGAGCAGGTCATCGCCCTTCGCCGTCAGCGCTTCTGCGGCCAGCAGATCGCCAAGGAGACCGGTGTCTCGTCGGCCACGGTGAGCCGCATCCTGAGGGCTGTGCGGCTGAGCCGGGCCAGGGACCTGGACCCGCCCGCCCCGGTGATCCGCTACGAGCGCAAGACCCCTGGCGAGATGATCCACATCGACATCAAGAAGCTCGGCCGCTTCGAGAAGCCCGGCCACCGGGTGACCGGTGATCGGACGGGCCAGAGCAACAACCGCGGCGTCGGCTGGGAGTTTGTCCACGTCTGCATTGATGACCACTCGCGGGTGGCCTTCAGCCAGATCCATCCCGACGAGACGAAGGAGAGCGCCGTGCCGCACCTGAAAGCCGCCGTGGCCTACTACAAGAGCCTCGGCGTCACCGTGAGCCGGGTGATGACCGACAACGGCGCCTGCTACAAATCCCACGCCTTCCGCGACGCCTGCGCCGAACTCGGCCTCAAGCACATCCGCACCAGGCCCTACACGCCCAAAACCAACGGCAAGGCCGAGCGCTTCATCCAGACCAGTCTCAGGGAATGGGCTTACGCCAAGACCTATGAAAGCTCAGACCATCGCGCCGCCGAGCTGCCAACCTGGCTGCATCGCTACAACTGGCATCGTCCGCACGGCGGGATAAAGTCCCAGACACCCATCAGCCGACTCGGCCTGGACGCGGACAACCTATTGAGGCTCCACATCTAGTGTTCCCTTCTCCCGCTCGCCGGGAGAAGGTGTCAGCGAAGCTGACGGATGAGGGCAGGACCGGCGGACGTGAGTTCACTGGTTCTGGCGCAACTCGTCCGGCCGCGGCGCTGCCCTCATCCGAGCCCCTTCGGGGCCCACCTTCTCCCGACAAGCGGGAGAAGGATCTGAACGGAGTTACCATGAGCCTCGACCCCCACTTCCGCGCCATGCTCGACGCCGCCGCGGCCATCGAGATGCCACCGCTTGCCACCCTGCCGCCCGAGCTGATCCGCATGGGTTACATCGCCCAGCGGGCCGGCCTCGACGCCGGGGCGCCGAAGGACCTGGCCGTCAGCGACATCCAGGTCGACGGCGGCGCCGGCCCGCTGAAGGCTCGGCTCTACGTCCCCAAGGACGCGCCGGCGACGACCGGCGCCCTGGTCTACTTCCACGGCGGCGGCTTCGTGATCGGCGACCTTGAGACCCACGACGACTTCATGCGCCGCCTATGCGCCGCGTCCGGCGTGCGCGTGCTGGCCGTCGATTACCGCCTGGCCCCGGAGCACCCCTTCCCGGCCGCCCACGACGACGCCCTGGCCGCCGTCAAATGGACCTTCGACCACGCCGCCGAGATCGGCGTCGATCCGGCCCGCATCGCGGTCGGCGGCTGCAGCGCCGGTGGCAATCTCGCCGCCTGCATATCGCTCGAACTGCGGGACGACCCCAAACGCCGCCTGGCCTTCCAGCTCCTCCTCTATCCGGCCACGGCCATGGAGCAGGACACCCAGAGCCGCAAGGATCTGGCCACCGGCTATGTGCTGACTGCCGAGGTGATGACCTGGTTCGCCGGCCACTTCGCCGCCATCGGCCACGCCGACGCCCGCCGCGCCGAGCCGGTCCATGTCGAGGATCTCTCGGGCCTGCCGGCCGCCCTTGTCGTCACCGCCGGCTTCGACCCGCTGAAGGACGAGGGCAAGGCCTATGCCGAGCGTATGGCTCGGGCCGGGGTCAAGGCCGAGCACATCGAGTACCCGTCGTTCGTCCATGACTTCTACATCATGGCCAGCGTCTCCCCGCCGGTGATCGACGCCATCGAGGAGACGGCGGCAAAGCTGAATGCGGCTCTGGCCTAGTTCCTCCTCCTCTCGGGGGACGGGGGCTATTGCATATGGAAACAGGTGGCCAAGACCGGGTCAGCCGCCGTGAGAAGTCCCTTCTCCCCTTGCGGGAGAAGGTGGCGCGAAGCGCCGGATGAGGGGTCGATAGGTCTTTCAGCTGCGCAGAGGCGGTAGCGACAGGCTGTGTCGGAGGGCGGGGAGCCCCCTCAACCGGCCCTTCGGGCCACCTTCTCCCGCGAGGGGAGAAGGGAGACCAGAGGCGAACTCACAATCGCCTGCTTGCGCGGCCATGTGCGATAGCCTGCCGAATTGGGGAGGGGGACCGCGCGAAGATGCGCGCCTGGGGGAGGAACCCCAACATGACACGAGATTCACAAAACACCGCTTGACGACAATGTACTCTAAAATGCAAAGTACATTGCAGACGGCGGGTTGGTCCCGCCACGGGAGCAAGCCATGACCTTCAAGACCCTGATCCTCGCCGGCGCCCTCAGCGCCTTCTTCGCCGCTGCCGGAACCGCCGTCGCCGCCGACGTCCACGTCACCTTGACCGGGGTCAACGCCGACGGCGGCACGATGCTGGTCTCCCTGCAGAGCAAGGAGCAGTTCATGAAGCCGGTCGGCGCCGCCGGCGCTATGGGCCCCGCCGAGGTCGGAACCATGTCCCTGACCGTCAACGACATCTCCCCCGGCGACTATGCGGTCATGGTCATGCACGACGCCGACGCAAACTGGACCATGACCATGAAGGACAGCAAGCCGGCCGAGGGCTGGGCCCACTCCGGGGCCCGGGACGGCAAGACCTTCGAGGCGATGAAGATCACCGTGCCTGCCGGCGGCGCGGCCGTGACCGTCGCCCTCGACTATCCCCAGTAAAGAACCGGAGCGCGGGGCGATGAAAAGCGTGATGCTGGCGGCCATGGCCGCGGCGGCGGGACTGGCCTTCACCGGTCCGGTCCAGGCCCAGACCGAAACCCTGCGCTTCACCGGCGCGATGTGGTGGTCGCCGGACGGCTTCAAGGCCGGCGACCGCTATGTGCGGGGCGGCGTCTTCGTGCGGCCCTCGGGGAAACCCCGCACGGTCGACCTGGCCGGCGCCTTCGTCACCCCGGCCTTCGGGGAGGCCCACAACCACAACATCGACGCCCCGGAACTGGCCCGGCTGGTCAGCGACCAGTACCTGGCCAACGGCGTCTTCTATGTGAAGAACCCCAACAGCAGCGCCGCCTCCAGCGGCAAGACCCGCGGCCTGATGAACCGCCAGGACACCGTCGACGCCCGCTTTTCCATGGGCGGCCTGACCGCCGATGGGGGCCACCCGATCCGCCTCTACGGCTTCCTGTCGCGGTTCAGCGGCAAGGAGCAGCCCGGCGAGGCATTCGAGGGCGAGGCCTTCCACGTCATCCGCACCGCCGCCGACATCGAACCGGCGCTCGCCAGGCTCCAGGCCCAGGGCGCCGACTTCGTCAAGACCTACCTGCTGCATTCGGAGTTCTACGAAGAGCGCAAGGAGGGCAAGGCCCACTACGGCCTGCGCGGCCTCGACCCCAAGCTCTATCCCCTGATCATCAAGGCCGCCCATGCTAAGGGCCTGAAGGTCAGCGTCCACATCGAGACCGCCGCCGACTTCGGCCTGGCCGTGCGGAGCGGCGTCGACGAGATCAACCACCTGCCCGGCTACATGTGGGAAAAGGGCGAGCCGGGCTCGGCCTACGCCATCACCCCGGCCGACGCCCGCGAGGCGGCCCGGCGCGAGGTTGTGGTGGTGACCACAACGGTGATCACTAATGGACTCAACTTCAGCAAGGCCCGCAAGGAGCAGATCAAGGCCGTCCAGACCGCCAACCTGCGGCTCCTGCAGGCGGCCGGCGTCAAGCTGGCCATCGGCTCGGACAACTACATGCAGACCTCCCGCAGCGAGATCGACAACCTCACCGCCATGAAGGTGTTCGACACCGCCACCCTGCTGAAGCTGTGGATCGAGACCCCGAAGGTTTCGATCTTCCCCGGCCGGCGCATCTCCTGCCTCGACCTCGGCTGCGAGGCCGACTTCCTGGCCCTGGACGCCGACCCGACGCGGGACATCGCCGCCACCAAAGCCATCCGCGCCGCCTGGAAGGACGGCCGGCCCCTGACCCTGGCCCCGATCAAGGCCACCGTCCTCCCCGGCCCCCCGACCGGCGGCGGCCACATCCATTAGAGACCCTTGGCGACACCCTCACGGCGGGGATCGGCCCCGCCTTCGAGGCGGCCGCCTTCGCGGACGATCACCCCGTGCAGGCCGCTGTTCTCGCCGCCGCCGGGCCTGAGGGTAAGGCCCCGCTCGGCCATCCCGGCCACCACGCCGGGGGCAAAGCGGTCGGCCTCGCCGCCGACGCTGCTTCCCCGGGCGATCAGGTTAGGCAGGTCGATGGCCTGTTGCATGGTCAGGTTCCAGTCGAGCACCCCGACCAGGACCTTCAGATTGTAGGACAGGATCGACGGCCCGCCCGGGCTGCCGATGGCGGCGACGAAGCGGCCGTCCCGGTCCAGCACGATGACCGGCGCCATCGACGAGCGCGGCCGCTTGCCGGGGGCCACGGCGTTGGCGGCCGGGGCGCCGTCCGGATCGCCGGGGCTGAAGTTGAAGTCGGTCAGCTGGTTGTTGAGAAAGAAGCCGCCGACCATGCGGCCCGAGCCGAAGATGCTCTCCACCGTGGTGGTCATCGACACCACGTTGCCCCTGGCGTCGACGACGACGAAGTGGGTGGTGCCGCCCGGCTCGACCGTGCTGTCCGGCCCCCGCGGCCTGGCGCCCGGCGGGACGCCCGCCGTCGGCGGCGGGCCAAGGCGGCCGCCGATCAGTTTGGCCCGCTCGTCCAGGTAGCCGTCGTTGAGCAGGCCCTTCACCGGCACGGAGACGAAGTCCGGATCGCCGATGTAACGGTCGCGGTCGGCGTACATCAGCCGCTCGGCCTGGGCGATCTGCAGCCAGGCGACCGGATCGGTCGGTCCCCGGCTGGCGATGTCGGTGCGCTCCAGCAGCTTCAGCGCCTGCAGCAGCACGACGCCGCTGGAGGCCGGCTGGGCGGTGCAGACCTGATACTGGCGATAGGGCGCGCAGACCGGCGTCTTCTTCAGCGGCCGGTAGCCGGCCAGATCGGCGGTGGTCAGGGTCCCGGGGTTTGGCCCTTCGGCCACCTTGGCGGCGATGGCCGCGCCCAGCGGCCCCTTGAGCAGGCCGTCCGGTCCCTCGGCGGCGATGCGGCGCAGGCTCTCGGCATAGGCCGGGTTCTTCAGGCTGTCGCCGGCGACGTAGCGCTTGCCGTCGGGTTTGGTGAAATAGGCCGTGGCGTCGGGAGTCTTCGACTGCGGATAGACCGAGGTGATCATGCCGGCGAGGCGCGGACTGACCGTGAAGCCCTCCGTGGCCAGTCGTTCCGCGTCGCCGAACAGGCTGTTCCAGGGCAGGGCGCCGTGTTCCTTCTGGGCGTAATGCAGCATGGCGATGGCCCCCGGCGCACCGGTCGAGCGGCCGCTGAGCACCGCCTGGATGAAGTTGATCGGCTTGCCGTCCGGGCCCAGGAACATCTTCGCGTCGGCCCCGGTCGGGGCGGTCTCGCGGCCATCGTAGCTGGTGACGGTTTTCGTCCGCGCGTCGTAGTGGACCAGGAAGGCGCCGCCGCCCAGGCCGCTCGACTGCGGCTCGACCAGCCCCAGCACCGCCTGCACCGCCACCGCCGCATCCACCGCGCTGCCGCCACGCTTGAGCACCGCCAGCCCGGCCTCGACCGCCAACGGATTGGCGGCGGCGACCATCACCGGGCCGTCGGCGGCGGGTGGCTTGGCGGCGAAGGTCGAGCAGCCGGACAGCAGCAGGGACAGGGCCGTCAGGGCGGCGATCAACGGACGCATGGTTTCTCCGAACTTGGGTCCGACACCATAACGGCGCCGCGATGGACAACAACGGTCCGGCAGGCGATTAAACCTGTCCAGCCCCCGGAGTTCCGATGCCTGCTCGTCCCGGACCGCGCAACAGCCTCACCGACGTGCCCGGCCTGAAAGTCGGTCAGGCTCAGGATGAGGCGGTCCGCACCGGCGTCACCGTCGTGCTGCCGGATGAGCGGGTGGTCTGCGCCGTCGATGTGCGCGGCGGCGGGCCGGGCACCCGGGAGACCGACGCGCTGGCGCCGGAGAACCTGATCGGGGCCAGCATCGACGCGGTCGTGCTGTCCGGCGGTTCGATGTACGGCCTCGGGGCCGCCGACGGCGTCGCCGCCTGGCTTGGGGCCAACGGCCGGGGTTATCCGGTCTCGCAGCGGGCCGACGTGCCCCGCGCCCCCATCGTGCCGGGCGCCATCCTGTTCGACATGGCCAACGACGGCGACAAGGCCTGGGGCCTGGAACCGCCCTACCGGCGCCTGGGCATCGAGGCGGTGAGCAACGCCGGCCTCGACATCGCGCTCGGCACCGCCGGCTGCGGCTACGGCGCCAAGGCCGGCGGCTGGAAGGGCGGCACCGGCAGCGCCAGCATCGTCACCGACGACGGCCTGATCGTCGGAGCTCTCTGCGGGGTCAATTCCTACGGCTCGGTGACGGCGGGGGATGATCGGACTTTCTGGGCCGCGCCCTTCGAGCTTGACGGCGAGTTCGGCGGCCTGGGCCCGGCGGGCCTGACCAGCGACCCCGACAACTGGAACATGGCCAAGGCCAACCCGGGCCTGCGCCAGAACACCACCATTGCGGTGATCGCCACCAACGCCGTCCTCACCCCCGGGGAGGCCAAGCGCGTCGCCATCATGGCCCAGGACGGCCTGGCCCGCGCCGTTCGCCCCGCCCACGCCCCCTTCGACGGCGACATCGTCTTCGCCCTCTCGACGGCCCGCCGGCCTCTGGGCGAGCCCGCCCCGATGGCCGTCGCCCGCATCGGCGCCCTGGCCGCCGACGTTCTGGCCAGGGCCATTGCGCGGGGCGTCTACGAGGCCACGCCCTGGCCCGGAAGCGACATCCGCTGCTGGAAAAACGGCTGACGAAAAAAGCGGTTTGACCCGCTTGCCTTTCACCATTTCCCCGACTAGGTTCCGCGCCCTCGCCGGACCCCTAAGGGACCCTGCGAAATGCGCGCCCGTAGCTCAGCTGGATAGAGCATCAGACTACGAATCTGAGGGTCGGACGTTCGAATCGTTCCGGGCGCGCCATTTTTACAAGTTATTGTTTTTTATGCTGATTTTTCCGGGTGAGCCTGAGTTTATCAGCGCTTTTTACAGCGCATTCCTCAGCGCCTAAGCTCCTGACCGGAGCAGCAAACTCGGCACCACTGGGCCGACCAGCGGCGTTTGTCGTCTCGATGCTCTGCCGGCATTTTGCGTGTGTGGAATGGGCTGAGGTCGATCGCCGGATCCCGTCGCGCAATGACCGCCAACCAACCCTTCTGTTGAATGGCTATAAGCCCCAGCTTTTTCCCGGATGATATTCGCAGATGGAGGGTGAAAATGGGCGGCAAGTTGGGACCCCTATGACGAGCTTATACTGCCTTTTGGTTGGACCCAGATTGCGGCCTCATCGACCACCAAGCGATAGAGTGGTCCTTAGTGGCTCAGCTTCTATTCCTCCTCCCTACGCTACGACGCAGCAGCAGCGGAGATAGTGATAACCTGGCTCGTAGTGAATGACGGGTCAGCATTCTTCGTCGCGGTCCTAACAGCGGCGATAACTTTG